>JBOFBL010000479.1:0-18082 GCA_051645545.1 Casimicrobium sp. | reverse complement strand
TTGAGGCGATGTCCATTTTCAGTGCGCAATAGCGTCTTCTGTGGCATTAGCGTTCTTCTCGATCAAACCATGCCATCGTACAAACCATCCATTGCCAGATCGCGCCGGTCGTTCGCATTCGCGCTGAGCCTCACGCTCACCACGATCTGCGCCGCACAAAGCGTCTCCGACATCAGCAAGCCCGTGACCGGCCTCGGCAGTATCCCGGAGCCGCTCACGCCCTCAAGAGTGCAGCCCATCAAGTGCCCCGACGAAATGTTGTTCGCTGGCGTGAATCAAGGTCAAGGCTGGTACGCCACGCCAGCGGCGGTTCGCGTGAAGTCTGCCGAAATGCTTGATGCAAACACAATGGTGTGCAACTACGAGATCACGCTCTACGGCAAGTCTGGCCGAATCTGGCGACCCGTCGCTCCCGACTTCAAAAGCTGTACAGCGAGCGGCACTTCATTCACCTGCGTGAAGAAGTAAGACAGATCGCGAGCGCAGCGCTCACGCCGTGGCGCCGCGACTGCAACAATGCGCGAGCCATGCGTGCGGTCGTGCTTGCGTGCGTTTGTTCAGCGACGATCTCTGACGTGCGCGACCGACAGCGCTGACAGCACCGCACCAACGGCTCGAACGCGCCACGCACAACCCGACGCCAAGCGTTGGAGCGTCATGGCGTATTGCCGCAGCGTGCATAGGATTCGACAAAACACTATATAAGTTTATCTATGTAACGTCTTTTTTAATGGGCATACATTGAAAAAATAACTTGTTTTGATAAATTATTTTATTGCCATGTACGTCAAGCGTTATGGCGCATTTACAAACAGTGATATAGCGCAATTTGTGCTTATCGTTGTGTGCCTGCGCTCGTGCTGATGTCGTTCTCGTTGGGCACGCGAAAATCGGATAAGCTGTTTGCGGATCCTCTCTTATAAAAATAAATGTCGCTCACCCCGCTGCAACTCGCGCGCTTGTCTGAACTGATCGACCAAGGGATAGACCTCTCCGAGGAGGCTCGCCGCGCATGGCTCTCGGCGCTTGACGAGTCCGATGCCGAGGTGCGCCGCGCGCTCGCAGGTGCCTTCGCCGAAGATGGCCGAGCGCTTGACTTCAAGCTGACCTTGCCCGCGGTTCCCGCCGCGGCCAGTTCTAACGAACCAATCACCCACGTCGCAGGCTCGGGCGAGCGCTTTGGCGCATGGCGTATCGATCGCTTGCTCGGCACGGGCGGCATGGGGCAAGTGTGGCTCGCGCTACGCGATGATGGGCGCTACGACGGGCGCGCTGCTGTAAAGCTTGTACGCAGTTTCGCGAACGACGCCATGCGCCGCCGCTTTGAGGTTGAGGGGAAACTTCTCGCACGACTGGAGCATCCGAACATCGCGCGTCTGCTTGACGCGGGCGAGCGCTCCGATGGCTCGGGTGCGTACCTGATTCTCGAATACGTGGATGGCGCGCCAATCGATCGCTGGGCCGATGAACGAAAGTTAAGTGTCGCTGCGCGGCTAAAACTCTTTATGCAGATTTGCGCCGCATTGAGCTATGCGCATGCCAATCTCGTCGTACATCGCGACATCAAGCCGTCGAACATCCTCGTGCAAGACAACGGGCAACTGAAGCTGCTCGATTTTGGCGTCGCCAAATTGATCGAAGACGGTAGCGGTAACGATCTAACAATTGAAACCGGCACGGCACACACGCCTAACTACGCGTCACCCGAGCAAATTGATGGCCGTCCGATCAGCGTGACGTCCGACGTGTATTCGCTTGGCGTGCTGCTGTTTCGCCTACTCGCTGGCACGTCGCCCTACGAGACCAAACAAACCGGCCGCTTGGAGTTGGAACGCGCAATTTTGAGCGAGCAGCCACGTCGGCTATCGACAGCGAGCAGAACGCGCCTGTTAACGTCTTCGCCCCGTACGAACACCGCTGAACCGCTGACCGAAAAAACAAGCGATCCAGCGCCCGAACTCACGCCCGAGGCGATTGCCGAGTTACGTGGCACCACACCCGATCGATTGCGCCGCGCGTTGAGCGGAGACCTTGAAGTCATTCTGGCCACCGCACTCAAAAAGCACCCTAACGAACGCTACGCCACCGTGCAGGCGTTTGCCGATGACATCGAGCGGTATCTCAATCACCAACCGATTCTCGCGCGCGCCGACAGTTGGGCGTATCGCGCAACGAAGTTCGTGCGCCGCAATTGGCTTCCTGTGACGGCTGCCTCCGCTGTCGGCTTGGCCACTGTCGGCGGCGTCACGGCAACCTTGTGGCAAGCGGACCAAGCAAAGCTTGAAGCACAACGCGCCAATGCCATCCGCGATTTTTTGATTGGTGTATTCAGCTCAAGCGACGTGCGGATCGCCAATGAGAAACCGCGCGGGCAAATGACTGCACGCGAATTGCTCGATGTCAGTGCCGCCAAGATTGAGAAAGACTTCGCCGACTTCCCAGAAACGCAACATGATTTGCTGGGTTATTTTGCGGAAATTTACCGCGAACTTTCTGAAGACAAGCGCTATGACCAATTGCGAGAACGTCAACGGCTGGTCATCGAAAAATACTATTCGCCATTGAGTGATCAGGCCATTGAATGGACACTCGCAGGCGCCAATCGTATCTGCTACATGGCCAAGCCGACCGGCTGCGAAGAAATACTGCGTGCAGCCGACGAACAGATCAAACGCGCGAATAAGGACGACAGCAAGTTGCGCGCGGATTGGTTCCGATATAAGGCCGCCTCCTTACAAACCAGACGCGGCGCGGCTGCCGAGCGAAAAGCAACCTTGGCGAACGCCATTGCTTTGCTCGAAAAACACGAACCGCAGAGCAGACGCTTAGTCACCGCGATTGCAGACCTGGGAATTGCGTACAACGATGAGTTGGATTACCTGAAAGCAATCGAGCTGTACAAGCAAGCCCTGCTGCTCGGTCAATCGCTTTCTCCTCAAAACGTCAACGAAACCGCGCAAATTTATGCCAACCTCGGACTCGCTTATTTTGCTTTGAGTCGTTTTGACGAGGCAGCCGATACCTTGCGCGCAGGTGTTGCGTTGATGGCGCAGAGCGGCGGTAACGCCAATCCCACAAGCTGGCAGCTACGGCAAACGCTTGCCTTGGTGTACGGTAGCAATGGAAAGCGTGAGGAGGCGCTCAAGATATTCGCCGAACTGATGCCTGACTTACCTCCAGCAACCCTACCGCTTCCCGAGGCTAACCGCGCACGAAACGCTTATGCGGATGCCCTCATCAATGAGGGACGCCACACTGAGGCCATCGAGATTCTCGAACAAATCGAGCGCCACTATATGGTCAACGTAGCGTCTGAAGCGCCGCTGCGCTGGGTGCGGCTGCTGCTCGGTTCGGCTTATCAAGGTGCAGGACGCTTCGCCGATGCCAAGCGAGTGCTCAAAGCCGCGCTCGATGAAGTGAGCGCGCGTTACGAACCCAATTATCAAAGGGTGCTGGCGCTTCGCGAAGCCTACGGCAACTTGTTATTCGAAATGCGCGATCTCGATGGCGCTGCCGAGCAATTTAAGGAAATTGTTGCTCGTGCCAATGAGCGCAAACTCGCGCATATCGCGCTCGCACACGGCGGTTTAGCGCGCATCGCGGCTGCACGCGGGAAGGTTGACGTCGCGCTTGCGGAGAGCGAAAAAGCGCTCGACATGTGGGCGAACAAGACGGGCTTTTCAAACGTTCGTATGGAGCCTCGCCTGCAGCGCATGCGCGCCGATGCGCTTGCTGCAGCCGGGCGCTTCGAAGAGGCACAAAAGTTTGAAGACGAAGCATGGCGCACCAGTCAAAAGTTCGACGGCCCCGCAAACCCCACCACGCAGCGGCGAGTGATGCGAAGTCTGCGTGTCTCAAACAAATGACGTGGTCAAAAAAAATCGGAGTCGCTCGGGGGCAGAAGATTAGTACCACATCGAGTTTGCCATGAGCGGAAGATACTTGATTGGACAAATCACACCAATGGGAGAGCGAGGTACCGCGCACCTCTTTCTCAGCGACGAATTGCTTGGCGCTGTAATACCATAGCCTTTGGCAAGCACGTTCTGCATGCCCTCGCAGCGAAAGGTATAAACATGTTTAGTTTCAAATTATTTGGCATTGACTCATTGACAAGTGCTCACGCATCTACAAAATCGTCAGAGTCCGACGTTCGTTTGCTCAGCGACAAAGAGTCACTAGCAGTTAGCGGTGGTGGCGACAAAGTAAGCGATACCGCGAAAACCGCAGAGGACAAACTTAAGTAGTTTCACTTTCGCTATCCGCGCATAAGTGCGTCTCCGCTATTGCGCCCGATAGCGAGCACATAGACCAGCAGTGGCACACGCGCAATCAGATCAGCATCGCGCGTAACAAAAGCCGCGCTCGCTCCCAATCGCGACGCACAGTCTTGGAGCTAACCTCGAGCGCGGTGGCGATCTCTTCCCAGTCCAAGCCGCCGAAGAAGCGCATATCAACGACCTGCGCCAGACGTGGCTCGACCTCTTCCATTTGCTTGAGCGCGCTTTCCAGATCAAGAAACCGCTCAACCTCAATGCCTACGCGATCGGCGATTTCAGTCGATAGTGATACAACATTTCCGCCGCCGCGTTTCTCAGCATTGAGTGCGCGCACCGAATCGAAAATCACCGAGCGCATGATGTTCGACGCATAAGAAAAAAACGTCACGCGATCCTGCACGCGCAGGTCGCCCACCGCGACGTAGCGCAAAAAACTCTCGGAAAGCAACTCCGTCGTCTGCATGTCGCCCGCGCCGCCGTGACGAAAAAGCCGCGAATGCGCAAGCCGCCGAAGCTCGGGATACGCGCGTTCGTAGAGGCGGTTTTTTGCTTCCTCATCGCCTGCCGCTGCTGCGCCGATCAGTTGCGTTAAATCAGGAATTGAACTCACACCCCGGAACCTTTTTGAGCGATTTACTCGCGCTGATTGTTTTCATGTTCGTAACACTTATCGACGAATCGCGTGCGGCTCATTCCGCCCCTTGCAACAGAAGACGCAAACATCGAAGACATTCTGACAAAAGCATGCGATCGCCATAAAACGCAGAAAGTTACCCGAACTGTTTAGCTGCGTCACGCACGCTCCGGACGACGTTTATCTACCAATGAACCCATGCTGTTCGCTGAACGATAGGTAGGCGCCGGCTTGGCCGCGCCCACAAATGCCCCGAACGAACCGCACTGAGCCATCTAGAAAAACGCTGAATAAGTCGGCGATAGGGATGCAGTGCAAGGCGTCGGTGAGCGACGTGCACGTCTGTACACCCGCTCGCCGATAACGAAGCAATGCGCCCTCGCAGCCGCTTCTTCAACGTGTCACTACGGGGTTTTCCATGTCCAGTTTGATCCACGGATTACGTCATAACCGAAGTACGCTTTTTTGCCGCGCCCGCGCTAGCTTGTTTGCTTGCCTTGCTCGCACCACATTTGAATCGCGTTTTTTTTAACCGGGGGCACCATGCTTTTCCAAAACTATCGTCAATCGCTTTCTCATTCATTCCGACGCTTCGGATGGGTTATTTGCGCAAGCGTCCTAGGAACACTCCTAGCACACAACGCGCATGCGCAGGCGGGGACGCTTGACACCACGTTCAACGGAAGCGGCATGTTGATTAGCAATATCGGGGGCGGCACAGAGACTCTGAGCGACATGGTCGTTCAGCCTGATGGCAAGCTGGTCGCGGCTGGCACTTGCACTGTCACCAACTCGCCGATAGCTCAATTCAACGGCGTTTTCTTTTGCGCCGCGCGCTACAACTTAGACGGTTCACTCGATACGAGTTTCGGCACCAATGGCGTTTGGTCGGGTCGGGAATCCATCTTTGATGCAAACAATGGCCTCATCACTAACTACAACTCGCGCGCTACATCCATCATCCGTCTCGCCGACGGTCGCTTCTTGCTTGCGGGAACTTGTCGTGATACGAGACTAACGTGTTTCGTTCGCCTCACTGCGAACGGCGCTATTGACGGCAATGGGTTCGCGAGCGTTGCCGCCTACACAAACATCAGCCAGTCCTCTGTCGCGCTCGCCGAACAAACAGACGGGCGCGTCGTTGTTAGTGCAATTCGGCCAACTGATCCGCTGCAGATCGTGTTTCGATACAACTCGGATCTCACGCCCGATACGACTTTTGGCACGAGCGGCGTGACGGTTGTTCAGTTCTCGCAGGTTGCTCAGGGTGCGGATCGAAGCGCTGTGACCCTATTACCCAACGGCAAAATCGTCACGCATACGGTTACGCGCACTCTCAATAACAATGTACTCGCTATACGCCTGAACGTGAACGGCACTCTTGATACGACATACGATAGCGACGGCGTACTGTTGTTTGCTTCCCCCAGCGTAAATACCGTCGGTGCCACATTTGTATTGCCTGACGGCAAACTATTGGCGGCGATTTTCGGTGATGAGACAGGGCCGGGTTTGGTGCGCTTTCTTCCGAACGGTGCGCCTGACACCTCATTCGGCGCGAATGGAATTCGTATCAATCCCGTTCTCGTACCAAATGGTTTTCGGTATGAACTTGGGCAGACGTCCACATGCAATTTCGGGGTTACTTTCGCTGTAGCCATCCTCCAAGGCGGCGAACGAATCGTTTTTTCTGGTAGCGGGAGCCGACCGCCCATTCAATTTACCGATGAGTTCTGCGGTTTCCAGTTACTCGGTAACACCGCTCTCGATGGACAATTTAATATCTTCTTTTCGAGCTTCAGCGGCAGCGCCTCGGGCGAGGCGCGCCCAAGCACCGCTCGTATTGCAAGCGAGGGAAAGCTCGTCATTGGGGGCAGATGCGGCGCTCCCGGCAGCGAGACCTTCTGTTTCCAGCGCTACAACGCTCTGCCCGCAAACTGCTACGACGTCGACGGCGACGGCACACAAAACCCGCTCGTCGATGGCCTGATCAAAGTCCGCGCTGAGTTAGGGCTTCGCGACAGCGCCGTCACTAACGGCGTCGGCATTCCAGCGAACGCCGCACGCAAAACCTGGCCAGAGCTGCGCGACTTCATGGCGTATTCCTGCGGCATGCGCGGGATTCTTTGAAGAATCTAGCTCAGACTTTGATCGACCATTTTTACTGGGCGATCAATGATGAAATCGTGTTTTTCGAAATAGCTTATTTCCATCGGTAATGCCGAATTAAATTGGCGTTTTGGCGCAGGTGCTAGATCAGTAGTAAATGCAATGTTGGCAAAACTGCATCGCTTGCCATCGCTCATCTCCTCTTTCTCTTTATTCGTCAAATCGCACACTTAAACCTCAGGGGGCTCTATGACACTGAAGTCTTTCCCATTCGTGAAACTTGCAATCGCCGCAGCGATAACAAGCGCTTTTCCGCACAGCGCACTCGCGCAAACCTGCCCGTTTGACGATGGCAATTCCACGCTCACCAACGAAGGCCTAGTGCTCACGCGCTACGCGCTTGGCATTCGTGGCGCGCCGCTCGTGGCGAACACCGCCTTCGCCCCCGGCGACGCGCCAACGGTTGAAGCAACCATCAATTGCCCCGCCTGCGGCCTGCGCGTCACCGACGATCGCGACGGCCTCGGCAATCCGATTTTCACGCCGACAGATGCAACCATCATCAGCCGAAAAATTGCAGGCTTGACCGGCACCGCGCTCACCGACGGGCTCGCGCTCGGAAGCGGCACGCGCAATACGCCGCAAGCGGTCAACTCGTTTCTGCTTGGAGGCTGCGGCGCAACGGGCGGTACCGTCACTCAGATAGACAGCGGCTTAGGCATCATCGCCACCGGCCCCAACGTGACCAATGGCTCGTTCACCACCAGCGGACGGATCGAGCTCGCCTTCGGCTACATCCTGCCGCAAGGTTGTGCCAATGGCGAAGTGCCGAAAAGCAATGGCTCGGGTATCTGGACTTGCGCGCCGGACAACGTGGGCGGTGGCGGCGTGAATGGTGCGTTTGTGAACGGCGGGAATGCGTTTGGCGTACCCGGACTATTGGGAACCACAGACGCTCAAAATATGCGAATCGTGAGCGGCGGCAAAGATTTCCGCGCAACGATTGCAGGTAAGCAGCATGGTCTGCGCATCACACAACCCGCAGGCAGCGGCACCACGGTCGACACACCGCCGAACGTCATCAATGGACATGAACTGAATACGCTCGGCGGCGGCACGATCATCGGCGCCACGATTGCGGGCGGCGGCAATATCAATGTGGGCGGCGTCTTCCAAAATAACGCCGTGGTCGCGAGTTTTGGCACGATCGGCGGAGGCGTCGGCAATCGTGCGGCAAACCTCGCGACGGTTGGCGGCGGTGACTCAAATCAAGCAACGAACACCTACGCGACCGTGAGCGGCGGCACGGGTAACCGAGCCATCGGCAGCGGCGCAACAGTAAGCGGTGGCGGCGCCAACTTCGCGAGCGGCGCGTACTCCACTGTACTCGCGGGAACCAGTAACACTGCCTCGGGTGACTTCAGTGTCGCTGCGGGGCGGCAAGCGAAAGCCGCAGGCGAAGGCTCATTTGTTTGGGCGGATTCGACGCCGCTCGACTACAACGCAGGCCCCGCAAACGGCCCATCAATTCGAAATTCATTCAACGTGCGCGCAACCGGCGGCGTGAACTTGGTCACCGCAATCGATGCCAATGGCGTTCCCACTAAGGGTTTGAGTGTTGATTCAACTGGTACGGCACGCCTGGGCGCACTTTACGCCGACGGCATCATTGAAACTGCAACGCAATTCAAAACCATAGAAGGTAATGGCACGAAGCTAAACATGGGGAGTACGTACCATAAGCTCGGCGTACAAGACGCCACAATGTTCTTTCGTACCGACCGGAATTTTTGCTGGTATTTCGGTGGTTTGTATACGAGCGGAGAATGCGCACCAGGTAACGGCGCTGAAACGGGGATGCGTCTTTTTAAAGATACTTCTAACGTAACGAAACTCACCGTCAACGGAGACGTTGAGTCGCAATTCGTAAGATCGAATGCCCAACAAGTGGATACGCTGCTCACAGTTAACGGGAGAAGCGTCTTCCAAGGCTTCTTACGCGCGAATTTGGACATAGACGTTGCGCGTGACGTCTTTGTGGCTCGAGACCTGCGCGTAAATGGCACGTTCTTGAATCTTAGCGACCGTAATTCGAAAGAGAACATACAACCCGTTGACACAAAGTCGATACTTGCACGAGTAAGCGCGCTACCGCTTGCATTTTGGAATTACAAAAAAGATGAGCAAAAACATAAGCACGTCGGCCCCATGGCGCAAGACTTCAAACGCCTCTTCAACCTGGGGCAAGACGACAAAACAATTTCCGTTACCGATGCCACCGGCGTCGCGCTCGCAGCGATTCAGGGTTTGAATCAAGTCGTGAAAGAAAAAGACGCGGAGATCGCCGCGCTCAAGGCGCGATTGAAGGCCATCGAGAAAAAACTCGGGATGTAAGTTCGGCTTTTGCATTCAGTAGGCGCCTGAATGCGGCCGCGTTCATGGTTCGACAAGCTCACCATGAGCGGAGACTCATTTCCCCTCTTCTTGAGCTTGGGCGTCCTGAGCTTGACGAAGGACGAGCCATGAACGCACTTCAAACTTTAGTGCGCTGAGCGGCAGTAACGCTATGCTTTTCGGATGCAATCTGAATCACAAAAACCCGCCTTCAAAAACTGCGCCTTCGTCAACGGCCAATTCACTGGTATCGAAAACGCCTCAATCAACATTCTTGATTGGGGCTTTTTACATAGCGACGCGACCTATGACGTGGTGACCGTTTGGGACGGCGCTTTCTTTCGTTTGGACGATCATCTCGATCGCTTTTTCGCGGGGCTCACGAAACTGCGAATGACGATTCCGTATTCGCGCGAGGAAGTCACTGCGATCTTGCATGAGATGGTCGCACGCAGTGGTTTGCGGGAAGCTTACGTTGAATTTCTTTGCACGCGTGGACTGCCGCAACCGGGCTCGCGCGATCCGCGCACGTGTACGAATCGCTTTTATGCGTTTGCTATTCCGTATGTCTACATCGCCTCACCCGAGAAACAGAAAACCGGTTTGCATGCGCATCTCTCGACGATTCCGCGCATTCATTCCGCGAGCGTCGATCCGACCGTCAAAAACTATCACTGGCTCGATATGGTGATGGGGCTGTTCAACGCCTACGATCGCGGCGCGGAAACGGTGCTCATGGATGACGGCGCGGGCAATGTCACCGAAGGGCCCGGGTTCAATGTGTTCGTTGTGAAAGGGCGCACGATTGCGACGCCGATTTCGGGTGTGCTCGAAGGCATCACAAGGAAAACGGCGATGGAGTTGATCGAAGCAGCGGGGCTTGAATTACAGGTTCGCAAAGTCGCACGCGCCGAGTTTTTCGCGTCGGACGAAGTGTTCATTACCTCCTCCGGCGGCGGCATCATGGCGATTACAAAGCTCGACGATCAACTCGTCGGAACGGGCGTTCCTGGCCCTGTAACGCAACAGTTACAGACTAGCTATTGGTTAATGCATCAGATGAAAAAACATATACAAATCATTGATTACAAACAATATTAATTCATCACACAAAACTAAACCTAAGTGCTTTTTTTGCCACATCCATTATCATCTAATTTCTATTAGACACGATTTGAATGGGTCAACATCAACGTAAAGTTACTTATCGAAAACTAGTAAAAACTTTGCTTTCACCCAATTTAATAGGGCGCTTAGTTAATATGCTCGCTTGACTTGTTCTGTGCTTGATCGGGCCTGCCTGAGGTCATGCCGAATGCGCGCCCAAGCGTGAGAAAAACTTCTCGTTGCGCATGTCCATCGAGCGTTC
The DNA here is from genome assembly GCA_051645545.1 of Casimicrobium sp. Classification (GTDB taxonomy): domain Bacteria; phylum Pseudomonadota; class Gammaproteobacteria; order Burkholderiales; family Casimicrobiaceae; genus Casimicrobium. Next base: position 7,296 of record JBOFBL010000479.1, on the reverse strand, counting down.
GCAAGTACGTCTACTCTATCAACGGCACTTTTTCGTGCTCACATCGACTAGGGATAGACATGCAAGCTTTCATCGTTAAGCGCGATCGTCAAGTAACTGCGACACGTCGTTTTCACACACAAAACGACGCGAACAAGTCGCGACATTCGGCGCGCTTTCTCATGAGCGCACTCGCCGTGGCGGCGTTTCACGTCGCGAGCGCATCGAGTGTTCTCGCGCAAGGTCAACCCGCGCCGGGACTCGCGCCGCTGCAACCCAAAGTGCCGATGCAGCAGCAACTTCCCATCGACCGCAAACCAATCACTATCGACGGGAACAAACTCACCTCGCCCATAACGCCGCGCATTCCAACGACGCCCGTCTTAAGAAAGCCGGACATTGCATTGCAAAGTATTACCTATGCCGAAGCCACCGTGATGGCGAACGATCAGGTGAAAATCAGCTTTCGTGCCAATACAAAAAATATCGGCAACACTGATGTGTTGGGTGCTTATGTGCGCTGCGGCGTGAGCGCTTCCGCTGCTGATCTCGGGCCGAGCCAAGTTGGTTCCCCGTGGAAGTCAGAGCAGATGGTCGCCTACGGCGGCGTTTCCAAACCCGGCGACACGCATGTCGTGCCGATCGTTCTGATGATGCCATTTAGCGCCAATAGAGAGCTCATGCGCAAATGGCTAAAAATCAATTGCAAACTTGATTTCAACCCAGCGAGTGACGATTCCGTTGCTGCGAATAATCGCCTTGAGTCAAGCGTGCAATTTCCAGACGACACGGTGCTGTACTACCCGATTTACTAGCGTTAACGATTCGCGTTTTTGCCTCTCGAACGAAAGCGAGCGCCATCGATTCGGCATTTTCGATGTGTAGTTATTACGGTTTAATTTGATTATCTTCGCACAACGCAAACAATCTTAAGCGAGCAAAAAAAGAGCGTGTTGCCACGCTCTTTTCACAAACATTTCGACGAAAGCAACCTCTGAAGTTAGGGCGTCTTTGGAACCGACACCGGAGGCTTGACCTGTATGTCGTCAACTTTTCCGGGCTTCGGAAACACGATACCACCTGCGGGCACGATCGTTTCCTTTTTTAGGATGATTTCATCGACCTTCCCTGGTACTGGTTTCACGATACCGCCTGCGGGAACAATCGTTTCTTTTTTAGCCGCAGGCATGACAATCTGCGAGTTTGTATTTGTGGTGGGGGCAGCGTTCGATGCACTGACTGCCGCGGAAGGCGCGGCAGGCTGCGCGGCTGACGGTGTTTGGGCGCTCGCAGCTTGGCAAAGCACAAGTGCGCTTATAGCTGCGAGCGACGTAATAGGCGAAGTTTTCATGGTCATTCCTTTGAAAGAAAAAAATAGGGAAGCGATGACGAATAAGACGAAAAACGAAGCGGAAACTGGACATCTACATTATTACCGGGAGCAACCCCGGCGACACCTCGCCCCGGATTCGTGCGAGTAGCGCCGCACTGCCTTGCTGCCAGCTGTTGGCGGCCAAGAACGCATCGACCGCTGCCTTGTCGATTGCGATCGCACGATTTCCGGCGCGTGCCTCTGCCCAAGCTCGATAGATATACATCGATACGCGAGCCGTATCTCTCTCTCCAAACTGCCGTTCGACGACAGGCACGACACTTTCAATACGACGCAGCGCCTTCTCATAGCTGCTAGCACGGAGTTCAGCGACCGCCAGAGTAAGTTCGGCGTATGCCTTAAGCCGCTCGTTTTCGGGGGTAGACGTCGATGCGAGTCCGAGCAACGCGTTGAGTTCGCGTATCGCTTCGGCATCTTGACCCGCACGCAATAAGATCTCGGCACGTAAGCGCGCGAGTAATCCGCGTTGTGTATCGGAACCAGCAGCACCTGAATCAGCTACTTTTTTCTGCAATTGTGAGAGCTTTGCTAGCGCGCTTGCGAAGTCGCCAGAATACATACGCTCGTAGACCGAGAGTCGCTCGGCAAGGGGGGCGTGATCAGCATTGTTTGCCGCGCCCCGCGCGTAGCGATCGATGGAGACGCGTGCTGCCTCGAATTGCCCCGAGTACAACTCGCTCGCCGCTTGAACGTAGTCGCCCAAAATTCGCACGCTGTGCTCGGGTGGATAGCGTCGATCAAGCGCCGGTTTGACGAGTTGTAAATCTGACAAAGCTCGGGCGTAATTGGCCTCATCATGCTCGTGCATTGCACGCAGAACACCGACATTAAGCTGCGCAGAGGTGTACTTCGAGCCAAGCTGCGCAAATCGACGCGAGGCTTCCGCGAACGATGCGCGTGCGTCGTCGGTACGTTTTTCTAGAGCGTGTACCTGTGCAAGCATTTGCGTCGAGAGGGCGGCGACTTCCGCGCCTTGCGTACCCCGTCCTTTAATGGCATCAGCCTTGCTACGAGCACCTGTTAACAAGGCTGTCGCTTCAGCATATTCGCCACGATTGAGCACGCGCAAGCCGTTTGCGTAGTCGATCTGCGCGAGCGTCAGCGCGTCGAGCTGCGACGTGCGCGAAAGCGTTTCGGCTTGCGCCAAGAGCGCGTTTGCGCGCTCAAAATCGAACTGGTCAGACTTTACCAAAGCATGTTGTACGAGGACACTGGCTTCGCGCGCGCCATCGCCCCCCGCACGCGCCTCCGACGCGAGCGATTCGTAGAGCGCTTCGGCATCTTTGTATTCGCCAATCGAGCGATAAAGGTCGGCGAAGCGTAGTTTCACGGCAAACGCGCTCTCAGTGTCGCTGCTCGCGGGCAGCGCTTGCCGCGCGCGATCGAGAAGCTCTTTGGTGGTGTAGGTTCGCGTTTCCGCCAGATCCGGGCTCATGCCTGCAAACAGGCTGTCGATCAGGCTTTGCACGGCGACCGCCTGCGCTTGATTGGCTTGCGAATTCGCGCGCTGCGTGAGCGCGACAATGCCCGAACCTGCAGCAATCGCGATGCCGAGCGCACCCACGGCAATCGGCACGCGTTGCCGCGCAAAAAATTTCTGCACGTGATAGAGCCACGCACCTTCGCGAGCGCGCACGGGCAATTTCCCCAAATAGCGGGCGATGTCTTCATCGAACGCAGCCGCAGTTTCATAGCGCGCAGTTGCGTCACGTCGCATGGCTTTGCTCACAATCGAGCTTAGATCGCCGCGCAATGCGCGCTCGCGCGCCTCGATGGTCTGCATGGCTGCGTTGTTCGCTTCGTACGACGCTGCATCGTTGCGCAGCTTGTCGCGCAGCACGCTCGTGATCGACGGCGTTTGCGCGTTGAGCGCCTGCAAGAGCGTACCGAGGTTACGATCCGCGCCACCAAACGGGCGCTCGCCGCTTAAAAGTTCGAAAAAAATGATACCTGCACTGTACACATCAGACGCGGTCGTAATCGATTCACCGAGCAACTGCTCGGGCGATGCGTACGCAAGTGTGACGGCGCGACCCGTGTCGCGAGTGAGCTGCGTTGCATCGGCACTCGTCGCCTCCGAATCAAGCAGTTTCGCGATACCGAAATCGAGAAGCGCGACACTGCCGTCGCTGCGCACAAGAATATTCGACGGCTTTAAATCGCGATGCACGACAAAGCGCTGATGCGCAAACTGAACCGCACGCAGCACTTGTTGCATCAATTGGCAACGTGCATCGATGGAGAGTTTTTGTTTATCTGCGTGAGTGGTGATCGGGTCACCATCGATGAGCTCGAGCACGAGATACGGTTGCAAACCGAGCCGCGTTTGCGCAACGCCTGCATCGTAGAAACGCGCAATGTTGGGATGCTCAAGCCGCGCGAGCACATCGCGCTCGCGCTCGCTACGTTTGGCGAACATCTCGCGCGCAGCACCGCTTTGCACAAAGGGTAATTTCAGTGCAACGTCGCGACGATACGCGCCGTCGTCGCGCGCAGCGCGCCAGACCTCCGCCATGCCGCCCTCGCCCAAGCGTGCGAGCAATCGATATGGACCAATCGCGTCCCCCATCGCAAACCGATCTGCGGTCGACGGCCGCGCTTCGACCTGCGGCAGTTCAGTCAAGAAGTCTCGCGTTTCCGGCGCATTGGAAAGATCGATCAGCGATCGCAATTGCGCACGCGCCACTTCATCGAGCGCAGCGACTTTTTCATCGGTTACAAACCAGGATTGCCGCGCCGGCGGATCGAGTTCGAGCGCCACGTCAACTAGCGCCGAGACCACTCGCCACTGCTGAGATTGAAGATCGATTGACGTCATGGAGTTTTGCCGCTCAAGCTGGCATGAAATACGCGCTTGCTGTGTAGAGGACGTATTGGCAAGCGCAAACTGGACATCGTTTGAAATACGCGAGCGAAGGCAACACGATCAAGTGAGCATTGCGCGCAACAAAAGCTGCGCTTTCTCCCAGTCCCGGCGGACGGTCTTCGAGCTAACCTCGAGCGCGGTAGCAATCTCTTCCCATTCGAGACCGCCAAAATAGCGCATGTCTACAACTTTTGCCAAACGCGGTTCGGCAAGCTCCAAGCGTTTGAGTGCGTCTTCCAAATCGAGAAACTGATTGGTTTCGATACCAACGCGATCCGAGATTTCGGTCGAGAGCGCGGTGACGTCGCCACTGCCGCGCTTTTCAGCGTTGAGCGCACGCACCGAATCGAAAATAACAGAGCGCATGATGTTCGAGGCATAAGCAAAGAACGCTGCGCGATCCTGCGCGCGCAACGAACCATAGCTTACAAACCGCATGAAACTTTCGGAGAGCAGCTCCGTCGTTTGCAGCCCCTCTTTTCCACCATGACGAAACAGTCGCGAATGCGCAAGCCGCCGCAGCTCAGGATAGGCGCGCTCATAGAGTGCACTTTTTGCATCATCGTCTCCCGCAGCGGCAGCGCCAATGAGCTGCGTTAAATCAGGTATTGAACTCACACCCCGGACCCTTATTTTGACGACTTATGCGCGATACACCGACGTATCGCATTGAATTAGAAATGAAGTGTGTGAAGTATCGACGAGCGCCGTACGTTGCACAAGAAGATATTTAGCACACTGAAATCTCGTTCAAACTATGTAGACTAAATCGCAATTTAATTGGACGTACGTGATATTTATTGCTTTTATCGAAATAATAGTAATTTATCTCAATCGCCCAATTAAATTGGGCGATTGAATTTAATGCTGTTGTTAACACTCTGGCCAAACCTGCCTGGCAATCCGCCGCGCAAACCCGCTATGCGACACTCGCTCGATGCAATCTACGTCGCTCACGTCCGCCGAACGTTCACAAGTTCTCCTCCTCGCGCTCTGTCAAGCACTGCTGCTCACCAACTCAGTGATCTTGATGGCGGTTAGCGCGCTCGTGGGCTACATGCTCGCCGATAACAAAATGCTCGCGACCTTGCCATCAATGACCTACGTGATCGGCAGCGCCGTCTCCGCCATGCCGATCTCGTCGTGGATGCGTCGGGTCGGGCGCCGCAGCGGATTTATGCACGGCAGCTTGCTCGCAATCGTCGGCGCGGTGATCTGCGCAATCGCCGTTTCGATGAAGAGTTTTTGGGGCGTGTGCTTAGGCACTTTTTTCATCGGTTGCTACAACGCAACTGGAGCGCTTTATCGTTTCGCGGCGGCAGACGCGGTGACGGGAGAGAACAAACCACGCGCGATTTCGCTCGTGCTCGCAGGCGGCATCATCGGCGGTTTGATCGGACCGGAAAGCTCGAAGCTCACCAAAGATTGGCTCGCAGTGACTTACGCGGGCACCTATCTTTCACTCGTGGGTTTTGCAATTCTCGCGCTCGCGTTTCAATCGCGACTGCGATTGCCGCCGATCGCAGAGAGCACCTCCGACAAGCCCGCACGACCACTTTCGCAAATAGCCAGGCAGCCGAAGTTCATCGTCGCCGTGATGGCTGCTGCGCTCGGCTACGGTGTGATGAATTTGCTAATGGTAGCGACGCCGCTTGCAATGAATTTCTGCGGTCATCCGTTCAAGGAAGGTGTGTTCGTGCTGTCGTGGCACGTGGTTGGCATGTTCTTGCCAAGCTTTTTCACCGGTGATTTGATCAAGCGATTCGGCGCACTCAACATCATTCTCGTCGGCGTTTTATTGAATTTCATCTCGATTGCGATCAATCTTTCGGGCGTGACCGTCACGCACTTTTGGTTCGGACTTGTTGTGCTCGGTGTCGGCTGGAATTTCATGTTCATCGGCGGCACCTCCCTGCTCACCGAAACTTACGAGCCGCACGAGAAAACCCGAGTGCAAGGGTTCAACGACATGCTCATCTTCGCCACGATGGCCGTCTCGTCATCGAGTGCAGGGTTGCTCGTGAACGCGCGCGGCTGGGAGATGGTGAATTACACGGCGATTCCAGCGGTTGCGATCGCCCTATTCGCCGCTGCCTGGCTTGCGCTACGCGCCCCACGATCGGGTGCGATCGGCGCGTAGCGAATAAGTAAACAAACAGTAGTGGTGTTACCTACCACCACGTAGCAATTATTTCTTTGGCGTAAACGGTGCGCCCGGTACGTTGGGTCTAATCGGCGCACTGAGCGCGGTGCTGATCGTGCGCTCGTAAGTATTGTTTGTGCGATTACGTTCACCCGAGGCAAGCTGCGGATCGATCGTGCAGCGGCGACTAAATAGCCGTTCAGCTCCGAGCACTTCCACCGTATCAGAATAGCTCTGACCGGCATTGATCGCTGGCACGGCGCGCGTCCACGTGTAACGCCACGGCTTGATTTGCCCCATCGTTGGCCCAGGCGTCGTGTCCGCTGCTTCACCCACGTCTTCGCAACGAACGTCTGTTGCGCGGCTGCGCGCAGTACCCGCGTTTTTCACATGAATGCGGTAGCCTACTTGAGTTGCGTTGGGCGGTAAATCGTTGTTCATCGATTGCGCGACAAACTCAAGATCAGGTGTGCCTGCGATTTGCGTACCAGCGACCGGGGTGTCTATAGCGCCAGAAACTGGCTTAGCAGCATTGATACCCTGCCACTTCCACAAGAAACTGATTGCGCCCGAGCCGCCATTATTGGCGCTCGGAAAACGAATTCCGTTGCAGCGATGATGACGAACGTCGGGGACGTTTGTGGCACTTGTGTAAACCGTATGCGTCGCACCGGGCGCAAGCGCTGGAATGTTCGCGGCATAAACGCCAGTGCCAACCGGCACGCCACCATTGCGAATGGCTTCTACCTGTTGATCGATGTAGGACTGAGTTGACGTGTCGCAGCCAATTGTTGTTGGCAGACTCGTCGCGCCACCCACGTTCTTAACAATCACCGGCAATCGCTGAATCGATTGAATCATCGCCGGCTCGTCGAAGGCAAGTTCTGCACGCGCGCGCACCGCGTCGCCGAGCGC
>JBOFBL010000478.1:0-2655 GCA_051645545.1 Casimicrobium sp. | reverse complement strand
GACGCCCCATGATTTCGCCAAACTCAGCTTGAGTCCAGCCGCGAGCCTCAAGCTCATCTTTGAGAAATTCTCCGGGTGCAAATACTTCCGCTGCGTTCATAATCTTCCTCTCCGTTAGTGGTAATCCGTTATCGAAATCACCACAACTATTTTTCCGGTCTCAGTTTTCTCCAATCTCAAAATTAATCTCCATTGATCGTTCAATCGCATGGAGTTTTGTCCCTCTCGATCGCCAACTAGTTTCTCGAAATGCAAGGATTTCATGGCGTAGAAATCTCGCTCGTCTGGCGCTGCACGTATCGCTTGCATGCGTTTTCGAAATGCCTTCACGATTGATTGGTCGAACCCATTTGTAAATGTAGGGTCGGTTTCAAGCCGAGATAGCTTTTCATCGTCAAAGCGCACTTCCATAACTAAATATTACCACAATTACAACATTACACTTAATGTAATATTTATATTGACGTCCGGCCAAGCCTTTAGCATAATGTTCATTATGAACACGCTAGACATCAAACGCAAAGCAGCAATCCTCTCCGCCTTGTGCGAGGGCAACAGCATCGCGAGCACATGCCGAATGACGGGCGCTGCGAAGAACACGGTTATCAAGCTGCTAGTTGAAGTCGGAGCCGCATGCGATGCGTATCAGGATCGCGTATTGCGCAATCTCAATTGCAAGCGAATTCAATGCGACGAAATTTGGTCGTTCGTCAGCTCAAAAGAAAAGAACACGACACCGAAAGCAAAGCGCGAAGGCGCTGGCGACGTGTGGACATGGACAGCAATCGACGCGGATTCAAAGCTCATCGTGTCGTGGCTCGTGGGCGGTCGCGATGCGGGCTATGCGCATGATTTCATGCAAGACGTTGCTGCGCGCCTTAGCAGTCGCGTACAGCTCACGGCAGACGGTCACAAGCCTTACCTACAAGCCGTATCGACAGCGTTCGGTAATCACATTGATTTCGCGCAGCTCATCAAAGTCTACGGTCAGCCGCAAGATCGCGAAAGCCGTCGCAAATACAGCCCCGCAGAATGCAGCGGAACCATCGTAGGCAAGACAATTGGCAAGCCCGACGAGGAACATATCAACACCTCATTCGTGGAGCGCCAGAACCTCACAATGCGTATGTCGATGCGTCGCTTTACTCGTCTTACGAATGCATTCAGCAAAAAGCTCGCGAATCACGAAGCCGCGATTGCGCTTCATTTCATGCACTACAACTTCTGCCGACAGCACAAAACACTTCGCGTTACGCCTGCAATGGAGGCCGGAATCTGCGATTACATTTGGTCGATGGAAGACGTGTTGATGATGGTCGAAACGATGGATCGTTAAACGTCTGTCTTTGTTAACGGGACAGCTTCCTCCCCGTTCTTCGGGGTGTTCTCCATGAAAACCTCTCGCGCAACGAAAAGAAGCCCAATCATTCCGCTGACCATAAGGCTTACCTTGTTGGTTTTGATTACTTCTTCAAGAAATGTCTTTGAGAAGACCGCTAATATCAGCACAATAAACGGAACGGTCGAGCAACCGTTTAAAAAGTCGATTATTACGTCTCTATGCACCCAGCAAGGAGCCTTCTTGAAAAGCTTTCGCTTTATAGGCTTCACCAGCATTGCAACTACGCCACACACAAGCGTAGCTACATCGACGGCGCTACCATCGAAGCCAAGGCTACCAAACATTAAACTATACGAAGTGTGCGAACTTGAGCAAAAAAGCGCTGAGCGCGCCGCCACCAACCGCAGCAGTTAAGTCGCGCGGGGTCGATGCGTCAATTCCGAAAAAAGGCGAAACAGCGCTAACTAGCGCGATGCCTGCTACCGCCCCTGCGAGAACCAATCGCGCGAGCGTGATCTTTGACATTTTCTTTTTCATTGTTATACCTTTGCGGTTAACTCCAACCGCCTAAGAATTGTGCCTAAATAACGTCACTTATGCTTGACTAGTTAACAAAACGCCAGTTCCCCAAAAGTGATAGGTGATGTATTTGTGCAAAATTAGGGCAAACCCTATTGTTTGGGCATTTGTAACAATTTCCGACTCAAACTGACCCACTACCCGTAAATTGCCTTTATGCCCAATTAAATCAGACGAATTTGAATGGTGCTATAAGCGAGAATCAAGTAAAAAACTGCCAATCGCAGCATTGAACCGCGCTGCGTTTGCGCACGACTCAATCGGTATCCGCCGCATTCGCGGTGTCGTCAAATGATTACCGAAGGAGTCACTCATGAAATCGAATCGCAAAATCCGCAGTGTCACAGCCGCACTCCTCGCAAGTTGCGTCGCTGCAAGCACGTTTGTTTCACCTGCACGTGCGGACGCACCAGCAACAAGCTATACGCCGTTTTTACCGATCACTTTCCCTATCTTTACGATTCTTAAACCGGTGATTGAAAGTTGCGGGATGAGTAGCGGCAGCTCGTGGTACGTGACGCGCGACGTAAAAGTCAGCGGCTATAACGGTTGGTCCCTCGACAACGCTACTTTCCGCTATCGCGTGAGCACCACCGGTACATACTCTTTCCGACTTGTTGTTCGCGATACCAATCGTAGCGGTCATATCGTCACGAAGTCCGAAATCAAATCAGTCAATCTCACTGCCGGAACCGCGCTCGACGTGACCTCATACTTCGCCAACTCCTACCTCG
>JBOFBL010000477.1:0-3264 GCA_051645545.1 Casimicrobium sp. | reverse complement strand
ATTTTTCGCTTAGAAATTAATAGGTTATGAGCACTGTCCTCCCGTTTCGCTCGCTGTCGCTGCACGATCAGGTCGCCGAGCGTTTGCGTGATTTGATCTTCGATCGAACGCTTGAACCAGGCTCCTTCATCGACGAGATAGCACTTGCAGGCGAGTGGAATATCAGTCGCACGCCACTGCGCGAAGCACTCAAAGTATTGGCGGCGGAGGGCTTGGTGGAGCTCGTGCAGCGGCGTGGCTGTCGCGTAGTTGAAATGTCCGATGACGATGCCGACGCACTGTTTCCAGTCATGGCGCTGCTCGAAGGTCGTTGCGCGTTCGAAGCCACGCAGAACGCAAGCGATGCCGACGTTCGGCAACTCGATCGATTGCACGACGAACTGGAACACGCCGCGAGTGCGCACGACATCGATGCGTACTACCGCGCAAATCACGCGTTTCACACGTTCGTGCAACAGCTCGCTGGCAATCGCTGGCTCGATCGAGTTACCGGCGATTTGCGCAAATTTGTGCGGCTCTTACGCGGACGGCAACTCAAACTGCCCGGTCGCATCGATCAGTCGATCAACGAACATCGGGTATTGATTGCTGCGATGCGCGCGCGCGACGCCACACGTGCTGAGCGCGCGATGCATGATCATCTAATCACACAGCATGCAGCGCTTCAACAACTGCGCACGCTTGAAGCGAGCGCTGCAAACAAGGCAATGAAAGCAGCGGCCGGAGGCGCGCGTGCTCGCTGATTTCACGTCCATTCCGGTCGTCAAAAAAGCGAGCGAACGCATCGGCGAATTCGCAAGCGATCGCCTGGTCGCGAAGGCACTGCGCGAATGTCATCGCATGCTCTCCGTGCGCGCCGAGGCGAATTCGCCTGTGATTGCGCATCAGATCATCGCACTTCTTGAACAACTCACGGATCGCGAACTCGATGGTTTGTTCGAAGGGCTCGTGCGCGAATTCTCGCCTGATCCGAAAGCTGTTCTTTCTGCGGCACAAGCCTACGCCCAATCGCCCGATGTTGAGACGCTCGCAGCACTAACCGATGCGGCCGAGCCGCCTAGACAGGAATTGTTTCGGCGACTCAATCGCGCAGCCGGTGGCACGGCGGCTATTGTGCGTTTGCGTCGTCACTTGCTTTCGAGGCTCAAGAAGCATCCAAGCTGGCAGGCGGTCGAAGCCGATCTTCTGCATCTGCTCTCTTCTTGGTTCAATCCGGGTTTTCTTGAGATGCGCCGCGTCGATTGGAATTCGCCCGCGCATTTGCTCGAACAAATCATTCAACACGAGGCTGTGCACACCATTGATGGGTGGGATGATTTGCGTCGTCGTTTGCAACGCGATCGTCGTTGCTTCGCGTTCTTTCATCCGCAGCTCGCGAATGTGCCGCTGATCTTTGTTGAAGTCGCGCTCGTACACGAAATGCCATCGGCCATTGCGCCGTTAATCGATAAACGCGCACCGATCGGATCGCCGCGACAATTTCGTGTCGCCGCGTTTTATTCGATCAGCAATTGCGAGTCCGGTCTGCGCGGCGTGAATCTTGGCAACTTTCTCATCAAGCGCGTTGCAAGCGAACTACACGCCGAACTGCCGCAAATCAAAACGTTCTGTACGCTCTCGCCCATTCCTGGGTTTCTTTCTTGGCTTCAGAGAATCGATGCAACGTTTACGATCGCCAAAATCAAATCGGCAGCCAAAGTTCGCCTACAAGAAGCCCACACGATGTTGCACAAAGCAACCGATGGCGCGCTTACAAGTTTGAGTCAACTCGAAACGCTCAGCACACTCGACGAAAAACAGAATGATGCGTTGCTCGCACTCGCGAGCTACTACCTTGCGTACGAATCGCCACAAAGCACGGGCGATGCCGTCGCGCGTTTTCATCTTGACAACGGCGCACGACTCGAACGCATCAACTTGCTCGCAAACACCTCCGCTAATGGACTCAAACAATCCGCCGGACTCATGGTGAACTATCTTTACGACCTAAAACGTGTTGAGGAATCGCATGAAGCATTCGTGAATGGTGAAGTCGTTCATTCGCGCGCAGTGAAATCCCTCATGTGATCCCGCGCCTACTAAATTAAAAACGCATCATTGAATTTGCTAAGGAGGCAATCTGTGAAATCTCTCTTTTCGTTGGCTACGAAATCGTTCGCGCTAGCTGGTGTGCTCGCGTGCGCCTCGTACGTGTCGCACGTGCATGCGCAAGCACCCGCAGCGAACTGGCCAAACAAGCCCGTTACCATCGTCGTGCCCTTCCCTGCAGGCGGCGGCACCGATGCGTTCGCGCGCCCGCTCTCCGCCCATCTTTCGAAAGTGCTCGGTCAGCAATTCGTAATTGATAACCGCGGTGGCGCGGGCGGCACGCTCGGTGCGGGCGTTGCAGCCAAAGCCGCACCCGATGGCTACACCTTCTTCATGGGGGCGGTGCATCATGCGATTGCGCCTTCGCTCTATCCGAAACTTGATTACGATATCGAGAAGAGTTTCATCCCTGTCGCGCTCGTCTCTTCGGTTCCGCAGGTGATCGTCGTGAATCCGCAGCGGGTGCCTGCCGGCGATCTGAAAAGCTTCATCGAATTCGCAAAGAAAAACGATGGCAAGTTGAACTTCGGCTCGGCGGGCAATGGATCGTCACATCATCTCGCAGGCGAACTCTTCAATGCTGCCGCTGGCGTGAAGATTCAGCACGTTCCCTACAAAGGGGCAGGCCCCGCGCTCACCGATTTAGTGGGCGGACAAATTGACGCCATGTTCGATGGCATGGGTTCATCGGCGGGACACATCAAGGGCGGTCGCATCAAAGCGATCGCAGTGGCGTCCGACGCGCGTGCGCCAGGCTTTCCGAACATCCCGACAACGAAAGAACTTGGCCTCAACTACACGGTATCAACGTGGTACGGCTTGTGGGCACCGGTCGGGACGCCGCCTGCGGCAATCGCTGCGTTCCAAGCGGAGCTTCGCAAGGCGTTCGCATCGGATGAAATCAAAACGATTTGGAACGGCATCGGCGCAGAAACGCCGAATCTTTATGGTGATGCGTTCGGTCGTTTTGTCAACGCCGAGATCAAGCGTTGGGCGGAAGTCGTCAAAACTTCCGGCGCCAAACTCGATTGATCGATCGTATCGATGAGCGTCGCATGCGCTGCGGCGCTCAATGAACATTACAAAAAATGCTGTCCTCGGGGGAGGATCAAACGATATGAATAACGACAATCTCTTTGCCGCATTACGCGAAGGTTTTCCGGACGATTTGAGCGC
>JBOFBL010000476.1:0-20079 GCA_051645545.1 Casimicrobium sp. | reverse complement strand
TCGGCGACGCCAGCGGGCGCATCGCATCGCTCGAATACAGTCCGGGCGGTGTTGCACTGGTCGAACCGGAACACGGCGTGATCGCGCACACCAATCATTTCTGCGACCCGATGCTCGCGCGCGACGAAGCGTCGCTCGCGCCAACGCTCACCACCGAGGCGCGACTTGAGCGCGCCAATCAGCACATTGCCGGTTGGCCTGATCGGGTGACCACGCGTAACTTAACCACCTTGTTGCGCGACGAATCCGGTAGCGCCGGGCTCGGCAGCAACGGCGCAATTTGCCGCTCGCCAGATCATTCGTTGCGACCGGAGCTGCAAATAGAGAGTGTGTGCGGCATCATCATCAATTGCAACACGCGCGAGATGCTCGTTGCACCGGGACGTCCGTCGCAGGTAGAGTTTCGTAGCGTGCCGCTGTACGATCACGGCACTTCTTCGATCCCCTCCTAGGCGTTTATGCCCTCTCGCTATTACACGTTCGCAATTGTTGTCTTTATCTTCGTTGCGAGCTTGGCGCTCGAATTCGTGTTCAAAGCGCATTGGGTGACCTGGCCATTGATTGCTGTGTCCGGCTTTCTCGCGGCGGTCGGTTTCGTCGACATCACGCAAACGAAGCAAGCGATTCGGCGCAACTACCCGATCCTCGCGCACTTTCGTTTTTTCTTCGAGTACATCCGCCCCGAGATGCGGCAGTACTTTATCGAAAGCGACAATGAAGCTTCGCCCTTCTCACGCGCCGCGCGCTCGCTCGTGTATCAGCGCGCGAAACGCGATTCCGACAAGCGACCGTTCGGCACGCAACTCGATGTGTACGAAGCTGGCTATGAGTGGATTAATCATTCGATCGCGCCCGCGAATGTGCCGTCGCATGATTTTCGTTTGACGATTGGTCACGGCGAGCACGCGTACAGCGCGAGTGTCTTCAACGTCTCCGCAATGAGTTTCGGTGCACTTTCGGCGAACGCGATTCGCGCGCTCAACAAAGGCGCCAAAGAAGGCGGCTTCGCGCACGACACCGGCGAAGGCTCAATCTCGCGCTATCACCGCGAGCACGGCGGCGATTTGATTTGGGAATTGGGCAGCGGCTATTTCGGTTGCCGCACCGCAGACGGAAAATTCGATCCGATTCGTTTCGCAGAACAGGCGCGCGATCCGCAAGTGAAAATGGTCGAACTCAAACTTTCGCAAGGCGCGAAACCGGGGCACGGTGGTGTGTTGCCAGGGCCAAAAGTGACCGCAGAAATCGCCGAAGCGCGCGGCGTGCAACAAGGCGTCGATTGCGTGTCGCCCGCAAAGCACGCGGTGTTTTCGACGCCGATTGAGTTGCTCGAATTCATTGCGAAGATGCGTGAACTCTCTGGCGGAAAACCAGCAGGCATGAAGCTCGCGATCGGTCATCCGTGGGAATTTTTCGCGATTGCCAAAGCGATGGTGAAAACGAACATCACCCCGGATTTCATCGTGGTCGATGGCAGCGAAGGCGGCACTGGTGCAGCGCCGGTTGAATTCACCGATCACGTCGGTGTGCCGCTGCGTGAAGCGCTCTTACTCGTGCACAACACGTTGGTCGGTATCGGTTTGCGCGATCGCGTGAAAATCGGCGCCGGTGGAAAAATTGTGAGCGCGTTCGATATCGCAAAGACAATGGCCATGGGCGCCGATTGGTGCAACAGCGCGCGCGGCTTCATGTTCGCGGTGGGCTGCATTCAAGCGCAGACCTGTCACACGGGAAACTGCCCGACGGGCGTAACCACGCAAGATGCGACGCGTCAGCGCGCGCTCGTGGTGCCCGACAAAGCCACGCGCGTGAAAGAATTTCATCAAAGCACCTTGCACGCGCTCGCCGAACTCGTTGCCGCAGCGGGGCTCACGCATCCGAATCAACTCAAGCCCGAACACATCATTCGCCGCATCAGCTCGACCGAAGTGACTTCACTCGCGACGCTCTACAAATTTTTGAAGCCCGGCGAATTGCTCACCGATTCGTCGAGCCATCGCGTGTTTGCGTACTACTGGCAAAAATCGCGAGCAGAGAGTTTTTCGCTAGCTGGGTAAATCCGTTTGTCGTTACATCGACAAAATACCCATCAAACTTCGTGGCAGTTCGCCCAATTTAATTGGGCGATGATTACTTTTTTATAATTTATCAAGATCAAACGAAAAACTTGTATCGACCCAAATTTATATGGCGACGAGCACTGAAGCTAGAACGCAAAAAACAAAGCAAATCAACCATGAAACGCCAGTTACTTCTTCGCCTTCGTCGCCGGTTTTTTCTCAGCGCTAGCTGGAGCATTCAGCAATTTTTCGAGGTTGTTTTCAATCGCGTTTTGAATCGGCCCCTTGAACGCTGCCATTAAAAAACCGAGCTTGATGTCGATCTTGAAATCCTTCGCCCCAACCGCTAGCGTGCCGTTGATGCCGCTCCTCGCGAAGTTGAGTACGTCCCCCGCCCATGACGATTTGAGCTGATAGTCCTTCTCCAGTTTCGCCGCGACTTTGTCTGCGACTTTTTTTGCCTCGGTCACGGTCGTGTTGTGCGCGCGCTTGATCGAAATGTCGGACACGGTTTCCTCCTTGGATGAATCGGCGTATTCTTGACTGATGAACGAAAGACTGCAACTCGCCCTTGATTTGGCCGCCGAAGCCAGTGTTGAAATTGCCACGGCGTTCGCGCGCCGCACCCATGCGACTGCCGAGAAATCCGCCAACGATTTCGCCACCGAGACCGACGCTAGCGTCGAAGCACACATCGAGCGGCGCATCGCCGCGCTTTTTCCGGGCGACGTGCTGATCGGCGAAGAAGGTGGCGAGCGCTTGCCGCAACCGGGAAACGAGGCGAGCGGTTACCGCTGGATTGTTGACCCGCTCGATGGGACGTTCAATTTCATTCACGGCTTTCCCTATATCGCGACCTCGATTGCAGTGGAATTGGGCGGCACCATTGAGATCGGCGTGATCGCCAATCCGATCACAGACGAAGTGTTCTACGCCGAGCGCGGTGGCGGTGCATGGCTCGTCTCCGATGACGCGACGCCACAGCGTTTGCAGGTGAGCGGCTGCGACGCGCTTGCGTCTGCGTTGGTTGCCTCGGTGTTGCCCTCGGGCGCGAGCGCCTCGTTCGCGCGCGTATTGCCCGCGTGGACGGACGTCGCGCGCAGCTGCGCGAGCATTCGCCGCACGGGCGCCGCTGCACTCGATCTTGCCCATCTCGCAGCAGGGCGACTCGATGGCTTCTTCGTGATGAGCCTGGCCGCGTGGGATGCTGCCGCCGGCTCGCTGATCGTTACCGAAGCCGGCGGTCATATCTGCGATTTTCGCGGCGGCAACGACTATCTGCGTACTAACGAGGTGATTGCGGGAACGCGCGGCGTGTGCGACGATTTGGTGAGGGTTCTCGCGCATCATGCGCGCGACGTGTCGCGATAAGCTTGCCCGTATTCGCGGTTACTGATTGAAGAGAAAAACATGAGGGGAATCGGTGGTGTTGTCGGCGCGCTATGTGCGTTGCTGATCGCAGGTTGCGCGCAACTGCCCAATAAAACGGCGCCCGTGCTGGGCGACGGATCCGACGGTTTCATGCTGCCGAACGATCCGGCGCAAGCGCCTTGGCAGCCTGTGCTCATTCGGTTCAAAACCCCCTCGACCTTCACCCGCGCGGAGATCGAAGGTGTGCCCTGCATTTTGGGTGAAGCCAATGCATCATGGTCGCTGCACGGTGCGCAAATACCTGAGCAATTTGCGAGTGCGTCGAAGCTATCGTGGCGATGGCACATCCCGAATCTTGTGCCTGGCGCCGACAATGAAACGCGCCACAAAGACGACGCGCCCGCACGCGTGGTGGTTGGTTTCAAAGGGGATCGAGACAAACTCGACGCAGTCGATCGCAGCGCGATGAACATGGCCAAGTTAATCGGTGGCTGGGAACTTCCCTTCGCGTCGATTCAATACATCTGGGAAGCCGACGCGAAAGCCGAAACCGTCATTCCGCATCACACGATTTCTCGCATCAAAACGATTGTCGTGCGCAGCGGTGAAACGGGGCTTGCAAGCTGGGTCAGCATCGAGCGCGATCTGCGCGCCGACTATCGACGCCTCTTCGAGGGCGAAGAGCCCGGCGAGATCGTAAGTGTCGCGCTCATGACCGATACCGACACGCTGCACGGCACAGCACGCGCCTGCTATGCGGATTTGAAGTTGCGCTGAGGGTTGCGGGCGCCAGTGGGCATCACCGGAGTTTGGCGCAAACACCCTCGTTAAAAATTAACGACTTAGTAGCGGCGCGATCAAAGTTAAGCAACTCAGAAAGTCAAAGTTACGTAGCGGCGCTTGGAAAACCAACGATCGGTGTGCGCGACGGAACAATACCGAGAGGCTCACGTTGGTTGATTTCGTAGCTCTTGATCGCCGGAGTTCGGCCAGAAGCGGAGGTTCGTCAAATCACGACCAACGTCCGCTTTAAGGTAAAGACCTTGCAAGTCTCCACACAGAGCGGAGCAGTATCTCATCACGTCAATACAAAAAACGCGATCAGGACACACGAAATCGTCGCTAATATCGCTAATCGGACGACAATTTCTCGACGCAGACTATAGCCCTCGAAGTACGGGAGTAAGTCTTTTGGAATCGGCATCGGTCGAATAGGTGAGACATTTGCGCCGCCAGTATTGCCTACAGGCACCCAACCGAAGACGTAGCCTGGAATCGTCGCAATCAGCCGAGTGATTTGCCCAAAAATCTCCCTCGCATCCTTGCGACGCCATGCGATGCGCAACATCCAGACATGCGAAATCGCATGCGCCCAGAAGTAGCGTTGTCCCAGGATATGCGCGCGCTCCAGATGGTGGAGCGCGCGAGCGAGATCGCCTGTGGCGAAATACTCGCGCGTTTTGTCGATTTCACTGCGGTATGCGGCCTTAGCGTCCGTCGTCATCGAAACTCCAACCGGTTAGGGCGTTACGGCGATGATGCGAGGCTTGTCGACCATCACTTGATTTCAAACCTAAGCGTGGTAGCAGACTTCCCCTCTGGCGTCACGACGGCTACGAGCTTCGTGCCTTTGTTGACGTTGAATTTGCCTTTCGCTTCGAGTTTGTTGTCGCCAGCGGGTTGGAGTTCCGTCTCGCTCTTCTCGCTTCCATTAAGCATGGTGATTTTCGCCTTCATGCCTTTGCTTGTCATCGGTTTGCCGTGATCGTTAACGTAAATCGTCAGCAGATCGGCTTTTGCAACGAGCTCTGCATCGAAGGCTTTGCCGTGAGCGACGATACCTCCGTGTTTTGGCTTGTGATCGTCGGCGGCTAGCAGCGGTGCGCTAAATGAAAGTACGAATGCGCTTGCGAGATAGGTGAATGTACGTGAGAGTTTCATAGTTTTCCTTTGATGTGGGTTAATCGGACGAGTGAACTCATAGCGCTTCGGACGATTGTTCGCTGACTAAACGTTCAGCGGAATCACGACCAAAGAGCCAGAACATGGCGGGGGTGAGAAACGTATCAAGTAACGTCGAGCTAATGAGTCCAGAGAAGATGACCACTGCAACGGGATGCAGAATCTCCGTGCCGGGCTGCTCGGCTTCGAACAGGAGTGGTGCGAGTGCGAACGCGGTGACCAAGGCTGTCATCAGCACTGGCGCGAGCCGTTCTTTCGAACCGCGCAAAATCATCTTGTGATCGAACACTTCGCCTTCGAAGCGCATCAGGTTGATGTAGTGGCTCACCTTCAAGATGCCGTTGCGCACCGAGATGCCCGCAAGCGTGATGAAGCCGATCAGCGCTGCAATCGATAGCGGCTGCCCAGAGAGCCATAAGCCAAACACCGCACCGACCAGCGCGAGCGGAATGTTTGCCATGATCATCAATGCGAGCGTTGTGCTTTTGTAGCGACTGTAGAGCACGACGAACATCAGCGCGAGTGAAACGATTGAAAGCAAACCCACCAAACGCGACGCTTCTTCCTGCGCTTGAAACTGCCCGCCGAGGGTGACGAAGAAGCCCTCCGGCAGCTTTGTTTCGGCGACGACTTTGCGAATGTCCGCGATCACGTCCGACAGCGCACGACCTGACGCATTGCCCGAAATCACGATACGACGCTTGCCATCATCGCGACTGATTTGGTTCGGGCCGTCGCTGTCCTCGATCGTTGCGATCTTTGAGAGTGGAATGCGGCCCGTCGGTGTTTCGATGAGAATTTGGCCTAATCCCTCGATCGTGCGCGCGCTATCGGGTACGCGCACAACGAGTGCAAAACGGCGCGAGCCTTCCACGATCTGACCTATCTTTTCGCCTTCAACGAGGCTTTGTAGTGTTGTCAGCACTTGTGGCGCGGGTACGCCGTATTGCGCAGCCGCCGCGTAGTCGATTCGAATTTTGACCTGCGGCGCGAGCACTTGTTTCTCGACATTGAGATCGGTGAGGCCGGGAATACTCGCGAGTTTCGCGCGCAATGCGTCCGCTTGCCCGCGAAGCACATCGAGATCTTCACCAAAGAGTTTGATCGCGATCTGCGAGCGCACGCCGGAGAGCATGTGATCGATACGGTGCGAAATGGGTTGCCCAAGTTCGATCGAAGCAGGGAAATTCACGAGCTTCGCGCGAATGTCGGCATTGATCTCCGCCATCGGGCGCGTTAACTCTTTCGTCGGTTTCAACCCAACATCGAGCTCGCTCACGTGAACGCCCTCAGCATGCTCATCGAGTTCGGCGCGACCGCTGCGACGACCGACGTGAACGACTTCGGGTACTTGCTTAATCAGTACTTCGGCTTGTCTTGCCAAGTTTGCGGATTCCGAAAGCGTGACGCCCGGATTGAGACGTATGCCGATCAAAAGCGTGCCTTCATTGAACGGCGGCAGGAACGTTTTTGCGAAGAAGGGAACGGCGATCGCAGCGATAACCACTGTAACGCTTCCAGCAACCAGTGCCGCCTTCGGGTGACGAAGCACAGGGTTGAGTCCGCGCTCGTACACGCGCTTCAGCCACGAGAGAAATTTCGTATCGCCATGGTCGAGATTCTTCATGCCCGGTAACAAGTAATACGCGAGCACAGGCGTGATCGTGACTGAAACCAACAACGACGCAAGCGTCGAAACGATGAACGCAATTCCAAGCGGAACGAACAATCGACCTTCCATTCCGGGTAGGGCAAACAACGGCACAAACACGAGCACGATGATGATCGTTGCATAAAGAATCGCAGAGCGCACTTCGATCGATGCGCGAATGACGAGCGAAACGAGGGCCAATCGCTCCGCAACGGGCTTTAATCGATTCTCTTTAAGCCGTCGTAAGATGTTCTCTACGTCAACGACTGCGTCGTCAACCAATCCGCCGATTGCGATTGCGAGGCCACCAAGCGTCATCGTGTTGATCGATAAGCCGAAGTATTTGAAGACGAACGCCGTGATGAGAATCGACACGGGAATCGCGGTGAGTGCGATCAGCGTCGTACGAAGCGTGCCAAGAAACGCGAAGAGAATCACCGCGACGAATGCAGAGGCCGCAATTAACTTGCCTTTCAAGTTGTTGATTGACGATTCAATGAAGCTTGCTTGACGGAATGTGACCTTCGGCGCTTCCATCCCAGTCAGTAGCGACTGTTTCATTTCAGCGAGCGCGGTCTCGATACCGCGTGTCAGTCCAATCGTGTCCGCAGTCGGTTGTTTTTGAATACCGAGAATCACTGCGGATTTACCGTCATACCCAGCGTCGCCGCGCTTAATCGCTGCGGCAAAGGTCACGTCGGCCACCTGTCGCAACAAAATCGATTGACCGTCTTTTGCGGTGATTGCGAGGTTGCGCAGGTCGTCTAGCTTCGATGTGCGCCCCAGATTACGAATCAAATACTCGCGACCATTCACTTCGAGAAAGCCGCCCGAGGTGTTCGACGAATAGCCCCGTAGCGCGACTTCAAGTTGCTCGTGCGTAATGCCCAGTTGTGCTAGGCGCAACGTGTTCGGCTGCACTTGATACTGCCGCACTTCGCCACCAATCGGAATCACTTGAGCAACGCCAGGAATCGCCATCAAGCGTGGGCGCAGCACCCAATCCGCGTACTCGCGCACCGCCATCGGCGAAATTTTCTTCTCGTCAATGGGAATCGCGATTTGCATGATCTCGCCCATGATCGAGCTGATCGGCCCCATTCGCGGGGTGACGCCCGAGGGCATGCCTTCTTCCATGGAGGAGAGTCGCTCCGATACCATTTGCCGCGCGCGAAAAATCTCCGTGCTCCAGTCGAACGTCACGTAAATGAACGAGAGTCCTGCGCTAGATACAGAGCGCACGGTTTCGACGCCCGGTAAACCGTTCATCGTGGTTTCAAGCGGAAATGTGATGAGTTGCTCGACCTCTTCCGCGGCCATGCCACCGGCCTCGGTCATGATCGTGACCGTCGGTTTATTGAGATCAGGAAATACATCGACGGGCATGTGCGAGAGCGTCAATGCGCCGTACAACATCAACACGACACCCGCAATGATCACGAGCATTCGGTTGGCGAGACTGTTTTTGAGTAGCCAATTAAACATGGTGCGTTTCGCAGTCGTTCGCGCTAGCGCACTTGATTGATGAGCGTAGCGGCGCTCGTGACCACGCGATCACCGGCTTTGAGCCCAAAGATCACGGCGACCGAGACACCGTCGAGCGGCTCCGTCGTCACCACACGCGGCTCGAACTTCTCCGGCGCACTCTTGACCCACACGATTTGTTGATTCGATGGGCTTTTCATGATCGATGATGCAGCGACAGCAATCGCTTTCACTTTTGTTTTCGATTGCACGAATACGCGCACGGGCTGGCCGATCGCTAGCGTCGAGAGCGTGGCATCATTTGCCATGAAAATCAGCGGTAGCGCTTGTTCGCGCAGCATCTTCGTGGCACCCACAAAAGTCAGTGGCGCTTGCTTCTCGCCAATCGCAATCGATGCGCTGGCAATGTCTGCGGCCAAGGCCGGTTCGAATGTCAGGGCTTCGATGCGCAAGCGCGTTGGGTCGATGATCTCGAACAACACTTCACGCGCATCGACGACTTGTCCATTCGCCACATTTGCTTGGGCGATAACGCCAGAAACAGGCGCAACCAAGGTATCTCTGTTATTAAGCCCTAGGCTCAATGCGCTGAGGCGTGCGTTGAGACTGCTTATCTCGCTTTCAGTCGCTTCGATTTCTTTGCGTGGAATGGTGTCAGCCAGTTCTTTTTGTCGTGCGAGCTTTTTCTCGGTCAGTGATTTCGTGGCACGAAGCTCTGCGATTTGAGCGGCCTGATTAGAACGCTCGATTTGCCCCGCCGACGGCACAACATAGGCGAGCACTTCGCCTTTACGCACCGTTTGCCCTGGGTTCGGCAAACCTTTCGGCCCGGCTTCGATGCGACCTGCAATGGTGGGCTGGACTTTGCCGCCTGCGTTGATGTCCATCATCACCTTGCCCGAAAGCTCAGTGGTTCGCGATAGCTCGGCAGCGACCACCGTCGTCGTGCGCACGCTGAGTTGACGCTGTGCGGGTTTGGGCAGAAATACGCTGCCATCGGGTTGCCGTTGCGGGCCATTGGCATTTCCGACGGGGGCTGCGTCGCCATGATCGTGGCCGGGGCCAGCGAACGCGAGGGTAGTCGAAAGAAACGCGGAGGCGATGATGAGAAGAGGCGTTTTCATGCTGCGCTCCGGTCGCGTCGTCCAACGACTGACTTCCGTTTGAAAGACCACATGAAGCCTCCAACCAAAAGAATAATTACGAGGATCACTGCGCCCGCCCAAACGGGGTGTTCGCGAAACGTGTGAGGTAGGGCGCTAGCAGCCTTCGCTACGGATTCCTCACCATGCACATCGAGATCGGCAGAAAGCAAATCGGTGTCGTTACCCGCCTTGATCGTGAGCGTGATGGGATACACCGCCGTTTGCTGAAACGGTTTGCCGTCGAAATGATATTCACCGAGCGCGGCTTCGAATTTACCGATGGCTTTTACGCTGCCGCTTTCGATCTCTACAGTCGCGTTAAGCACGGGCTCATTCGTCGCGGCACGGTCAATGAAGACGACGAGTTCGTCTTTACCGAGCACACCCACAGCGTCGAACAAATCCGATTGCGCAGTGAACCTCGGCAACGCAGATGCTGCGGCCGTCGGCACTGCGTCGCCATGATCATGACCCGGCCCCGCAACTGCAAGAGGCGTGAGCAATAGTGCTGCGCAAAACGCAGCTAGCGCAGTAACAATTCGTTTCATGGCAGGATTCCCAAAGACTGATTGACGCGAGAGATCGCGTGTTTTTGTTCGATGCGCGCGCGCGCGAGTGCGAGCGTTGCATTAGCGCGTTCACCTTCGGCACGAAGACGTGTCGGAAGATCGAGTTCACCAAGGCGATAGGCTTTCGCATACAGTTCGGCCACTTCGGTCGCGAGCCGCGTGCGTTCAGCGAGTACATCAATGCGCTTTTCGATCGCCGAAAGTGAACGCTGCGCACTTTCAAATTCAGAGCGCAGTTGTTGTTGCGCGAGCGGCTCGCTCGCCTGCGACTCGATCAATTCTGCGTTCGCTTGCGCGATACGTGGTGCGGCGCGTGGCGTGCCGCCAAACGGGATCGAGATACCGATCCGCGCTGTTGTCGAACTTGCACTGCTATTGGTGCGCTCGTTGGCGAGTGTGAACGACACGGACGGCGCGGCATTAACTAGATTGGATGCTTCATTGAGTTTGGCGCGCGCCGCTGCCGTCGTTGCACTTCCAACTTTCAAAGTTGGGTGCTCGCGGAGCAAGTTTCTCACTTGATCGGCGTCCGTGCGAACTTCGCTCGCATCGCTCAACGCACGCAGCCCGGCATCGCCCACCAGCGCGCGAAGAATTTGTTTCGCTACTTCAAGTCGCGATTCGACCTCGAGCACATTCGATTGCGCCGTTTGCAAAGCGGTTTGCGCTTGCAAAGTTTCGACGCGCGCTGATTCACCTGCCGCCGTGCGACGCGCAGAGTCGGCAGCGAGAAGCGCCGCACGCATTGCCTCGTCTTTCGCGATTGCGAGTTCGGTCTCCGCCAGCAGCGCCGCCCAGTACGCTACTCGCACTTCGCTCGCAAGTTTTAGACGTTGTTGCGCGACTGTCGCGCGATACAAACCCGCCTCGCCGCGCGCCGTGCTCGAAAGCAGGTTCCGCCGTGTCGCCGTTGCAATGGGCGCGCTGATTTCGACTTCGTATTCGCGCAGCCCCTCACGATTGCCCGCGCGAAGACCGGAGGAAATCGTCGGTTGATCAGCAAGCCACGAATCGGTAACGCGTAAACGCGCTTCCTGTTCGCGCGCTCGTTCGTCTAGCGCCGCTTGCCACGGTTGCGCCGCGAGCGAAAGACGAAACGCTTCAGAAAGTGTCAGCACGCCCGTTGTTGGCGTACTGGCTAAAGGGGTTTGTGCGCACGCGAATGCAGCAGCCAGCGTCGTGACAGTGATCGTTAGTAAATGACGGAAGCGTGGCGCAGCCGGTTGCGACTGCGCACTCGAAAGCAAGAACATACTCGGAACTCCAAAGATGAAAGATCAGGGGAGACCGACGAGGCGAGAAATGAGCAGGTACCGCCGAAGGGCGACGCGCTAACCTCAGTAAGAGATTGACCTACCTCGTCAGTGCGACGAGGCAACCCATTGAGGGCGTTCGGGACGCTCTGACGCGCGATCGAGAAGCGCGAAACTTGAGGAGTTGAAGTTTGCGACGGAGGGTGAACCTAGCGCCGATTCGCGCGTTGTTTGCAAGAACAGTAACTGTGACATGCACAGATGTGACGTCACGCAGTCAGCGCTGCAATCGACGCCTAGCGATTCCTCGTCAAGGGTGTTATCTGTTGCGGGTCCGACTTCGCTTGCATGGGTGCCATGCGCCGCTGTGTGATCGTGATGCGCATTTACTTCTTCGAACGCAGCAAGGCAAGCCTGCACGGGCATCCAACAAAGCAGCAAAATAAGCACGATTTTTTTCACAAGGTAATTATTCCACGGTTTCATGTGTGTTTAATAGGAGTGAACCCGACTTGCGAAGTTCCAGCAATGTTCAAATCAATGCACGTGGTCGCGGGTATTGACGGCTGCTGGGGCTTGCGTCGCGAGCTCAAGCCGGGCCCGCCGCACTACAGAGAGGGTCGCGCTAATCGCCAGTACACCCATCAGCGCTGCGACGATGAAATCGGGCCAACCGGTTCCGCTACCCAGTACACCAAGCGCTGCGAGCACCACGGCGACGTTACCGATTGCATCGTTGCGCGTACAGAGCCAGACCGAGCGCATGTTTGCGTCGCCCTCACGATAGCGATAAAGCAAAAGCGCAACGCTCACATTCGCAGCGAGCGCCAACGTACCAATGATGCCCATTGTTTTAGCTTCGGGGACGACGCCGCTTGCCGCGTTCCAACCCGCGAACCCAACCACGCCAACACCGTAGATTCCCATCGATACGCCCTTGACATATGCGACGCGCGAGCGCCAAACCGCAAGAAGCCCTAGGGCGACGATTGACATGCCGTAGTTCAGTGCGTCGCCAAAGAAATCGACGGCATCTGCAAGCAATGACGCGGATTGCGCGCCAATGCCAGCAACGATTTCGACAACGAACATTGTTGCGTTCACAATCAGCGCAATCCATAGCACTTTTCGATAGCGCGCGGATATTTCGGTAGTATTGCTGTCAGAGCAAGAGTGATCGTTACAGTGGGCAGACATGGTTTCAAGCGACGCGTTGTGTGTTGTTAGCCTCGATTCAAAACCTTCCACCTACTGGAAGGTCAAGCATTTTTTTGCATTTGCATTCGTCTACGGTAGCCAGCCCCATGAAAATCAGTGAATTAGCGAAGCAAACCGGCGTGTCGGCGACGACGATTCGTCACTACGAAGCAGAGGGTTTGCTCGCGCCGCCAAATCGCACCGATAACAATTACCGCGCCTACGGTAGAGCTCACGTTGGCGATTTGGTCTTTGTCCGCAATTGCCGTGAACTCAATATGACATTTGAGGAAATTCGCGCTTTGTTGGCGCTGCGAGCGCGGCGGGATGTCGACTGTAGCAAAGCGAATGCGCTGCTCGATGAGCACATCGGACATATCGATACCGAACTCGCGAAGCTACAGCAAATACGCTCGGAGCTTCAGACGTTGCGTTCGTTATGTACGCAATCAAGCCTGAGCGCGGATTGCGAGATCCTCAGCGGAATCGCGACACGTGAGACTCTTCAAACCGATCAACACGGCGAAATCGCAATTCGGAAGCGGCACGGTGTCTGAACGGAGTCAATCGACAGGATGCAGCCAGTGAGTATCGGGTTCAGTGCGATAGCCGTCGCGAAAAACAAAAGCGACCGAACTCGTTGGCTCGACTGAAATTCGAATCGGTTGGCCAAATGCGTACGGAGCGGTCATATGAGCTGTGGGGATCAGAGACCGCTTCGGGTCGAGGCTGTGTAGAAACGTAAATCACTCGAGTACGGCCGGAACGTTGCGTCGCTGAGTGGATCAAACATTTGTGATGACTTCTTTCGGAAGGCAAATCAAATGAAGCGCTTCATTGAAGCCCAAGATCGCACACAAACGACGCTGCTTCCAGAGTGTTTGGACGACTACGTTGCCGACGACAATCCCGTGCGTGTGATTGAGGCGTTCGTTGATGGATTGGATATCGTCAAGCTCGGCTTCGAAGGTGCATCACCGAAATCCACGGGTCGTCCTGCTTATCATCCGGCGACGCTGCTCAAGATCTACATCTACCGCTATCTCAATCGCATTCAGTCGAGTCGCCGATTGGAGCGCGAGACCGAACGCAACCTTGAACTGATTTGGCTCACCGGTCGACTGACACCCGATTTCAAGACTATCGCCGACTTTCGACGTGACAATGGGGCTGCGATTCGTAATGTCTGTCGCCAGTTCATCGTTCTGTGTCGCGAGCTTTCATTGTTCTCCGAGGCGATCGTTGCCATTGATGGCAGCAAGTTCAAAGCGGTCAACAACCGCGACAAGAACTTCACCGAGCACAAACTGGAGGCGCGTCAGAAACAACTCGACGAGAGTGTGGCCCGCTACTTGACCGAACTCGATCGCGCCGATCGCGAGCCCGCACTGGTTAGCGAAGGCCGCGTCAGCCACCTCAAAGAGAAGATCACGAAGATCAAAGCGCAAATGCAACGTTTGAATGAGATCGGTGAGCAGATGCGAGCGTCCCCAGATCAACAGATCTCGCTGACCGATCCCGATGCTCGCTCGATGGCCACCAGCGGTCGTGGTACTGGGATGGTGGGCTACAACGTACAAACGGTGGTCGATACTCAACATCACCTGATCGTCGCTCACGAGGTGACCAACCAGGGGCACGACCGGCAGCAGCTGGCACCGATGGCTGAGCTTGCCGCGCAAGCCATGGGTAGCGACAAACTCACCGCGTTAGCCGATCGCGGCTATTACAACGGGGAGCAGATCAGGCAATGCGAGGAGCAAGGCATCAAGACGCTCGTGCCCAAGCCGCTCACCTCAGGCAATACGGCGGCAGAACTCTTCGACAAACGAGACTTCATCTACCAGCCTGAGGGCGATGAGTTCCGATGCCCCGCCGGGGAGACAGCCCAATGGCGCTTCACCACCGTCGAGAAGGGTTTGACAATTCATCGATACTGGTCTTCGGCCTGCACCGGCTGCTCGATCAAGGCGCGCTGTACACCTAGCAAGTATCGGCGCATTACGCGATGGGAGCATGAGGCAGTCCTCGATCGGATGCAGCTGCGACTGGAGCAAACGCCTGATGCAGCAAAACTGCGCCGTTCAACCGTTGAGCATGTCTTTGGTACGCTGAAAGCGTGGATGGGCTCGACGCACTTTCTGACGAGAACGCTTGGGCGGGTGAGCACCGAGATGAGCCTACATGTGCTCGCCTACAACCTGAAGCGCTTGATGCGCATCCTGGGCACGGATGAGTTGATGCGGGTGTTGACCGCTAAAGCGGCTTAGGCCGCGATTTGCGCGTCCGCACGAGCCGGGATCGTTCGTCGCAAAGGCGAAACCTTGCTCGTAAAACCACGTAGGCGACCCGATCGTGAAACATCCACAGCAAACCGCTCTGCGATCAACGTGCTCGCACAATCGCTCCAACCAATCCGCGTTTCCACACAGCCTCGGTCGATAGCCGATGTTCACGCGCGATGTTATTTTCCGCACTTAACGTGTGCGATATTTAAAGTTACGAAGTGACTGCGATGTTTTTTGAGCTAACTTTGGTGACGCCCAGTCAAATCAAAGTACGGACGTGGCGCCAATAGCCACAAATACTGCACTGCGATTTGTCTGAGCCACCATGCAAAATCGCGAGGCGCGTTCATCCAGTCGTCGGCAAACGAGTGTTTTCTCTGCAGTCATCAGTACACTCCGATCCATAAAGGGGATGTCGGGTGGGCGATCTAGATCCGCGCAGTATTGGTCTGAGTTTTGCGCTTTGCATTTTGATGCTCGCGATTGTGCTCGCGACATCGCGCCGCGATGAGCGCACGCCGGGTGTTGATTGGTTAGTTGCCTCCGCAATTTGCGGCGGACTTGGGCTGGGTTTTTCGGCAATCCAGGCCACAATGCCTTCGTTCATTGGGGTCACCCTTGGCAACACATTAGTGTGCTGGTCGCTTTTCTTCGCGATTGTCGGACTGCGCATGCTGCGGCGCGCCGATACTGGCGCGAAGCTCGCGCTGGGATTGGCTGCCGCGATACTCGCAATCAACGTCGTATTGGTTCACGTGACGCCCGAGCTGCGATTGCGCATGGTGCTCAACACAGTGGTAATTTCGATCGCATCGTACGTTTGTGCGCTCGAATATCTGCGCGTCGCGCGAAAACACTCGATTTACGCACTCTACTTTGGCGCCCTGCCCTGCCTTTTGTTCGCGACACTCATGTTCGTGCGTGCAGCGAACATTGCGTTCGCGGCGGAAATCCGTCCGGGTATTGCCACCTCCACCCTTGGCATTTTGATCTACCTGATCGGCTCGCTCGCATTTACGGCAACGGTAATCGCGATGTTGATGGTGGTGAACGCCATTCGAGCCAATCGCGTGCGACGGCTCGCCTATCGCGATTCACTCACCAACGCGTTGTCGCGACGCGGGCTCTATAGCGTGATCGAAGGTTGGCTGGAACGTCAACCCCTTGGCGCAACCGTGGCGGTGCTCGATATCGATCGTTTCAAAAACGTCAACGACCATTGCGGACACGATGTTGGCGATCAACTACTTCGTCTACTCGCGGAAGTTTGCCGCCGCTGTGTGCCGGCGGATGCCTTAGTGGCGCGGCTGGGCGGCGATGAATTCGTGTTGCTATTGCCGATGGGAACCGCGATTGAACAAACTGGCGAAGATATTCAACAACTCTTCGATCGCAAACGAAAACAGTTTGCGCAAACCGATAGCAATCGAGAACAATCAATGCACTTGCTTCATGCTAGCGTGTCGATTGGTGCGTCGATGATTGGCGGTAAATCGCTTGCAGAATTCAACGCTGCAATGCGCGCGGCGGACGCCGAAATGTACGTGCAAAAACAAAAGCGTAAAACAGGGGACGAACGAAGCGCTACGTCGGTGAAATAGCCGCTGCGAGCGTAAAACTATCGGCAAAAAATTCGGCTTCCGGCAACTGGCACTTCGAGGTGAAATCGTTGCGCGCCGAATCGATCACAATCGGTGCGCCGCATGCATAAACCTGATGCCCGGATAGATCTGGAAAATCCTCCATCACTGCACGATGTACGAAGCCAGTGCGTTCTTCCCATGCGTCTTCCACGCGCGCATCGCTGACTACGGGCACATACGTGAATTGATCGGGAAACTTCGTTGCCCACGATCTCGCGAGATGATCGAGATACAAATCCTTCGGACGCCGACCGCCCCAATAGAGGACGGTTTTGCGCTGGTTGCCGGTGTAAATCATGTGCTCAATGATCGATTTAATCGGCGCAAAGCCGGTGCCGCTTGCGAGAAACACGATCGGTTTTTTCGACTCGTCGCGCAAGAAGAACGAGCCGTGCGGTCCTTCGAAGCGCTGAATTTCGCGCACTTTGATGGCGGGCTCGGTAACGCCAAACAAGCGATCGGTGAACAGTCCGCCTGGCGTGTGCCGAATGTGCAGTTCGATCAACGCATCGTCGTGCGGGGCGTTGGCCATCGAGAAGCTACGCCGCTTGCCATCTTTCAAGATGAATTCCATGTATTGCCCCGCGCGAAACAACAAACGTTCGCTCGACGGCAGCTTGATTCGCACAATCATCACGTCATCCGCCACACGATCGAGATGCTCGATTCGACAAGGCATCGTTTTCACTAAGATATCGCCGCTTTTTCGCACATCGCGCGCCTCGATCGTCAGATCTGTTTCCGGGTGCGCTACGCAGAAAAGCGCTTTGCCTTGTGTACGCTCAATCTCGGTGAGCGTCGATGATTGATAATGACCGTAGCGGACGCTGCCTTCGTGAAGCGTTCCTTTGCATGAACCGCATGCGCCGTTCTTGCAGCCATACGGAATCAGAAAGCCTGCGCGCAGCGCGGCTGACAAAATAGACTCGTCGGTGGCGCATTCGAATGTGTGACCACCGGGTTGCAAAGTGATGTGAGGCATTTTTCTTGAAGAAACTTCGAATCATGATCGTCGGCGCAGGCGACGTTGCCAAGCGGCTCGCTGCTTCGTCGATTGCTTCACGCGTTCGCTGGTATACGCTGGCGCGAAGCGAGGAATCAATGGCAAGGCTGCGATCTTTGGGGATTCTAGCGGTGGGGGGCGATCTCGATCAGCGCAAAAGTCTCTCGCGCGCGGCTGCACTCGCGCGTGCTGCGCATGCAACTATTTATCTCGCGCCGCCACCTAACATCGGCAACGATGACCCGCGCATAAAACTCTGGTTGGCGGAGAGTTCGCAAAAGGTTGCGCGAACGCTACGTGGCTCGAAAGCGCTTGCGCATCGTCGCGCCGTACGAAAACCAACGCGACTACGCACCCTGCGCAGCACCTATATCAGCACTACAGGCGTCTATGGCGATCGCGCAGGCGATTGGGTCAGCGAAACCTCTGCACTTCGCACAACGTCCGCCCGCGCACGCCGTCGCGTTGCCGCCGAGTCGCGCCTACGCGCATCGCGTCGCGCACGCATGAGCATTCTTCGTGCGCCAGGCATTTATGCCGAATCGCGTCTGCCGATTGAGCGTTTGCGCGAGCGCGTCCCCGCACTGATCGCAAACGAAGACGTGTTCACCAATCATATTCACGCTGATGATCTCGCCTATTCAGCGTGGATCGCGCTTTTTCGCGGTCGAGCCAACCGAGCGATCAACGTCGTCGACGATGCATCGATGAAGATGGGCGAATACTTCGATGCGGTTGCCGACGCGCTCGCACTTCCACGCGCGCCGCGTATGGCGCGCGGGGATCTCGCGAAACACGTCACGCCGATGATGCTCTCGTTCATGAGCGAATCACGACGGATTCGCAACGACCGAATGAAACGCGAGCTACGCATACGGCTCCGCTATCCGACGCCGCAGGCGATGCTAAGTCGCATGAAACCCGCAGTGGCGTTGCAGAGAACTTTGCTTTGATCGGAGCTTTTTCGCAATGTTTAGTTTCGTTACTGAGATATTGAGAAAAATTCTCGACACTTGCATGCGGGGCGGATTTCTTGTATCTGCGATCTGGCTGTTTTTCATTGGGCTGGCTTACATGAGAGACGTTATCGATTGGGCGAATTCCACAGAGGTCACTGGTATTGTGCAGAGAGATGCGCAAGTGAAGTACGAGGCGATTTTTCGTTCAACGCTAGGACGCAACAGTGGTGTACACGCATATTACGTTGA
Source organism: Casimicrobium sp. (assembly GCA_051645545.1). Classification (GTDB taxonomy): domain Bacteria; phylum Pseudomonadota; class Gammaproteobacteria; order Burkholderiales; family Casimicrobiaceae; genus Casimicrobium. The sequence continues at coordinate 1,244 of JBOFBL010000476.1, read as the reverse complement.
TGTCTCTATTGACTACGAGCTTAAGGGTGAAACTCGAACTACAACGTGGCACTACGGGAAGATCGTATTCGGAGAGCCTCTCAAATCGATGGAGCAAGATGCAAATCGACTTTCGCGTGGAACGCGAGTGAAACTATACGTTCTGCCAAGCGCTGGCGTCGCGACTGCTTATCCTTTAGGGACTATGCATCGCTTTTTGTGGCTAGTACCGGTACCATTGTTTTTCTTCATTTTCGGTCTCAATCGACTGTTAAAAGGTAGGTGGTCTTCGCAGAATGAAAACTCGTCGTAACGATTGTGAGCGCAACGTAAACAACCAACTTGGGCTGCGTCTCGATGCGCGCTCTTCGATATGTTTAACAAATACCGATAATAGCTACATGAGCTGTAAAGCGCCATCCACATCGAAAAACGATCTGTTCCGCGTCGATCGCAGCGTGTTCACGATTGCTACTCACGAATCCGCTGCGGCAGAGGATCGTGCCTTTTGGCGTTCGGCATCCATTGAAGCACGGTGGCAAGCCGTTGAACACATGCGAATGATTGCCTATGGTTACGAAACGCCACCGAAGTTCGAATATGTGTTCGAAGTCGTAACGCGCGGAGAGTAGCCGTTGCTCTTTTGACCGTCACCACCTAACCATATTGCAATGACCGCCGCCACACTGCGCAACAAACTAAACGCCTACGAACGCCTAATCCGTCTCGATAAACCGGTTGGCTTCATGTTGCTCATGTGGCCGACGCTGTGGGGTTTGTGGATTGCTGCGTATGGCGCACCGGACATTCGCTTCGTTTGGATCTTCGTGCTTGGCACGATTCTCATGCGCTCGGCGGGTTGCGCGATCAACGATTGGGCGGATCGCGATTTCGATGGCGCAGTGAAGCGCACCGAGAAGCGTCCGCTTGCGGCCGGTGAGATCACCGGGAAAGAGGCGATTGCCGTTGCGATCGTGTGTGCGCTGTGCGCAGCGACGCTCTTGATTCCGCTCAATTGGGAGGCGCGCTTTTGGGCGATTCCTGCGCTCGCGATTGCGATCGTGTATCCGTTTACAAAACGTTTTTTCGCGGTGCCGCAAGCCATTCTCGGGCTCGCGTTCAGCATGGGTATTCCGATGGCGTTTGCTGCGGTTCGTAGCGACGTGCCGTGGCAAGCGTGGGCATTGATTGCCGCAAACTTTTTCTGGGTGATGGCCTACGACACCGAATACGCGATGGTCGATCGCGATGACGATCTGCGCATC
>JBOFBL010000475.1:0-1222 GCA_051645545.1 Casimicrobium sp. | reverse complement strand
AACAAGTATTTCAAAGAAGTGAAGATCCTGTCCATCGACTCTGCGCACAGATACACCGGGGTATCCCGAGGGGATGTGTTGATCGTGGATGAATGTCACCGCGCCGGGGGCGCAGAAGCTCGTCGCACGAAGTCCATTCACACGATCCGATCCAAGTTCCGCTTCGGCCTTGGCCTCTCCGGCACGTTCGTCCATTCAGGGGTCGAGAAAGTCGCGTCCGTCAAAGACGTGGCCGTCCCTGGCCTCGCGATGTTCGCGAGTAAGTGGGAGATGGGCGCGGCGTTCAATTGCATGGCGAAGAAGAACGTCGGTTCGCGCAACGTCATGGCGCTTGAACGCCCAACGGGCGCGGCGAAAGAACGCTTCATGCAGTGGCTGGAACACGGCATCTACCTGATCCGCCCCGAAGCCGAGGACGTTCGCCAAGCCTTCACGCTCCCTGGCCAGACGACGCAACAAGTTTCTTTTCTGTCCCCGTGGTCTTCTCTGGTGGACTCCGTGGCGCGTGGCGCACACGCCATCCTCGCAGAGACGGGCGAACTCCCTCACGCGCAAGCGGTCGCGCACTGGCTGGGCCGCGAAGGCGCAGAGGAGAAAGTGGACTGGGTGCTCGGGGAACTCCGCGAACTGCCAGACGGGACTCAGCTCGCTATCGCGGCGAACTACACAAACACCCTCGACTTGTTAGAGGCGGCACTCAAAGAAGAAGGGTACACCTACGTCCGCGTGGACGGGGCAGTCGTGGGGGCGGACAGATCCGCCGCCGAGCGCAATTTCCAACAAGGGCATGCGCAAGTATTCATCGGGCAGATCCACGCGGCATCTGAATCCATGAATCTCCAGTGCGCAAACATCAGCCTGACCCTTGACGTATCGACGAGCGCCGTAGATTACTCGCAGTGGCTCTGCCGAACACATCGCAGAGGGCAAACAACGCACTGCGTCCACGTCGATCTCGTCGCCAATAAATATCAAAACCACGTCCTTGAGCGTCTACGCTTGGGGCAAGATTTCGCATCAGACTGCGCGGAGTATGCCGAGCTTCGCCGCACCGTCTCTACCTTCAACATCGGTTCAGGAGAATCCCCGTGCCCATAATCAACCCCTTCCAAGAGAAAGCAGACAAGGAAGCTCGCGACGGCCTCGTAGCCGACGTGAAGAACCTCGCTCGCAACCTCGTCCTCACCCACCTAATTTCGCCTCGCGAAGCCTTCGACCGCGC
>JBOFBL010000474.1:0-1210 GCA_051645545.1 Casimicrobium sp. | reverse complement strand
AAACAGACGAGCGCCACGCGCCAGAGATGAGAAAAGCAATGTTTCATGGCAGATCCCGCATATTGCAATGTTGTTCGAGATAACGCTTGATGTCGCGCCAGGTGTTGCGCGTGGCGTAGTTTGAAAAGTTGATCCCGGTGAGCAGACTCGACGCGGGCAAGCCGAGGGAAATGCGAGTGAGCAAAAGCGAGTCGGTGGTGAGCAACGTGCGACCGTCGCCATCGAGGTCGCTGCGACACTGCGTCGATTCCGGTTCAAGCAGAAACCGCGCGCCACAAAACCCGGCAACCGCCGCGCCTGTGTTCGAGCAATTACCAACGACAAGAAGCCTGTCATCGTTTTGAATCGCACGCGACGTCGATGGACCGAAACCAACTGCGGTTGCGCTCACAAATGTTGTGTCGAGCGAATAGTCCGCATTGATTCGCTGCGTGCAAAAAGCGCCCGGTTGCACGCTGTTGACGAAGGGGCAAGCTCGTAGCGAACGGCCATCGTGTTGTATCGCGTTTCCCGGGATCTCAACGGTAAAACTCGAATACTGTCCGCCTGTAACCATGCGACTCACAAACGAGCCCCCACTGTTGCTTGGGAAAATCAACGCAATCGTGTCGTAGAGGGAAACCAGATCGGTGTCGAATGCAGGCACGATCGCAGTGATCGAGACGCTATCGCCAAAGTTTGGTGGCGGCGGATATTGGATGATCGATTCGATGCTGCCGTTTGTTGCGTACACGACGGTGCAGCCACCGTTGATGATTGCATTGCTACATTCGCCGAATATGAGTAGTCGACCGTCGCGCAGCAGCCGCGTGTTGGAGAGCAGGCCAAACGCACTCGCGCGAGTCTCGCCGAAAGCGCTGGTGCCGTAGGTCGAATCGAAGTTGCCGCTCTCGGTCAGTTGTATCGTGCATGCCAAAGCCTTGCTGCTGGAATCGACACCGCAGCGTGCGCCAACTACGATCTTCCCGTTCGGTAACGACGAAACGCTTTGTAGAAGATTATTTGCGCTGGGGTTCGGTCGAAAACGTTTGATGCCGTTATCGCCGAAGGACGTGTCGACAGTGCCGCGTGCGGTAATCCGCGACACGCAAAAGTCGAGGTAAGGCTGAATAACGCCCGGGCTCACCTTGTCGTCGCAGTCGGCTGCGATCAGAATGCGACCGTAAGCGTCGATGTCGTAAGTCACCCTTCGCCACGCCACGCTCCAGTT
>JBOFBL010000473.1:0-15093 GCA_051645545.1 Casimicrobium sp. | reverse complement strand
TTGTCGTAAATAGGCGGACGAATGGTCTTTCCCTCTCTGACGAAGACGGGTTCAGTTCTGCCCGCGTGCCGGATCAATGCAGACTTTGGAGTGCCGCCAAACACGGTGAAGAAAACGCCGACCTTCGACCAACCGCATGGCCCGCCAAGCGCGGCGAAGGGGGCTCTCAGAGGTAGCGAAAGGGTGTCCTTTTCAAGCGCCCACATCACGTGACACTCTAATCGATAGTCGCCAAGACGAATCGATTTCTCGCTTGACGATGGTGAGCGAATGTAGGCTCGCCAGGTAACGCTGCCGGTTTTCTGATTGAGGATGATTTCCGCCGAATCTGAAATTTTCTCGATGTAATCCGCAAGTGTTAGGACGCCATCCTTCAGAACAAGAGAGTTCTCGACTTCGCCATCCAATAGCTTTGCGCTGATGCCTACATCAGCTGGTTTCTGCTTCAGAAAAAATCGGAGCGGCGCATCTGGGGCCAAAGATTGATTCTTTTTCAGCGCAGCGATTGCCTGTCTAAGCTTTTTCGCATCGAGTTTTTCAGGATCTTTGACGCCTTCGATGCTCATGTGCTCAACGAGCAGCGGTTTTTCATCTTCTGCAAAAGCGATAGTGTCTATCGCGAGTAAGAGTACAACCAAGGTGTTTGCAAGCTTACTGGCATTCATGAGTAAAAACGATTCGCTTTTAGTTGGGTATACAGCGACTAACTTGCAGTGGCTGCACAGGATTGATAGATCGGGTTTTTCAACGGCGCAACCGTACAACGCACCTTTTAAGGCGCTTGGCTCTCATCGAAAGATCGTAAATTTCATCGTGGGGTTACGAGCGGTAACGCCATCGCCAAGCACTCCGCCTTCGTTTTTCCCCCAACAACGCGCGGTATCGTCAGCCAGTACTACGCATGTGTGGCTGTTGCCTGCGGATACGTGCCTAGCATTTGCTAAGCCTATAACTTCGCGGGGCGTATCCCAGTGTCCCCAGCAAGAAACGTCGCCACCTTTAAGTACCGCGCACGCATGCGCTACGCCCACACTTACATCAATAGCCGTCGCGAGCTTAGGCACCTCAACCGGCGTCTCTGAAGAGCGGTTTTCGCCGATTCCAAGCGCCTGTACGCCCCAGCAAAACACTTTACCTGTTTTGGTAACAACGCATGTCGTGCCAAACCCAGAGTCAAGCTTCGCCGCATTAGAAATAGAAACTACACGCGATGGCGTTGCGCTGTCGTTCCACTGCCGGTCGCCATTTCCTAAACTGCCCCTCTTCCCGGAACCCCAGCAGCTGACCCGACCGCTTTTGTGGCGAACGCAGCTGTGCTCGCTACCCACTGAAACTTCAACCGCGTCGTTGACTTTCAATACCTGCACCGGCACGCTCGAGGTCGCATTCTTCCCATCGCCAAGCTGCCCCTTGAGCCCTGCGCCCCAACACATCACAGCGCCTGTGGCGAGCGCCGCACAGCTATGCGACGAGCCCACCGAGACTGACACAGCATTTTGAATCCCCTTGACGCTCACGGGAGTCGCGCTATTTTTGTTTGCTCCGTCGCCTAGACGCCCGAACGCTCCCGCACCCCAACAGCTTACTTGTCCATCTTTCAATCGCGCGCAACTATGAAATAACCCACTTGATATTTGAACAACATCACGCAATTCCTTCACGATCGCGTATGAAGGATCGATGGGCTCGTCTGGCGACGGCGCGAGTCCGTCGCCCAATCGACCGTAAGCACGGCTGCCCCAACAACTCACATCCCCGCTCTTTAACAAAGCGCAGGTATGCGCCGATCCGGCTGACAAATCTGCAATGCCGCTTAGCTTGACTGTTTTGAACTTCGAATCGTCGTCATTATCTCGGGCACGCATGCCGCGCCCCCAACATACGACTTCATTACTTTTTGTCGCGGCGCAGCTTGTATTTTGAAACACACCGATAGCAATACTTGGTTCGATGTCCAACACGCCCACCGGCTTAGTCCTTTCATTGTCGCGACTGCCGTCACCCACCTGGCCGGACAAATTAAACCCCCAGCACACCGTTTTTCCAGACTTGCGAAGTGCGCAGGTATGTCCTTCGCCAGCTGCAATTTGAATAGCGTCGTCAAGACCGTGAACTTCCACAGGCTTCTCGCTCTCTTTCTCTTTGCCATCACCAAGTTGGCCAAGCGATCCTTCACCCCAGCAATACACTTTTCCGGATTTATTGAGTACGCAACTACTTGTGACACCGAACGCCATTGCAGCCACATCGGATACATCGGGAAGCTCAACAGGTTTGTCCGATTCGACAGCAATGTCATCACGCCCCCAACAAAGTAATTTGCCGTTTTGTTGCAAGGCGCAGGTGTGTGCCGGGCCCGATGCGATCGCAATAGCCGATGTAACGCCAGGCACTAGTGTCGGCGGATAGGCTTTGCCTTTTTCACGCGTGCCATCGCCAATTTGCCCATCGGCTCCGTACCCCCAACACTGAACCGTACCGGCGCGCATGCGCGCGCAACTAAAACCGTAACTCGCGCTCACCTCTACGGCGTCTTTAATACCCGGCACGAGTATCGGCGTCTCACTGTCCTCAGCGTCGCTACCCAGCTGGCCGGCGCGATTGCCACCCCAACAACGAACGCTGCCATCGCGCAGCGCCGCACAGATGTGATCTGCACCCGTCGCGACCGAAAGCGCCTTGTCGATATTTGCGATGGGGTTGAAAGAGAACCGAGCATTACGCGAGTTTTTGTCCGACGAATCAGACTTGTCGTTTGCCAGACAGCGAACGCGCCCACCATCGTGGATCACGCACGCATGACCATAAATGCCTGTACTAAATCTGATTTCATAGCGAAGAGGCAGCGGTTCAGCCGCATGAAGAGCGCCGATGAAACCAACTATGACTAGAGCGAGGTACTTTTTCATTTTTTACTCTGGGTAAAGCAGTTTTTGCGTAAGACCTTAGTTCGCATAAACATCGATATCAGCGGTCGCGCTTTTTAAGACTGCAAGATACATGTGAAACTACGGCGAATTTGTAGGGCGATAAGTGGCGAAGGGGCATCTGATGTCAACGAAATAGCAGCGGTGCGGCGTGCGCTCATCGATTCAAGTTATCGCATCGAAAGCGGTAGCACCCACGAACGCACTCGCCGCTTCGCGCGGATGGGGCGAGGCCACAACAACGAAGTGCGCTGGACGATTGATGCGTATCCGTTTGCGTTAGATAACCGCCAACATTCGCCGTGGCTACCCAATTTAATTGGGCCACGGTAAAAAACTATTTGTTTTTCTTCGGAACGGCTTCACACTTCGTTTCCAACGGAGCAACCGAGAAGATTTGCTTGTTTCGATGCAATTTGATTGCGGCAGTTTTGCTATTGCCGGCGATGACTTCAAGAATCAAAGCCGCTGATGGGTTGTTATGTTGTGCCTCCGACAGCGTTCTGGATAGCTTCACAGGATCGAACTTAAAGTCGCAGTAGTTAGTTGCTTGTTTACTTTCCCAGACCAGCGCCAGTTCCCTCAGAACTCCGCGTTCCGCACTGGACAACGTCATCGCGGTTGTTTCCATATGCCTGTTTTCCTCACCATTGGCGTATTCAAGCCCCATATGTAGAAGCTTTGAATTGGGAGGTATGGTGGGCTTCGGTGTGTAGCTATACCGCTTTCGTAGTTCAGCAAGGTACTTGCCGTCCGCAAGCGCGCGTGTTTTCATGCGGATGTTTTCCGGCACGCGCGCAAGAGTGCTATTGATATAGTCTTCGCGGAGCAGGACATTGTTTTCGGTGCGCCGAAGGTATAGGTGAATATGACTATCGGCCGTAACGTCTACTGGCGTGCCCGTAAAGTGAACAAGCTCAATTTTGTTCGCCACACTGTCGCCAAGCCATACGGTACCGTGTCCGAACGCTGTAATACCCACAGTGAATGTCTTGTACCAATTGACATAGGTCCCGCTATCGCGGAGTGGCTCGGGACCTTTTTCAAAAAGCGCTCTGATGCGCTCATGCGGTAACTCGATCTTCGTTTCATAAAACTTGTTTTCTTCGAACGAAAACCAAATCAGATGGAGCGCCTCTGGCACAGGACGATTCTTGTCGTAACGGCTGCGTTCAGCAATCGTGTGGCGCCCCCAACCGGTCTCTAGACTAGTACTAAGGTGCCCGCCGATGAACATCCTAGCTATAGATTCGTCTCCGCGCGACCATTCGATTTGGAGAGGCACAACCGGCGAGGCGGATAGCGTTGCCACATCCGTCTCCCATGTGTAGCGCTTCTCGCGGGCACTTGCAACGCCGACACACATTGCCGGCACGCAAATGCTTAGAAGTAAAAGTGAAAACAAGTTTTGTAGACGGCCACAGACGGATTTCAAGACGCTGCTCTCCTAAAAACATGCGCAGCCGAGACGCAAAGGGGTCTCGCACGGCGCGTGTCGGGTGCCATGAATCGCATGCGATCGCCGTCAGGTTCAAAAAATGATGGTCACTAGGCTGAGGCGCGGGGAACACATCGAATTTCCCGCAGAACAACCACGGCGAGTTTTAAGCGCTGCACAAAACAAACTCACCTTCGATTTCGTGAAGCGATGAATAGAAAGCAAGTGTTGCTCTCAATGTGCAGGTGTCACACCCCGGTTTAACCTTACGGCACTAAAACCATTAGCCAAATATTATTGGGCATTAATTTGTAAAATTATCTATTTCGGTAACGTCTTTTTTGTGATTTATCACCCTATATATATTGTCTATAACCCATGTTGTTGATGTCGACAGAGTTGCTTAAAAACTAGGCGATGCGCTTACGCCTCATATTCAGGTCGAAGATCACAGTAGGACACATCGCGTTCCCACCAAAGCGTTTCCCTCTTGTAAACGATATTGAGCGGTTGACTGCCCGCTCTACGAAACTCGGCGTTAACAAATTTCGCTATGTTTGAGCAACAAAAACTCTGTGTTGCTGGCGGAAGCGCTTGCAGAAACAATGATGCTGTCTAATTTTTCATCGCATGATTGAGCCGCAACATCGGAAGCGTGAGGCTCATCACGCGACGAAAATCAGACAAGATCACTAGAGTTTTTACAGGGGTGTATATGTTGATTTGGGGATCATACGGCAAGGTCAGTGACCTGGGTCATGCCGAGACAAAACACTGTGAGACATGTGAAAAAGAGCGCCCATTTAAATTGATGCTGCAGTACAAGGTCCACCACATTTGGTATTTGTTCAAGTGGGTTTCGTCCAAGCAGTACCTGCTGCTCTGCGATGTATGTCAGCGTGGCGCAAAACTTGAAACGAAACTAGTAGAGCCGACGCTTGCTAAAAATCCGATTCCGTATTCTTCACGCTATGGATGGACATTTTTAGTCGGTTTGATCGCAGTGTTCATTGGCTTCGGTGTGTTTTCAATCAACGAAAGAGCCACGCACGACGCCGCGCTACTAAGTGAACCCAGAGTGCATGATATGTATGTGGTCAACGTCTCCTCATTCTTACAAAATCCCCCATCGTCATATATGTACGGCGTGATGAAAGTACGTAGCGTGAGTGATGGTAATGCCGAGGTTGTGTTGTCGGGTGTAAGCTACAGCAAGCTTGATAGCGCGACACAAGATGTCGCAACAGACAAAGTAGCGACCCCCGATTACTTCAACACCAACACACTAACCATTCCTGTGACGGAGCTTCAGGCGATGCGATCTAATGGCACGATGTATAGCGCGCATCGCAACTGATTGGAGAAGCGGTTCCCCTGCTCAATTCACCACAAGACGAAGCGAATGCTGTCCCTACGCCTTCAACACACCACGCCGAATCTGATCGAGTTCGATTGATTCGAACAGCGCTTTGAAGTTGCCTTCGCCAAAGCCCTGATTCCCTTTGCGCTGAATGATTTCGAAGAAGATTGGGCCGATCAAATTTTGCGTGAAGATTTGCAACAAGAGACCGCTGTCTTCGGGTGCGCCATCGACCAGGATGTTGAGCGATTGCAAACGCGGGGCGTCTTCGCCGTGATTCGGGATGCGTTTGGGCAGTTGTTCGTAGTACGTCGCGGGCGTGGTTTGGAACGGTACTTTTTTTCCGAGCGATTCGACTGTGCCGTAAATATCTTTCGCTCCGAACGCGACGTGTTGAATACCTTCGCCGTGATACGCGTGCAGGTATTCAGCGATCTGCGACTTATCGTCACTCGATTCGTTGATCGGGATGCGAATTTTTCCGCAAGGACTGGTCATCGCTTTCGATTTAAGGCCGGTTAACTTGCCTTCGATATCGAAGTAGCGCACTTCTTTGAAATTAAACAGGCGCTCGTAGAAGCCCGCCCATTCGTCCATGCGTCCGCGATGCACGTTGTGCGTGAGGTGATCGAGATAGGTCAAGCCTGCGCCCTCGGGTACGCGCGGTGCGCCTGCGATCGGCACAAAATCGATGTCGTAAATGGTGACGTTATTTCCATTGCCATCGTAGCGATCGACGAAGTAGAGCAACGAATCGCCGATGCCTTTGATCGCAGGAATATTCAATTCCATCGGACCGGGTTGTGCAGTCACACCCCAAGCGCCGAGTTCGACTGCGCGCTTGTACGCAAACGCTGCATCCTTTACACGGAAGGCAATCGCGCAAATCGAAGGCCCGTGCACGCGCGCGAAGCTCTGCGCAAACGACCCCGGCTCGGCGTTCAAGATGAAATTGATATCGCCTTGTTTATAGAGCAACACATTTTTCGAGCGATGTTTGGCAACCGCAACAAAACCCATTTGCTCGAAGAGTTGACCCATCGCGGCTGGATCGGGTGCCGCGAATTCGATGAACTCGAAGCCGTCGGTTTGCATGGGATTGTCCCAAGGTTGGAATTGCGATGCCATTGAAGTTGCTCCGTTTTTTGCGTGTTGCGTTAGCCTAAATTTTGTCGAAACTTACGAGCAATGCTATTTCTAAAAGTGCACGTTTTCTCTTTTTTTTGGTTCATAATTGCGAATCTATTGAAAGTTCAGGCAGAAAAACGATGGATCGCACCGATTTCCGCATTCTGGAAGTTTTGCAAGCCGACGGCCGCTTAACCAATATCGAACTCGCCGATAAGGTCAATCTCTCGGCCTCGCCCTGCTTGCGGCGCGTGCGCGCGCTTGAAGACGCAGGCTATATCGCGAGCTACGCCGCGCTGCTGAACCCAGAAAAAATCGGGCTTGGCTTAACTGTACATCTCGACGTTGCGCTCGATAAAAAAGACGCGAAAGCGCGTGATCGTTTAAAGGCGGCGGTGCAAACCTGGAGCGAGGTGACCTGGTGTCACTCGCTCTCCGGCGAGATGGATTACACGATGCAAGTGGTGATGCCCGATCTAAAGCACTACACATCGTTTCTGATGGATCGCGTGCTTACATTGCCTGGGGTGATCAACGTGAAGTCGTCGTTCGTGCTTGAGAAAGTCAAAGAGACGACGATTCTGCCGCTTGCGTACGCGGATGTGTCGCGCGGGTGAGCGCGAAGCCATTATGAGTCGCCGCTAGGTTTTATTCGGAAAGATCGTTAAGCGACGATAGCGCGCGTTTGGCTAAATCGTTCATTCCAAGTTCTCGTGCGAGCGAGATTGCTTGCTCTAAGCGCTCGCGCGCCTGTCTTGGTTTGCCCTGCGCGGCAAGCAAATCGCCGCGAGCGCGAAGCAAATCCGCATCGAGTCCGCGCGCACCAATTTGTTGTTGCAGGCCACGTGCGCGCGCAAGTGCTTTTTCCGCATCGGAGAAGCGCTCTTCTGCGATATGGACATCGACGAGCGCAATGGCAATCCACGCCGCGGCGAGCTGATCGTTGATTTTTTCGAATAGCGTGCTTGCCTCGGCGTAGCTTTTCTTTGCGTCATCGCCACGTTCGCGATGCGCACGCGACAGCGCGATCAATGCTTTGCACCACGCGGCAGCGCAGAGCTTCTCAGCGGATTTGAGATGCAATTCGGCATCGGCCTCTTCATCATCAGAGAACAAAAGATCGGACAGATACAAATGAGCACCTGCCGCGAAATCCTTCGCTTTGGGGTCTTTCGCATACGCCGCTTGCGACTTCTTCGCGAATTCGATCGCTGCGTTCGAGCGGCCTAACGAATCGGCGATTGCCGAGCGTGCAGCGTAAAAATCGCCTTGAGTGATGGGATCGAGTTTGTCGGGATCCACATTTCGCAGCACGGTCTCCGCTTCGCGAATTTCGCCGAATGGCGTGAGCATCGACGCAAGGCAAGTGGCTGACTCTGCGCTCGGCTGCGCACTCCACCATTTGCGTGCATATTCAAGTCCCGCTTTGTTCTGCCCGCGTACCGGCATGATGTCGCGACATTCGGCATTCGATCCAACGGGTTTCGCGGGTGTCTGCGCGAAAGTGGTCGACACTACCACCGCAAACGAAGTGACGCTCAATACTTTTGTCAGGCGCGTTCGCATCTCAACGCCCCTTGCTGATGCGCGCTTCGAGATCTTCGATGCCCAACGCACCGGAGTGCGTTTCCACGAGCTTGCCGCTCGGGTTGTAGATGAACGAGGTAGGCACGCTCTTGATGTCAGGGAAGTGTTTGGTATTCGCTTTGATGCCCAGTGCGTTCGGAAAACCCACGCGTACGCGCTTGAGCAACGGACGGACTTTTTGATCGGTCTCGACATCGTCGACCACGCCCAGCACCACGACTTTGTCTTTGTTCGCGAGCTGAAACTCATCGAGATCGGGTAGCTCCACCAAGCACGGCGTGCACCACGTCGCCCAGTGATTCACCACAACCCACTTGCCTCGATAGTCCGTGAGTTTGTGTTTCTTGCCGTCCATATCAGTGAGCTCGAATGCGTGCGCCTGCCAAACAATCGCACAGACCGTGAGTAAGGCAACAAGGCGACGACCTATACGGCAATTCATCATGAACGTGGCTTTCTCTCAACAAACAGTCACTAAATGTAGTCGAGCGACGCGATTCGCGCTTCCAGCGATTGCGCATTGACAATGCCGCGCATATGCTTCTCATCAGATAATTCGAGGTATTCTCCGCGTTTACCGATACCCTGCGGTACCAATCGTCCGTCATGTTTTCTACAAACCATCCTACCGAATCATCGCTTGCGATAACGCATGCGCGTCGGTATTCCAGCATCTTCGCCGCAATCAGCCTCTTGCTATCGGCGTGTGCGACGCCTCCTGAAGCCCCGCCCGCGCCACCTGCGCCACCGCCTGCGCCAGTCGCCGCCCCCGAACCACCGCCGCCTCCACCGCCTCCGCCGCCACCACCCCCTGCGCCGCTGCCCGTCGAAATGCCGATTCCTCCGAAGGAGACGGCGCCGCAGATCGAATTACCGAGCTATGCCCGTAAAGGTCGACGCTTGCCTGCCGACGGAGGCGAACCGGGTCGTGTGTTGATGAATTACTGCAAGGGCTTTGAGATCGAACGCGATGCCGCCAGCTACTTCAAGCGGCTGCAACGAACCAATCAATTACCAAGCGAAGACGCCGTTCGTGCGCGCAGCCGTGAAGCGGGCCAAACGCTCACGCAACAGCAAGTCGTCGAGCGCGATTGGGCTATTCAGCGCGAGAACGCGAAGTCCTCGCCACAGCGATGCAAAGTGCTTGGCGGTAGTGTCGATGCTGGCGTGGCTGTGTTGGTGATCGAAGCCGACATTTATGGCAAGCGACAACGCGGCACAGCGACGGTGGTGCCGCTCAACGGACGATGGCGCGTGCGCGATCACGGCAGTTGGGAGGCGATCAAGTAGTCTTCGTCAGCCTGGTCAACGCCGAGCTTTGCGATCATCGCGCCGCTGTAACAAGACCGTAACCTTTTTGTCATAAAACTACGGGCATGGCTGCAAAAATTCTAATCGTCGAAGACGAACATGCGATCGCCGAACTTGTCGCACTTCACTGCAAACACGCTGGCTACGAAGCTCACATCGTGAACGCCGTGCTCGACGCACGCGACATGGTGGATGAAACGCTACCGGATCTGATAGTGCTCGATTGGATGTTGCCCGATAAACCGGGCATCGATTTCGCACGCGAGTTGCGGCGCGACGAGCGCACGCGGGATCTGCCGATTTTGATGTTGACTGCACGTGCCGACGAGGACGACAAAGTACGTGGACTTGAGGTCGGTGCCGACGATTATGTGACCAAGCCATTTTCACCAAAAGAATTGATGGCTCGCATCAAAGCACTGCTGCGCCGCGCTGCGCCTGAGCTCTCGGATGAAAGCATCGAGGTCGCGGGACTCAAACTCGATCCCACGTCGCATCGCGTGACTGGCAATGAACAAGAGCTCAAATTGGGCCCCACCGAGTTTCGACTGTTGCGCTTCCTGCTTGCACGCCCCGAGCGCGTGTTTACGCGACAAGCCTTGCTCGACGGCGTCTGGGGCGATCATGTGTTTATCGAGGAGCGCACGGTGGATGTGCATGTTCGGCGACTGCGTCTTGCGCTTGAGCCGACGGGTCACGATCGTTTGGTGGAGACGGTGCGCGGCGGCGGTTATCGGCTGCGAAAAAGCTAGCGCGTGATCGCGCGCGAACGCACTGCCGCTTACACTCTCTCGTCATGACCTCTACGCTTCGTACATTTGCGATTGCGACGCTCTTTGTCGTTGCCGCGTCGCTTTGGCTGTCACCGTGGATCGGTTTTGCATATCTGTTGATCGCAGCTTGTTACTTCGCTTATGTCTCGCAGCGAACACAGCGCGATATTCGCGAGCTGCTGCGCGATCCGGCAGCGTTTGCGGTGCCGTTCGAGCAAGCCATGGCAGCGCTTCGCACCAAGCTCAAAGAAGGCGAACAAGGCGTTCGCGATCGCGACGCCGAGCTTGCACAGCGTCGCCAGATCACCAACGCCATTCCCGACGGGCTCTTCCTGCTCGACCGCGACAACCGCATCGTGTGGTGCAATCAGTCGGCGCTCGTGATGCATTCGCTCGATGCGTTTCGCGACGTTGGCAAACCGATTGGGCAGTTGATCCGTGCGCCGGAATTTTTGAGCTATCTCGCGAACGACACGTCGTCCGAACCCGTCGTGCAAATGGGCTCGCGTACATTGTCGTTTCGACTGGAAGCGACCAACGACGGCAATCGTCTGTTGCTCGCACGCGACGTCACGGAGCGCGAACGGCTCGATCGCATGCGGCGGGATTTCGTGGCCAATGTGTCACATGAGTTGCGCACTCCGCTCACCGTCGTTGCTGGTTATGTCGAAACGATTCGCGATTTACCTGTCGCGGAACATGATCGCGTTCGCTATATCGAATTGATCGATACACAAACCGCGAACATGAATCGATTGGTCGCCGATTTGCTCACGCTCGCACGGCTCGAAAACGAACAAACGCCGACGGAAGATTCGATGGTGGCGCTCGCAAGCGTTGCGCGCGATGCGCTCGGCGATGCTGTTGCTTTATCGAACGGCGCGCATCGTTTCGAAACCAATGTTGACGATGCGCTGCGCATTCGCGGCAGCGCGGCAGAGCTGCGTACCGCGATTTCCAATTTGCTGTCGAACGCCGTTCGCTACACGCCGAAAGACGGCGCGATTCACTTGCGCGTCGCAAGCGAAAACGATCAGGTTGTTGTCGAGGTCAAAGATACTGGATTGGGTATTGCGCCAGAGCACATTCCGCGATTGACAGAGCGCTTCTATCGCGTCGATCGTTCTCGCTCACGCGACACGGGCGGCACTGGCTTGGGGCTCGCGATCGTTAAACACGTTGCGCAACGTCATCGCGCGCAGTTCGAAATCGAATCGACGCTCGGGCAGGGTTCGACATTTCGTCTGCTGTTACCGGGCGCTAAGTAAGCGAATTTTCAGATTGAACTTTGACCGCTGTCGCCCGATTTAATTGGGCGATTCGGTTAAAAATAGCATTTGTCGATAATACGTAAAATTCAATTTATCGCCCAATTAAATTGGGCGATAACAGGCAAAGCTCGCAAGCGATTGCTGCAAGCTTCCGATGCGTCTTATTGCGCCGGACGCGCACGCATACGCGCCATAAGCGTGCGTTGCGCAACGCGCATACGCTCAATCGCGGCAGTGAGCGTGGTGAATTCGCGAGGGCCACTGACTTCGATGGCATTGTCGAGTTCGCCCTTGCTTACGCGATCCACCGCGTCGCTTAGCGACTTGATTGGACGACCAATCGCATCCGGCAATTTGATGGCAAGGTAACCCGCAATGATTAGGCCAATGATCACTGACGCCATCACACCATTCCACAACGTGCTGAAGCCTTGTCGAGTGACTTCCGGCAATCCAAGCGTTTCCTTCGTTTTCGCGGCCGACATATCGCTCACGCCCTTGATCAACACCCCTGAGAGACGATCTTTACCGGCAGTAATCATGCCGTTGGTTTCGACTGGGGTCAGCATTGCAACCGCAGGCGCCGCCGGGGCAGCGGGCGCACCTTTCGTCGCTGCGGCTGTAGTGCTGCTCACTGCGGCAATGGACGCGGCCACCTGTCCCGCGCGATCGTTCACCGTTGCGAAAATCTTCTTCATCTCTGCGCTATAGAAATCGGCGGCGCTTGCCCAGTTTGCGATCTTGCCAAGATCCTCTGCATTAAACGCACCGTCGGCATTGGCGCGCATGGTCTGCAGCGTCTTGGTCATTTTGTCGGATGCGCCGGTCCACTCTTTGATGTAATTTTCGCGACGCTCAGCATTGGTCACATAAACGAAATACTCTTTCTCATAGCGGCGAATTTGTTGCGCAATGACCGCGAGCTCCGAGAGCTGCGACGATGCGATCGTATTTTTCTGCACGCTTGCGATCACGTCGCGCTCGATAGTGCGTTGCCCCCAGGCAAGCAAACCTGCTTGCACGAGAAATAACAAAGCGATGGCGCCAAGGCCGATCAGTAACATGGAACGTATGGATTTCATGGGGTTTCCTCCTCAATGTGTGATGTGTACTTCTTATCCGGATGTTCAAAAACGTAGTTAACGTTTCAGTCGTGTAGCGAACTTTCGTTCACGAGTTTGGTGATCGTCATGCGCAACGAAGAAAACGGCACTTCCGGTGGCGTCATTCGTTCGAGCGCAATCAAAAATTGACCGCGTAGCAATTGCGGATGCGGTCTCCATTCGGGGTGCGCGTCGATCACCGCGAACGCGTCCTCGATCACGAACTCCGCGGCAACGCCCAAATACTCGCGATACATTGCGGTGAGTTGTTGAATGAGTGCCTGGCGATTCATTAAATTCGGTCCCTTAAGCGGCAGCGCGTTCGCCTGCGAGCAGGCGTTGTGCCGTCGAAATTACCTGTGCGTCGGAGAACGGTTTAACGAGATACGCGTCAACACCCGCATCCTGCGCTGCATCGCGGTGGCGATCGCCGCCGCGCGAAGTAACCATGATGATCGGTATTGCCGACCAGTTCGGTACTTCGCGCATGCGCTTGGCGAGCTCGAGCCCGTTTAAGTTCGGCATCTCGAGATCGGTGGCAACCAATGCGATCGGTTGTTGACGCAGCACTTCGAGCGCTTCAAATCCGTCGTTGGCCGCAAACACTTCGTAGCCGCGATCCTCAAATACGTTTTGCAGTGCGCGGCGCGCGGAGAGCGCGTCGTCGACCACGAGCACGCGCGTGCGAGTCGCCTCTGCACGTTTGCGAAGCGCGAGCGCCGCACTCACGCCCACGCTAAACTGCGCGCCGCGTTCGAGCGCCGAAACGTCAATCACAAAGAGCGGCGTACCTGCGTCGCCAAGCGATCCCACGCTCAATCCCGAAACGCGTCGCAAGAGCCCGCCGACATCTTGCAGTACGAGTTCGCGCACATCGAGCACTTGATCGACCGCCAGGCCAATGCGTCCGTTGTTGCCGTAGGCGATCAAAATCGGTGAACCGCTGTAATCGACTTGCTCGGCAGGCTCGGCAAACCCAAGCCAGGTTGCAAGCGAATAAATCGGGTGATCTTCGTCGGCAAAACGCACCTGCGTAGCGCCAGGCTCGACGCTGCCCATGGGCGCAATCGAAAACACCGAATCCGAAGGCACCGCAACCGTTTGCCCCGCCACGCGCACCACTAACGACTGCGCGATGCCACCAGAAACCGGCACCCGCATCGTGAACGTCGTGCCCCGCCCTGCGCTCGACGCGATAGCAAGCGTGCCCTTCATCGAGCGAATGCGATCGGCAACAACATCCATGCCGATGCCACGCCCAGAAATTTGGCTGACCTCTTCTTTGGTCGAGAAACCGCGCTGCAAAATCAGCGCATGAATTTGTGCCTCGCTGACCTGCGCTTCGGGCGCAATCAACCCTTCGCGAATGGCTCGCTCATAGACGGCGCCTGCGTCGATGCCGCGACCGTCGTCGCGACAGGTCAACACAAAGTTCTGCCCCTCGCGCGAACAGATCAGTTCAACCACGCCTTCCGCATCCTTGCCCAGCATCAAACGCTCATCCGCCGATTCGATGCCATGATCGATTGCGTTGCGCAGCATGTGCAACAGCGGCTCGGTAAGTCGCGACAATACGTCGGCATCGACCGTCACATGATCGCCGTGCATCACCAGGCGCACGCGTTTGCCGGTCTCGCTTGCCGTTTGCGCGACGCTGCGACGCATACGAGGAACCAGTGTTCGGAATGCAACTAGGCGAGCGGTCAATAAATCGCGATGCTGCTCACGAAGTTCGCGCTGATCGTCGCGCAGTTGCGCGATCGCGGCATTGGTTTGCGCGCGCGCATCGAGCGTGAGATCGGTTTGGTCCTGCAGCGCCTCGGCAATGGAGCGCGAGAGAATGTGCAACGAATCGTAGCGATCCATTTCCAGCGGATCGAACGAGCCACCCTGGTCTCGCGTTTCCTGCAAGGCCACAACCTGACGATCCACTGTACGCTGAAGCTCTTCGAGCTTCGTGCGCAGCACAGTTTGCCGCTCTTGCGCGAGATTCAGCCGCTCTTCGATGTCGCGTAGCGTGCGCGCCGTACGCTGCGAGCTCGCAAGCGCTTGACCCGCACGATTAACGAGTTTGCCCAGGTGCTCGGAGCCGACGCGCAGCGTCGATGCGTCGCTTCCACTCTGTGGCGCTTCGGCGATCGGCGCTTGCGTTGCGACAGTCTGCACAGGAGTCGCCAACGCAACGGGTTCGGGCG
>JBOFBL010000472.1:0-4828 GCA_051645545.1 Casimicrobium sp. | reverse complement strand
CGCTATCCATCGATGCGATTCCCAGCGAAGGTCTTGCAAGACAACCAAAGCTTGATTGTCCGAGGCACCGGATCGATTCGCATTGCACGAATCTCACGTATTGACGATGCCGTCGCGGGAGCTACTCCCCTTCAATCTTTGAATTACATCACGAGTTTGTGACGATTTTGCGAGGGGAAACCGATTTTATTTTGACCTCTTGGGCTGTATAGCCCGAAATAATTGGGGCTTAGGTCAGTCTTTCCTTAGCGTGCGAATAAGTATTAAAACGGCTTGATGCCCTATATTTATTGGGCTTTAGCCGTATGAGATGTAACGGGACTCTAGATGAAATCGCTTCGACGGTCTCTCGGTAGGAGCGACCCTGGTCGCGATCATTTTTTAAATCAGATCGCTGCGAGCGCCGCGCCAACAAAACTCGGTTGCCGTCACACCCTTGCGAATCAATCAGCGAATTCGACAACCCTTGTCTGCAAGTTGCCCCGCGATAATCAATGGAACCGCGAGCAAGTTCGGATTTCTTGCTAATTGCTCTTTGCAATCTTCGCGCACCGCATCCTCAATCGCCTTCGCCTCACGCTCGCGTGCAGTGGGCGACGGCGCAATGGACGGCGGCACGAGCGCGCGACGTGCATTTAAATCACGTGCCGCATCGCGCGCTGCATTTCTACGTGCAGCATCCGGATCGAAACCATCAATAAAGCCCGGGCGCAGCAGCAATCCGCTGCCGCTACTTGCGCCGCTCGGAGGCGTGCCTGCTGCTGCACCTTGCGCACCGTCGCCCGCGCGCGTGCCGGGGCTTGGCAGCGTCACAGTGGCACCGCCGCGAGCACCTGCGGCAGGCGCACCGGCGCTCGCGGGCGCGCTCCCACTCGGCGCGCCAGGGGCGGGTGCCGCGGTCGCAGCGGGCGAAGGCGCTGCGGTTGTAATTTGCGGCGGTGACGTTGTCGCGGGCGCAGCACTCGGCGTGGGCGCGGGCGGCGCAGGGGACGCCTTCGGAGGCTCGGCGGCGGCTTTTGCGGGTTCGGGTGAGGCCTTCGCGGGCTCTGCGGCCGCACGCGGCGGCTCGGCGGCGGCCTTTGGTGGTTCTGCCGCAGCTTTGGGCGGATCAGCCGTAGGTTTAGGCGGTTCTGCTGCTGCCTTAGGCTGCTCAATCGTTTTTGCGGGCTCCGGTGCGGCTTGTTTTGTTTCAACGGGCGGCGGCGTGACCGCAGGCGCTTCCGCCTTCGGCGGCTCCACTACCTCACGCTTCGGCGGCGTGATCTCAATCGGCGGCAGCGGCTGAATTTGCGAAGGCGTGATCGGTTGCGGCACAGCGACCGGTGCGACACGCTCCACTCGCGTCGGTGGCGCAGAGGTGGGCTCGAACGTGCGCGTGATGGGCTCTGGCGGCGTAACCACCGGCTCCGTCTTCGGCGGTTCCGGCGCGATCACGGGTGGCGGTATTTCCGCTTTCGGCACCATTGTCACGGTTGCACGATCGGCAGGCGTCGGCGCGGGTGCTGTGCGTGGCGTCACCTGGGGCGTCGGCGCAACGACTGGCGTTTGCGGCGGTGGTTCGATTCGCGGCTGCAAACGGGCACGCATCGGATCCCCCGATTTATCTGGGCGATCAAAGCGAATACCGAACTTATCTCCTCCTAACTGAACTAGCGTGATTGCCAAATGCAATAGGGCGGAAAACAGCAAAGCCAGAACCACACCGCGTAGTGCGCGCGCGTGCATGTGCTGCAGGATGTGTTCGGTGTAGCTCAGTGTCGACAAAGCGTCTCTTCTTCGCTGCGCGGCAGTTGGCGAACGTGAGAGTGTAAGTTGACTGTGTGGCTCAGCCCTCAATCAATGCCTGTCGCTAACGCGCCGCTACCCCGTCGAACGCTGTGCGCCCCTTCGACCATGGCTCGAGCGCGGCGCTCGCGCAATCGAATCCGAGTTGTCGATACGCTTCGAATTGCGATTCGCTGAACCACTGATCGGCCGTCGTTTGCTGCGGGAAATCCGTGTTCTGCGCACGAAATTGCGCGATTGATTCGGATAGCTTTCCACTCAACGATGGCTTGATCACAATGAGCTTCCCCACCATCGCGCCTTGTGTGGCCGTCGCGGGATAGTGAACACTGCCGATCACACTACTGCGCACACTTTCACCGCGTTCATTCGGTCGCAGCGCCGCGAAATCGATATCGATCATGGTGCCGAAATCGAGATGTACCAAACGAATGAGATTGGCAAGATCGTCGAAACGATAGCCAGGATCGGCGCCACAATCGCAAACTACGATGAGCGGCACACGTCGTGCAATCAGTGAGTATGCGCCGGTGTTTTCAAAGTGACCACCGTCGCTTAAATACACGTAGTTCGATTCGCTATTGGCCTTGCCAACGAGTTCGCGCAACAGCCACCACAATCCAACGGGTGGCGATTTGCCATCGGCCACTGCGCCGCGTTTAGGGTTCTTAAACCACGCACCGAGCCGCACGTTAAATGTTGTGAGCAACAAGGCAAGCGCGGGCGAACTGTGATGGCCCATCGCAGGGCTCGCCGCAGCGCCGGACGTTGCCATTGCGAAACCGAGCGTGATCGCATCAAACGGTTTCGCGCGCTTCGTTGATTTGGTTTTTTCTTTCGCTGTTGGTTGAAAAAATCCCACAATCGATCCCTTGCGATCGCTCGTAGTGAAACCGGTGTAGAGCGGCGAAAAGACAAACGGCATCGATTGCCGCTCTTGCAAACTCAAGTCGCCGCCGCCTTGCTGATTGAGCGCGACGTTGATCAAATGCATCGGTCGCTGCGCCGCGCCTTGATGCGCGAGATCGGCGTAATTCACATCGTCGCTGTAACTCAATGACGTGAAACCGTTACTGCGCCGACCGTCGCCGCTCGTGCGCGATGCACCGAGATACGCGCGCGTCAATCGATTGCGATAGAACATCTGAAACGAAAACAAATTGATGTCGACGCGTGACGAAAGTACAAACGCAAGCAAGAATGCAACGACGCCTGCGCCGAGCAACATCGGCCATTCGTAGGCCATCGTGAGCAGCGGCAAGGTCAGGGCGCGATTGACGCCCGCGCATTCGGAAACCTTGCGAGTTGCCGCGCTTGCGTCGGCAGCAGGTTGACAATACGCCCCAATCGAAGACCAAACGTTCGCTGCGGGTTCTCGCAGATTTTGATCGACCCAATGGCTCGTGAGCGTTGCAATGATTACGAGCAACCCAAACACGAACACATACGGGCCAATTGCAATCAAGGCGCTAAGCCGTGGTTTTTTCGGATCGCGCCCGCCTGTGAGCGTGCTGTGCCCGAGCGTGATTGCGATTGCAGTTTGCAACAGCCACGCGCCCGCCGCCGTGCCGGAAATCCACGCGAACACACTCGCCGATTGCCACCAAATCACAAGCCCCGGCCCAACCGCGACCACGAGTGCAATCGCAACGACGATGCAACCGAACAAGAAAAGCACACCGCCAAGCCGACCGAGCCATTCGCGATCCGATTCGCTCAGCGCGCGTTTCGCAAGCGCAATCTGTAACGCAATCGAGAGCGAAAAAATCACTGTCACCGTTAGCAAACCGATGCTTGCATGAAATGCGCCCTGCACATGCGCGGGCATCAAGCCAGGCGCGGTGCTTGGAAGCACACTGCGCAGCCACGTCACCAAAGTGTCCGTTGAAACATAGGCACCCAGCGTGCCGCGAAATAGCGAATCGGTGTACATCCAGAGCAGCGCACCCGCGAAACCGCCCGCGACAGCGCTTGCGAACGTGAGTCTCGCGTAATCGAGCCAGCGCAATTCAAGCGGCTTGCTCGGGTGGCGTGCTTTTCGATCGATCAAACGCAGCACGCCGCAAAAACTCCAAAGCAACACATTGCCGAGCGCAAAACCGACGACCCAATGCCAGAGCGGTGGAAATGCAAAAGTGCCCACGCTAGCACTCGCGCTTTCTCTCTGAAACCAGGTTTCTGCAAACGAATGCGCCGCAATACTGGTGAGCCAGGCCGCAGCAAAAGTCGGCAGCGCACAACCCAACCAAACCGCGAATCCGCTTCGCGATTCATCGGTCGTGCCGCGTTGACGATCGATGTAAATCCCAATGATGGCTGCAACCAAAGACAAACAAAGCGCTGCAATGCCAAACAAGCAGAACGCTGGCACGCTCATGAGCGCACCGCTTGCGGCATAGGCAAATTGCGCGAAGAAGACGACCGCAATCGCAAGCGAAATAAGGATCGTCGCGTTCATCATCAAATTGCGCAGATAGATCGCAATACCCGTCCACGTGTCAAGCGTGAACGCACCGACGCGCGGCGTGAGGTAATTGCCGAAGTGCCGCAAATGTCGAATGACGCTATCGCGATTGCCGAGCGTATCGGCGACAATCTTCTCGGCGTCGCGGCTTTTCTCCTCGTAATTGCCTTTCGCCACTTGCGCTTCATGCGCGGGCAGCACATTTTGATCAAGCTTGATTTGTTGCGAGCGATGAATCAATGCGCTTAACCAGCTGCCGATGTAGCCACCGCCTGATACGGTCGAGAGGTAATCGATTTTGTGTAACAACCCAAGTTTCGCGAGCGCTTGCAATACGCCAAGATTGAACGTCGCGCTACGAATGCCGCCACCCGAGAGCGCGAGTCCCACCATAGGCCGATCGCGCTCGCCAAGCGGACGCACCGCGCGGATATGTTCACGTTCGGCACCATAAACGGCGTCGACATTCGTAATCGCTTCATCCGATGTGCGCTCGACCATGCAGTGTCGCTCCTTATGAAGAGAAGACGAAAGTGCCACAGAAAATGTGACAACACAAGCATTTCGTGGAGTGCGACG
>JBOFBL010000471.1:0-1766 GCA_051645545.1 Casimicrobium sp. | reverse complement strand
CCTTGCGCTATCACGGGGTTGAGGATCAGAAGAAAGTTGACTTGAGTTCCGATGCCGCCATCAAATGGATGCTGCAACATTGGATTGATCGGTGCGCCGAGTTGGGCATTCCAACGACCCACGCGATCGGATTCACTCAGTCCCGACGCGGCGGCAAGAAGCAGGCTGAGTCAATCCAGCGAATTGGCTTAATGATGGGGCTGAATTTTACGATCGTTGGCGACGACACGACCCAAGAAGACTTTGAAGTGGCTGAAGCTATGCTGGAATCAGGACAGGTGAACCTGCTCTGCAATCAATTGTTGACGACTGGGTGGGATGCCCCATACCTTCGTCACGCACTGGTGTTTCGCAAAATTCCCAGTCGCGATCGCTGCATCCAGGCGGCAACCCGCGTCGATCGCCGCCACCCAAGTAAGGATTATGGCGAGATCTGGGACTTTGCTGGCAACTTCCAACTGGCGGGAGAGGATTCTGGACTGCACCCAAAGGTGGAAGATCTAAGCGATGCCGTGGGTGTGTCGGTGCTCGCCCCCAAATTCAAGAGCGACGGCGAAGCTCCCCGCAAGGTGTGCTCCAACAGCAAATGCAGCAAGACAATATTCGCATCTCAGATCGAATGCCCACATTGTCGCACCATCCAGCCCGCCCGAACTGCGTTGTACGAAGACGCGAAAGGGCGACTTGTTAGTTTTATACCCGAAGCTCAGGCGAGGCAAGGCCGATCGGGTCTACGCGCTTATTTTAGGCAGCAGCGCAAGATTGCTTTTGCGCTCGGGTGGTCACCCTTTGCCGCCTGTTATGCCTGCGAAAAGCTGGGATTGAAAGTAGCGATCGACGATTCTGAAATGTGGCTGGGTAGCGTGGGAGTGAGTAGAGAAAGTTACCAACGCTATCTTGACGCTAACGCACGATCGTGGAAGTGGGACGAGGCGAAAAAGCAGCGTGAAATAATTAGGGAGTTTGGTCGTGAGTAATCCAGTAAAACCGGGCTACGTGTATCTCTTCCACGCAGTTGGCAGCGGCGACGGGAGTGGATTTGAACGATACAAAATCGGACTCACCACCCGGCATGTAGACGATCGGCTGAAAGAACTAAACTCTGGGCAATCTCCCTTTTGGCTTGTCGAAGTCGGATCGATCAAAGTAAGCGACTGCGAAGCTGCTGAAGCCGCACTGCACGAACACTTCCACCCACGGCGGCTATTTATTGACACCGATACGGGTGAGACTGGCTACTACGACGACATCCCCGCCGAGTCTCGCAAAAGCACTGAGTGGTTTGTTTTCGACTTCGTCGACATGCTCGCAGTCAAACAGAGTTACGATCGAGTGCAAAAGCAGTACCCGTGGCAAATGCTGCCGCCTAACCTGCGACAGAAGCCCGATCGCGACAATCAACAGCAGAACGATCGGCAATGGCAATATACCGTCAGCCAAGTGGTAGATGAAGGTCGATCGTCTTCCAGTGGTGGATGGGGGTGGCTGATAGCTGGCTTGATTGCGATCGCCTTGATCCCTTTAGCGCAAGGGATGGGCAGATTCGCCAACGCCGTGAATGGCGCTGAAAACCAGACACGATCGCCCGTCAATCTCGATCCTGTAGGTGATTTCGTGAAAGTTGTCTTGTCCCCGTTCAATCAAACTCAAACCATCGCCCAATCCGTGACAGTCAAACAGCTTGCCAATGCCCGCGATCGCAACCCACGCGGCGGAAAGCCGATCGTCTCAGGTCAGACGATTCCCGCTGGCACTACACTGTCGGT
>JBOFBL010000470.1:0-1197 GCA_051645545.1 Casimicrobium sp. | reverse complement strand
GGCGCGGTTTGAACGTTATGTTTTGCAGCGAGCGCTGCGATATCGAGCATCGCCCACAGCCCGCCGCAATACTTCACATCGGGCATGATGGTGTCGTAGAGGCCGCCTTCGAGGGTTGCGCGAAAACCTTGCACGTTGGTGAGCATCTCAGCGCCGGCGAGTCGCACGTTCATTGCATTGGCTTGTTTACGCAACGCGCGAATCGCATCGTGACATTCGTGGTGTTCGCTCACTGGGCATTCGAACCAATCGAGTGCTGCGTCGCGCAGACGTTCGAGTACTAGCGCCGCGGTTTTCGGCGTGAAACGCCAATGACAATCGACTTTAATCGACGCGCGATCACCAACGGCGTCTCTCGCGGCGAAGACGCGTGCGATGCCTTCGTCGATCAATCGTTTCGTGTCATCAAGGTCGCAATTCGAGGGCAACACGCCATCAAAGGGCGCGAGTTTGATGCCCTTGAAACCTGCATTGAGCGCTTTTTTCGCGGACACCGCGAAACCCATCGGTGTGCGCGGTGAGGTGCCGCGATTGATGTTCGCGTAAACGGTCACCGCGTCGCGATGCGTGCGCACGTCGCGCTCGCGTGCGAGGAGGGCCGCGGCGGTGATGTTTTCGCGGCGCGCAAGCGCATCGATGAGCGCAACTTCGGTCGCGCTCTTCACCGAATGCGCGACGAGTCCGCCCGGCGAATGCAAAAACGTTTCGCACAGCGCTGCTGCGTCGCGCGCATTGCGCACGGATTTGCCGATCATTGCAGGTCGCAACATTTCAGCGTAGGCAGCCTGCAGCGACTCCCAGCCATTCAACGAACACTCACCCCAGCCAACGCTGCCATCGGCGAGCTCGACGCGAATGAATGTCCAATTGGTTTTCGGGTTTACGTGGATGCCGTGAAACGTAAAAGTATTAACATACATACGTTTAGTTTACGCTAATTGCGCTGAATTGCGCGCAGTCGATACACGCAAAAAGCGCGATCGCGTTTCGTTGATGATCTTTGCGGGATTAAAGAACTATGTTGAAGAAAACGTTTTGTGTTCTGTTGGGTGCCTTGTGTGCGTCGCTCTCGGTTGCCGCGTACGCGCAATCGGCGTTTCCCAATAAGCCTGTGAAAATCATCGTGCCGAGTGCGCCGGGCGATGGTTCCGACATCATGGCGCGATTGATCGCGCAGAAATTGCAAGAGCGTTGGGG
>JBOFBL010000469.1:0-3155 GCA_051645545.1 Casimicrobium sp. | reverse complement strand
TCGACGAGCACGAGCAATTGATTGCTATTGCCGCCACGCACGAAGACCGAAGGCGTTGCGCCCGCACCTTGTGAGACGACTTCGATACCCGCCACGCTTTGCAGCGCGGTCACAAGATCGTTCACGCCCGCGCGTTCGAGATCATCGCCGCGCACGACGCTGACATCGCGCAGGGTTTCATTAAGCGCTTCGCTCGAACGCGAGGCCGTGACGACCACGGTTTCAACTTTTGTTTGCGCGTGCGCGCAGGGAATGGCAATCGCGCACGCGATCGCCGAGAGACGAAAAGAAAAAGACACAAAATACTCCACGAAAACCGAACCCTCCGCTCGGCGAAATTGGCCGACGAAGTGTGTGGAGTCGTGGAGCGTTATCGTGGATCAGAAGCACACCCAAAGTGCGAGCGAAACTTCGATTCGACAAAGTCCCGCGCTTCCCCGCGCGTTCGTCATCAACGCATGTCGCTGAGGGCGCGAATGCGTACCTGTGGCCGGTCTCCGGACTCTTCGCATTCGAGTGACGCCTTCCCAAGCAATGAAACTCAGTGGCTTCGTGTCAATCGCATTCGCGAATTACCGTTGCGGGGGCAGTAGCGGAATAGGCAGACGCATCGCGTCGCTGGCACCGCTTTCCCGTTTCACCCACGTGCATTACACCCACACATGGACACCAACAAGCGATTAGGATGTTAGCGTACGCCGAGTGCGTGCAACAATTCCGTCATGCCAGAGCCCGCCCAATCAACCACCGCAGCGACGCCGAGCGATCGCGCGCTCATCGCGCGCCTGCTCGCGTACGTAAAGCCGTATCGCGCGAAATTAATCGGCGCGTCCTTGTTGCTTGCGTTGGTGTCGCTGGTCGAGCCATTTATCTTGCTTGTGTTCGGACGCATCGTGGATCGTGCGTTTGTTGGTGCGAGCGCAACGTCGGCTGTCACCGGGGTGTCGGCGCAGGGTCAACTTACCCAGAGCTTTGCTGGGCCGTTGATTGCATGGCTTGATAGTTGGCCGGTGACGTGGTTCCCGCTGTTTATCGTCGCGATGTTTGTGTTTCGTAGCGTCTGTAATTTTTTTGGCGATCTCGCACTGCATTGGGTGTCCTCGCGTGTCGTCTACGATGTTCGCACCGATACGTTTAGCAAAATGCTTCGACTGCCGATGCGGTTTTTTGACCGGAACGCCACCGCCGAGCTGACGTCGAAAATCACCTTTGACGCACAACAAATTGGCGCGTCGTGTTCACAAGCGCTCACGGCGCTCGTGCAAGATTCGTTCAAGCTCATAGGCAGCCTTGCCTGGCTTTTCATCATCAGCTGGAAGCTCACGCTCGGTGTATTCGTCATTGCGCCCGTGGTGGCGCTCGTGATTCGGTTCATCACCAAGCGTTTGCGCCGTGCGAGTCAGGCGATGCAGGCGACGATGGGCGAGCTCGCGCGCTTCAGCGACGAGGCGCTCACCAACCAGAAAACGGTGAAGTCCTTCAACGCGTTTTCGATGATCGGCAGCGCGTTTGCGAAGCGCGCCAATGCGTTTCGTCAGGCCTACATGAAACAAGAGACGGCGAATGCAGCCAGCGCGCCGCTTACACACATTGCGGTGTCGATTGCGATTGCCGTGATCGTGTCGTTCGCGATTGGTCAAGGGCAGCGCGGCGAAATGACGGCGGGCGAGTTTTCGATGTTTTTTGTGGCGCTTTTAACCCTGTTGCCGCCGCTTAAAAATTTGTCATCGGTCAACGCGGTGATTCAGCGCGGCCTGGCCGCAGCGGGCGGATTATTTGCGATTCAGGATGAACCCGCAGAGCGCGTTTCAACGCCTGTACTTCCGCATGAAACCGGCGACGACAGCAAATCGATCGCTCGTATCGCATTCGATCGTGTCGGTTTTCGTTATGCGTCGCGCGAAGTCGATGCGCTTGACGACGTGTCATTCGTTGTTGAACCCGGGCAACATGTTGCATTGGTCGGTGGCTCCGGTAGCGGCAAATCGACGGTGCTTGCGTTGCTCTGTGGTTTCTACGACGCGAGTCGCGGGCAAATTCAACTTGGTGGACGCATGCTCTCCGAGATCGATCTCGTTGCGCTTCGCAATCAACTCGCGCTCGTGTCGCAGGACGTGTTGCTTGTTAACGATAGCGTGGCCGCGAATATCGCATTTGGTGAGACGACGGATACCGATTCCGCTCGCGTGCGCGCGGCAGCGCGTGCCGCAGGTGCCGAATCATTTATCGACGCCCTGCCTCAAGGGTTCGCAACGAGCGTCGGTGAAAGCGGCGCGCTGCTCTCAGGCGGTCAACGCCAGCGCATTGCCTTGGCGCGGGCGTTCTACAAAAATGCGCCGATTGTGCTGTTCGATGAAGCGACGTCCGCGCTCGATTCGACGAGTGAGCGCGTGGTGCAAGAAAGCCTGGTGTCACTCGCCGGCGATCGCACTGTGCTTCAAATCGCACACCGACTCAGTAGCGTACGCGGCGCCGATGTCATTTTTGTATTCGACCAAGGCCGCATTGTCGAGCGCGGTACGCACGAGGAACTCGTCGCGAAAAATGGCGTTTACGCGAATTTGCTCAAGCAGCAAGCGGCTTGAAATCGACGACCCAGCGCTTGAGCGCGGCGTGAACGTTGGTGGGCGGTGCGGTGTTGAGCCATTCGCTCAATTCAACTAGATCGAGTGTGACTGGCGCATCGGTGACTACGCGACGAACTTTCTCATGTCGAGTCGGCTCGAACCGCTCCAAGTCGCCGGTAAGTTCTTCGTGCATCTTCTCGCCAAGTCGCAAGCCGGTGAACACGATCGGTATCGCATCTTCGCGACCTTTGGCGAGACGAATCAACTCTTTCGCGAGATCGACGATCTTTACGGGTTCGCCCATGTCGAGCACGTAGAGCGAGCCCGGTTCACCCAGCAACCCAGCTTGCAGTACTAATTGCGCGGCTTCGGGAATCGACATGAAAAAGCGGGTCATCTCCGCGTGAGTAACCGTGACCGGCCCACCCGCTTCGATTTGCTTGCGAAACTTCGGCACCACGCTGCCATTGCTACCCAATACGTTTCCGAAGCGAACACCCACAAATTTCGTCGGTTCCGCCGGAAAACTCATACAGGCGAGTTCAGCTAAACGCTTACTCGCCCCCATGATGCTTGAGGGGCGAACCG
>JBOFBL010000468.1:0-4603 GCA_051645545.1 Casimicrobium sp. | reverse complement strand
CCGAGTGGTTGCCAAATTTTTTCTTCGAGGATTTTCGCAAGCGGTTTCGCGTACACGCGAGAAAGAATCGATGCGAGCAACTGCGTGTCGGAGGAGATGTAATGAAACTCGCTGCTCGGCGGCGCGTAGCGTTCGCGGTTCTGCACAACAGTGTTCGCGCGTTGCCCGAGGATGAAGGTGCGATAGAAAAACCAATTGATGTCGGAGAGCGGATGGTGATAGGTCTCGTCGAATTGCACGCCGGAGGCCATTTGCAGGAGACTGCGAATCGTTGAATCGCCATAATCTTTGCCTTGCAGTTCGGGCAAATAGATGAGTGCACGATCATCGAGCGATTTGATTTTTCCTTCTGCGAGCGCAATACCTGCGAGCGTTCCGACGAAAGTTTTGGCAACGCTCCAACTCGTGAAACGCGATTCGCGCGTTGCGCCTTTGAAATAGTTTTCGTAAACGATCTTACCGTTCTTCAAAACGAAGAGGCTCGTCGTGTCGCTGCGATCGAGGAAAGCTTCGGTAGTCTCGCTCGCGTTCGTATGTGCGAAGCTCGCGGGCAATGCGATCGTTGTGCCTTGCGCGAACGGTGCGGGTGCGGCGCCCGCCGCAATATCGCGCTTCGGAAATACGCGATCCATGTTGCGGAAGAATTCGACGCGGTTCTCCGGTTTGAACATGCTGTTCATCGTGCTCGGACGGTACGTGGCCCACGGTCGGAAGTACGACAGCGCGAGGGCGGCGACACCGAACAGTACGAACAGAAGCAGGCCGAGAAAAACGCGTTTGATGAGGCGACGTGTCACGTTGAGTTCTCGCGAAGAAATTTGCGATGAGTGTAGCCGTCTTGAAGCGAACAAAACGACGGACATGGGAGGATTGCGCATGACTATGCGAATGCTGTTGCGGATATTTCGCTGCTTCGTTTACGCTCTAGATAGCGTGTTTTTATATTCTGGCAATAATAGCTATCGCCCAATTTGATTGGGCAAAGAAGCAATATTATGTATTTATCGAAAAGCTGTATTTTTTCTATAAAGCCACAATTAAATTTGGCGTCTAAAGAAAAATATGAAAGTCATTTTTGACTTAAATTTTCATCGCCACCCGGTCCACAATGTCCAAAGCGCGGTGGCAATCAAGAGCGCACCGACTGCGCGTGCGAATGCAATTTGCGAGGCCGCGCTTGATGCAAGCCATTCGCGCACGCGTGCAGCGGCGAGCGCAACCGCGCCATAAATGATGATTTGACTCGTAGCGCCTATCAAGAACAGCACGAACGCTTGCAACCACAATGGCCATAGCGACCCTGCGTCAGGTCGCAAAAACTGCGGGAACACGGCGATCATGAAGAGATACGCCTTTGGATTGAGTAAACAGGTGAGCACTGCCCGTGCGAAGGTCTGCGGGAGTGTGCGCGAATATGTTTCGGCAATCTCTTTCATCGCACTCGCGCTGCGCGCAATCGCGATGCCCATCCATACTACGTAAGCGCAACCTGCGAGCAACATCGCGTTGAACGCGACGGGGAACAACTTGAGTAACAAGCCGATGCCGAGTGCGCTCATCACGGTGTGTGCAAGGCCGCCCATCACCATACCTGCGACCGCTGCAAATCCCGCGCGACGACCGTTTGCAAGCGAGCTTGCGAGTACAAACGCCATGTCCATGCCAGGCAACACAATGATGCCGAAGACGAGAACGGCATAGAGCCAGAGGTTGTCCATTGCTTTTTCCAGCGCGACTGATGAAGGTGACAGTGTCGCGCCATAAACATGACATTGCATGGCATGTTTTAACGATATGATTTCACGATGCGTGCAAGTCGATTGCTCACTCTGCAAATGCTGCTCGAAACTCGCGGTCGAATGAGCGCGCGTGAGCTCTCGCAAATGCTCGAGGTATCGCTGCGCACGCTCTATCGCGATGTCGATCAACTTGCGGCGGCGGGCGTGCCGATTTATTCCGAGCGCGGACGTAACGGCGGCTTTCAATTGGTCGAAGGCTGGAAAACGACGCTCACTGGCTTCACGGCGTCCGAGGCGCAAGCCGTGTTCATGGCGGGACTCGCTGGCCCCGCTGCTCAATTAGGATTGGGTCGCGAAGTGATTGACGCGCAGTTAAAACTCGCGGCGTCGCTACCCGCGCAGCAGCGTGGAGACGCGCAACGTGTTGCCGAGCGCTTTCATCTCGACACGCTCGACTGGTATCGCGAAGCGGAGCCCGTGCCCCATTTGACGACAGTGGCTGCCGCAGTGTGGGGCGACAAGCAAATTTCGATTCGCTACGAGAGCTGGAAGGACGTCGTACGCCGCGCAGTACATCCGCTTGGGCTCGTGCTCAAAGCGGGCGCGTGGTATCTCGTTGCCGCTCGCGACGGTGTTGCGCGAACTTATCGCATCTCGAACATTCGCGAGATTCACATTGAGGAAGCGCGTGCGACACGGATCAAGAAATTCGATCTCGCGAGTTACTGGCGTGAATCGATTGAGCGCTTCGAAACGGAGCTCTATCGCGGACGCGCTACTGTGCTTGCAACGCCTGACGGTGTGAAGCGATTGCGCGAAACGAGTGCTGCGGTGGCGAAAGCACTCACACAGATCCCGCCGAGTCGTCGGCGCGATGGTCGTGTGCAGTTAGATATTCCAATCGAAAAGATCGAACTCGCCGCGACGACTTTGTTGCGACTCGCGCCCGAAGTGGAAGCGATCGAGCCTGCCGCACTTAAAGCGGAGATCAAACATCAGATTCGTGTGATCGCGAAGTGTTATGGCGTTTCGACTCAAATCGTTAGCGACAAAACAAAAAAGCACCCGTAGGTGCTTTTCTCTCTTCGAATGAATTTACCTAGGCGCTAAACGAATTACCGCAGCCGCAGGTGGAAGTCGCATTCGGATTTTTAATCACGAATTGCGCACCTTCGAGTCCGTCGGTGTAATCGATCTCGGCGCCCACCAAGTACTGATAGCTCATCGCGTCGATCAAAAGCTTGACCTCGTTTTTCTCCATCACGGTGTCGTCCTCATTGACGTCTTCATCGAACGTGAAGCCATACTGAAAGCCCGAGCAGCCGCCACCGGTCACGAACACGCGCAACTTCAGATTCGGATTTTGCTCATCGATGATCAGATCGCGCACTTTCGTCGCGGCGGAATCGGTGAAGTTAATCGGTGCTGGAAGTTCGGTCATTGCGTTCATGATGTTTCTCTCTGTACGGTCTCGTGCGTTGTTGGCCACGGCGTAGCGGGAATAATTCGATTATGGGGCTCGATCGTTCGTTTTTCAACCGCGCTTGCGTTAGGGCTACTGTCTACGCGTACGACTGCGCGCGAATGCGCCTATCCCGTAACGGTATTGCCACTTGAAAGCCGCTTGATTTCAACGACCTCAGCGGTTTCAGTTTGTAGATGCAGCAGTCGTCCGTCAACCGTTGCGCCCACTTGCATCTCGAGCGTTTTGTAGTTGAGGTCGCCGACGATTTTCGCGTTGGGCAGCAGCTCCAAATACTCTGTCGCGTAGATCGGGCCATGTACCGAGCCATCGATCACCACATGCGAGACGCGAATTTCGCCATCGACGACCGCTTTTTCGCTGACCACGAGCGTTGCAGGGCCATCGTTGTTGCTGCGTACATTGCCACGCACATGGCCGTCGATGCGAAGGCCACCGGAGAAATTCACGTCGCCTTGCACGGTGGTGCCGGCGCCGATCAAGCTATCGATTTGCTTTTGTGGAACGTGGGGTTTTTTACGACCGAACATGATGCCCTCCCGAGCGGTAACAACACGATTTTACGGTTTAGAGTTGTAAGGATTGTTGCGCCTTGGGCTCTTTGGAATTCGGCTGCATGATGCGTACGTTGAGTGTTTTGAGCTGCGCGCCTGCAGGCACTTTAAAGGTGCCTTCGACACGCTGGTAGGCTTTGAAATCGAGCGCGAGCACGGGTTGCAATTCGGCTTGTTCTTCCGGCAGGTTAATGGTGATGCGACGGTCGTTGGCACCGACGAGCTGCGCGGTCAAATGCATCTTGCCTTTGAATTGATTCTCCGCCGTGCCTTGCACGATGAGCGCGCGGAAACGATAAAGCTCAGGGGTCTCGCGCTCTGCCTGCAAGCGCTGGATGGCGAGGCCGTTTTTCCCGGCAGCATTTTTGCCGAGGAGTTTTTCGAAGAATGACGTTTCTTCTTTGAGTCGGGTGTTCTCTTCTTGCAACGTACGCAATTGCTTGCTGAGGGCGTCTTTCGCGCCTTCGGCCATTTGCGCCGTATTAGCGAGCTCAATGCGTTCTTTGCGAAATTTATCGTTCTCCGCGCGAAGCGTTTCGAGCTCGCTCGACATTTTTTTGCGCTCTTCTTCGACTTTGCCGACGTTGAAACCAGCGAAGAGGCGACCGGCATCGAACCCGGAGTAATAAAGCCAGCCGAAGGCTGCAAGCAAAATTGCGCTAATCGTCGCTTTGGCCTTCCACGACCACTGCGTGCGCACACGAAGTTGCGGTGCCGCGACACCGAAGCGGCGGCGCAAATTGGACATCAGGCGTTCGGAGCGAATCATTGGCATGATTGATTTCGAGCGAGCAAGTCCGCGAGTTCCTGGACCGTCAAGGCGAGAG
>JBOFBL010000467.1:0-13631 GCA_051645545.1 Casimicrobium sp. | reverse complement strand
GCGTACACGTAGTACGGCGCTTGCTCATGTATCACCAAACCGGTGACATAGCCCATGCCTTGAATGTTCACGTTTTTCCACGTGAACGAATTCGCGTTGGCGGCTTTTTGGTTGAGGGAAGTCGCGTCAGACGCGACGCTTGAAGAAGTAACAAATGCGAGCGAAGTGCTCAGGACGAACGCAGACAGCGCGCGAAGGCGCGACAACTTGTTTTGCATGGTCTCTCCCTTACTGCAACAACGTGAGAAGACGAGACAAGCAAACCCGGGCGAGCGTCAACACACAAACTTCATTCGCTCACGCGCGTGGCGCTCACGATTGAAAAGTGCGCTCATGTTCGTAGGTGTACATGTCCCGGCTCACGCACAGCGCGAATCGTGCCCGGAACGCCATTCGCGTTGCGAATCAAGGTGTTGCGATTGCGATTGCAACAAAAAGGATCGGGTAAATCCTAACGACTGCTCCTTTTCGTCGGGGCGCAGCGACGCGGCGCAAATGGCGGCACGCTAAGTGTTTGATTATTATCGAGTTATGACGTCGTCATTGTGAGACGTGCATCGATGTGAAATGAAAAATCTAAATCACCACTTTACAAGATTGCCCAATTTTATTTGGGCATTACGTATGAAATTGTCTTTTTCGAAAAGGACAGAATAATGCAGCATCGCCCAATTAATTTGGGCGATCAAGTTCAGTGCTGATTACGTGTTGAGCGCGATTCTAGAACGCAACAACGTGGTCGAGTTCGACACGAATACCGATGGCCTCACCGATGCGATGATTGTGATGACTTGGCACCAGCGCGAGCACGCTGCGGCCGCTTGGCAATTCCAGCGTATAGAGAAACTCTGCACCACGAAACGCGCGAGCGAGCACTTTCGCAGTGTTCGTGCTCGCGTCGTCATGCACAACGTCGTCGGGGCGTAGTAGCAAATCGATGCGTTCGCCGTTGGTGCGTTGCGTCGGGGTCGTCAGTTGCAATGTGCCGAGTTCGCTATCGACGCGATGATGGTCAATCACCGTCACCGGCAGAAACACACCTTCGCCGACGAAGTCGGCAACAAATCGCGATGCAGGCTTGTGATACAGGTTGTACGCCGTGTCCCACTGCATCAGCGCGCCATCGCGCAGTACGCCGATTTCGTCAGCAAGCGCAAATGCTTCGTATTGATCGTGCGTGACGAGTAGCGCCGTTGCATTCGCTTCGAGCAGCGTCGCGCGCACTTCCGCAGAAAGCCGCTGCCGCGTTTCGATATCTAAGTTCGAAAACGGCTCGTCGAACAGAACAATCTTTGGCTTCACCACGAGCGCGCGTGCGAGCGCCACGCGCTGCTGCTGACCGCCGGAAAGCTCATGCGGATAGACATGCTTCGCATCGCGTAAATGCACGAGCGAAAGCACTTCATCAACGCGCTTCTCGATCTCGTCGCTTAGCAGTTTGTGTAAACCAAACGCAACGTTGTCACGCACATTCAAATGCGGGAAGAGGGCGTAATCCTGAAACACCACACCAACGCCACGATGCTCGGGATCGATGTGCGTGCGACCATCGGCCACCACACGATCGCCGATACGAATTGATCCACCGCCGATTTGCTCAAGCCCGGCAACGCAGCGTAGAAGCGTTGTTTTGCCGCAACCGGAAGGTCCTAGCAAACAACCCACGCGACCCGCTTCGACCGTAAACGAAACGCCTTGCAAGGTGTCGTGCGCAACTTCGCGCCCGCGCGGCGGATAGCGATGCGTAACTTGGGAGACGACGAGTGAATTGGACATGTGAGGATTGTAGGATGGGTGGAGCGAAGCGATACCCATCAGCGGCGGTGGAATTCGTGGCACTCTTCGAAACGACGGTTTGATGGGTATCGCTTCGCTCCACCCATCCTACGCCGTCGGCGCAATCATCTGCTTTACACGCGCGACATCGACGCCAATCGTCGTCACCCGTTGCGGCAACTTCATCATCGACGCCTGCGCTTCGGTGAGCGGTGGTTCGAAACCTACCGCCTCTTTAACCGTCGCCGCGAACTTCACAGGCAACGCTGTTTCGAGTGCGAGTTTTGGCACACCTGCGTGCACGTGCTCACGCGCAACCTTGATCGCATCGGCAGTGTGGGTGTCGATGAGTACGCCGGTCTTCTGATGCGTTTCGCGAATCGTCGCGAGGCGATCTGCATGCGTACTCGTGCCCGCAACGAAACCAAATCGTTCGCGCAAATTCTTGAATTCGGGCGTGTTCGATAAATCAAACGAACCACCGCGATCGACTTCTTTCCACAGCGATGCAAGTCGTTCCGCGTCGTTGCCAACCAGGTGATAGACGAAGCGCTCGAAGTTCGAGGCTTTCGAAATGTCCATTGAAGGCGAGGAGGTTTCGTAAGTCTCCGCGCTCTTGCGCGGACGATACACGCCCGTGTTGAAGAACTCGGCGAGCACGTTGTTTTCGTTCGTCGCGAGAATCAATGTGTGGATCGGCGTTCCCATTTCGCGAGCGATGTGGCCCGCGAGGATGTTGCCGAAATTGCCCGACGGCACTGCAAACGAAACTTTCTGCGAATTCGAAGTGGTCGCTGCGAGATAGCCACGAACGTAGTAAACGACCTGCGCGACGATACGACCCCAATTGATCGAATTCACGGTGCCGATGTTGTGTTTGCGCTTGAATTCCAGGTCGTTCGAAACGGCCTTCACCATGTCTTGGCAATCGTCGAACACTCCCTCAACCGCGATGTTGTGAATGTTCGCGTCTTGCAACGAATACATCTGAGCTCGTTGGAACGCACTCATACGGCCAGCTGGCGAGAGCATGAATACCGAAATGCCTTTGCGACCGCGCATCGCGTATTCGGCCGCACTTCCCGTGTCGCCGCTGGTCGCACCCAAGATGTTGAGCGTTTTGTTCTTTCGCGCTAGCTCGTATTCAAACAAACGACCGAGCATCTGCATCGCCATGTCTTTGAATGCCAGTGTCGGACCGTTTGAGAGGCCTTGCAACCAAAGCTCAGATTGCAGTTTTTCGAGCGATGTCAGGGGTGTGATTTCATCGGTGCCGAAGATTTCTTTCGTGTACGCCGACTTCGTCATCGCGGCGAGATCTGCGTGCGGCAAATCGTCGTTGTCGACGAATTTCGAAATCACATTGAACGCGAGTGCGTGATAGGGCAGCCCGCGCCATGCGGTGAGTTCAGCGTCGGTGATCTTCGGCGAGGTTTCCGGCAACATCAAACCGCCGTCTTCGGCGAGACCGGATAGCAGCACTTGGCTGAAGGTTTGTTTAACGGGATGGCCGCGAGTGGAGATGTATTTCATACTGTTTCTGTCATCCCCGCGAAGGCGGGGACCCAGACCGGGTTTTTACCTTGGAGAAAAAAAACTGTGGTGAACGTGAGCTCAATGTGCACGGGGACTGGGTTCCCGCCTTCGCGGGAATGACAGCGGTGTAGTTGTTACGCTAAGTTTTCCAATCGAAGCATCACAATCTTCCCACGCGTACTCGCCTGCGCTTCGATCGATGCGATCGCTTGTTTCATGTCTTTCTCAATCGTTTCATGCGTGAGCAGGATGATGTCGGTCTGCGCTTCGCCTTCTTCGGGCTCTTTTTGCAAGAGCGCATCGATCGAGATGTTGTTGTCGGCGAGTACGCGCGTGATGTCGGCGAGTACACCGGGTTTATCGTCAACACGCAAACGCAAGTAATACGAAGTTTCAACGTCATCTACCGCAAGAACCGGCTCAGAACCAATCCGATCGTGATGGAACGCGAGATACGGCACGCGATGCGCAACGTCCGCATCGATTAAACGCGCAACGTCGACGAGATCGGCGATCACGGAAGAGGCTGTTGGACTCGCTCCCGCACCGGCGCCGTAGTAAAGCGTCGCACCCGCTGCGTCGCCTTTGACAAGCACCGCGTTCATTACGCCTTCGACATTCGCGATCAACCGCTTCGTTGGTATCAAGGTTGGGTGCACGCGCAGCTCGATGCCGTTCGCACGACGTCGCGCGATACCCAAGAGTTTGATCCGATAGCCCATTTCCTCTGCGTAACGAATGTCGAGCGCATCGATTTTGGTGATACCTTCGACGTGCGCTTTGTCGAACGAGAGTGGAATGCCGAATGCAAGCGACGCAAGGATCGACACTTTGTGTCCCGCGTCGATGCCTTCGATATCGAAGGTTGGATCGGCTTCGGCGTAGCCTTTTTCCTGCGCGGCTTTGAGCACGTCTGCAAACGCGAGCCCTTTGCTGCGCATTTCCGAGAGGATGAAATTGGTTGTTCCGTTGATGATGCCCGCGATCCATTCGATGCGATTGGCAACGAGCGATTCGCGCAGCGTTTTGATGATCGGAATGCCGCCAGCGACTGCGGCTTCGAAGGCAACGATTACGCCCTTCGCGCGCGCGGCGGAAAAGATTTCGTCGCCGTGCATTGCGAGGAGCGCTTTGTTTGCGGTGACGACGTGTTTGCCATTCGCAATCGCTTTGAGAATCAAAGTCTTTGCAGGCTCGTATCCACCGAGCGTTTCAACAACGACATCGACGTTCGGCGAATTCACCGCTTCATCGAGCGACATGACTGGAATCGTCGCTCCACTCATGCGCTTGATCGCGCGTTCAGGCGAGCGTGCGCCGACGGCCACGATATTGATCGCACGACCGGCGCGACGAGAAATTTCGACGGCGTTGCGTGTGAGCACATCGAATGTGCCGCCGCCGACAGTGCCTAAACCTAAGATTGCAATATTCAGTGGTTTCATATTTCTCGCGTTGCGTTGTTCCTCCCCCTTCAAGGGGGAGGCGAGGAGGGGGATGGTGTTCCGTCGCATAGGACGCCAAAGAAAACCATCCCCTCCCTAGCCCTCCCCTTGAAGGGGAGGGGAATTCTTAAAGCAACCCGTCTTTCCTAAACATTTCCTTAATGCCACGAACCGCTTGGCGACTGCGTGATTCGTTCTCGATCAATGCGAACCGCACATGCGTATCGCCATACTGCCCAAATCCAATCCCTGGCGACACGCTCACTTTCGCATCCGCGAGTAGCTTCTTCGAAAACTCTAGCGAGCCCATTTTCTTGTACGCATCGGGAATCTTCGCCCAGATGTACATCGAGGCTTTCGGGTTATCGACCATCCAGCCCGCGTCGTGCAAGCCTTTCACCATCACGTCGCGACGGTGTTCGTATTTCTGGCGAATTTCTTCGACGCAATCTTGCGGGCCTTCGAGCGCGGCGATGCTCGCCACTTGAATCGGTGTGAACGTGCCGTAATCGTGATAGCCCTTGATGCGACCGAGCGCGTTGACGAGGTGCGCATTGCCCACCATGAAGCCGACGCGCCAGCCCGCCATGTTGTAGCTCTTGCTCATCGTGAAGAACTCGACGGCAACATCTTTCGCGCCCTTCACCTGCATGATCGAGGGCGCTTTGTAGCCATCGAAGCCAAGATCGGCGTACGCAAGATCGTGCACGACCCAAATGCCGTGCTCGCGAGCGAGCGCGACGATCTTTTCGAAGAACGGAAGATCGACGCATTTCGCCGTCGGGTTCGACGGAAAGCCCAAGATCAACATCTTCGGTTTCGGAAAACTTTCGCGAATTGCGCGCTCGACTTCTTCGAAGAAGTCAACGTCGTCCGTCATCTTTACGCTGCGAATGTCGGCACCTGCAATGATTGCGCCGTAAATGTGAATCGGATAACTCGGGTTTGGCACGAGTGCCGTGTCGCCGCGATCCATCGTCGCTAGCATCAAATGCGCGAGCCCTTCTTTTGAACCGATCGTGACAATCGCTTCCGATTCGGGATCAATCCACGCGCCGTAGCGCTGCGCATACCAACTCGCGATCGCTTTGCGCAAACGCGGAATGCCTTTTGACACGGAGTAGCCATGCGTGTCGCCGCGCTGCGCGGTTTCAACGAGTTTGTCGACAATGTGTTTCGGCGTTGGCCCGTCCGGGTTGCCCATGCCGAAATCGATGATGTCCTCACCGCGACGGCGGGCGTTCATCTTGAGTTCGGAGGTAATTGCGAAGACGTAGGGCGGAAGGCGCTTGATGCGCGCGAATTCGGTTTGCATGTGGGTTCCTTTGATTTTTTACTTTCCCTCCCCGATCCGGCAGCAATCTGACAGACGAAGGGGGAACCAAATGCAAGTTTATCGCAGCGCAGCAAAGTGACGTTTACGTTAGCTTGCGAGCGATTCGCGCGCGCAGAGCGAAGTAGACTTCATGCAACAACGAACACCGCTTTCCTCTCATGGCACTGCAATTCACCCGCGAATCCGCCAACGAATTCACGATCACCGCGTACGACACGGGTAGCGTGCGCGTCGGCGAGGTGACGTTCACTCAATCGATCGTTCTCGCGCACGCAACGGCCGCTCGCCCGTGGACACACAGTGACTTGTTGGACGCGGAAGCGCTCGGCGAGGGCACAAGGCTCGACGCAGAAATCGTGATCGTCGGCAGCGGCGCGACGCATCGTTTCCCGAAACCCGAAGCGCTACGACCGCTCATCGAAGCGCGCATCGGATTCGAAGTCATGGAATCGCGCGCGGCGTGTCGCACGTACAACGTTTTGTTGAGTGAAGGACGGAAGGTGGGATTGCTCTTGGTGGTTTGACATCTATTTCTCTCTTGCCCCAGTTTATTTGGGCAATAGTTGAATAAATGTTATTTATTGAAATTGTTAATAATTGCTACGATAGCCCATAATTATTGGGATATGGTTTTATGTGCTGGAACTTAATGTGAAGTACATCAAGAAGTTCTTCCTCTGGGCGTTTGGACTCATCGGCGCGTTGCTGCTGACCGTGGTCGCGCTCCAGGTGTACTACCGCCTCACTCCGGTCGAACTCTCCGACGAGGCGAAAGCCTTGCTCGAAGAGACGAAGCATATGGCGCAGTTGAC
This sequence comes from Casimicrobium sp., assembly GCA_051645545.1. Classification (GTDB taxonomy): domain Bacteria; phylum Pseudomonadota; class Gammaproteobacteria; order Burkholderiales; family Casimicrobiaceae; genus Casimicrobium. Next base: position 6,726 of record JBOFBL010000467.1, on the reverse strand, counting down.
TGAGAATGGGTATCGACTGCTCGGGTTGCGTGCCCCAAAGGTGCTTTCGCCAGTCGACTACGCGCGCTGCATCGAGTCCATCGAAATCGAGCGCGCCAGAGCAATGATGTCGGGAGCGCTCAAAGGCAAAGAAGAGTGGAGTGCCGAAAAGGTTGCTGAAGTTGGCAAACCATTCGAGGCGCGCCTCGATGCGTGCCGCAACGGCGAGCCGCTGCTGCGCACCGAACCCGCGCGTCAGAGCGCGACTCGAATTTCCCCGGGAGTGAATCTCGCTACAGTGCCCCAACGCGCCATTACTGACGACGAGCGATTGATTGAAGCGCGGTTTCTCGAAGTAATGGCTGGTGGTGCGCGTGGTAACAATCCAGATTCGCTCGCGACACTCCCTAGCTTTAGCGATGTCTTGGCTATAGAGCAAGAACGCGTACTAGAAGGTTGGCGTCGTTGGAACGCAGCAGAACGCGACGCTGCGACGGCCGATATGGCGTCTCGAATCGCGCGGTGGGCGGAATTCGCGAATGGAACGTTAATCGAATCGATGATTGCCGCTGCCGCTATTTCGCGGCAAATCGTCGCGTTGCAATCCGTGATCGCAAGCGAACCTTCGCTCGAAAACGCGCTTGCTCGGAGTACTTCGAACGCACTGGCGCCCGCTGAGAAATTGCCAAAGCACATCGGAAACGCGATCGCCGCGGAGATTCAATTCGGGCGCGTGATGCTCGCTCAAATTGAGCGAGGTGAGCCGCACGCCGTAGAACATCTGGGCGCATTTGAACCGTTCGTGCGCTTCGGATTCGATCGCAACGACACGCTAAATCACATGGCGAGCGGCTACTCTCGGGCGCGCTTGAAGGTCTTAGCTGACGCACGCGCAAAAGCTAGTGTGGAGCAAGGTCATGAAGTACCTGGGTGCGCGGCACACTTTATGATGTGGTGCATCGTGTTCGAACGAAATCCTACTGGACGTGTGTTGTCTTGGATCGCGACACCGCAGTATGATCGTTATGCTGTGCGCGCACACGACGTCCGTACCCTTGCTGCCGCTACGCGCTTGACCATCGAAGCGCGAGCGCGAGGATTGCAGGGCGAAGCCCTCGCGAAGTTCGTCGCAAGCGCACCTGCGGACATGCGCGACGTCGTCACCGGCGAAGCGTTCGCCTACGACGCAGCAAGTAAGAAGCTAACCGTAAAGTTGCAGACGAAGAGTACCGTGCTCGGCGAGACGAGTTACACCTTGCCGTTGTGAGATTGAACGCGTGGGCAACTTGTTGCCCACCACAACGTCTCGAATCCGCAACGCATTGGTGGGCAGAGGGCTGCCCACCCTACGATACTCGAACGGAACGAATGGTGTTCTCGCAATAACGCGGAACCTACAATCGTCCATCAATCGAATCCCACGCGAAAGTCGTCAATGAACGCATCACTATTCCCCGCCACCGTCTGCGGCAGCTTGCCGAAACCTGCTTGGCTTTCTGAGACGAACAAACTCTGGCCACAGTGGATGCAGGCGGGTGACGATCTTGTCGCGGCGAAGAAGGATGCGACGACGCTTTGGATCAAAGAGCAGGAGGACGCGGGGCTTTCGATCATCGGCGACGGCGAGCAATCGCGGCAGCATTTCGTGCACGGCTTTCTCGAATTCGTCGAAGGCATCGATTTCGAACACAAAGTGAAGATGGGCATTCGTAACAATCGTTATGAAGCGATGGTGCCCGTTGTGAAAGGTCCGATTCGATTGAAGGGGCGAGTCCACGCAACGGAAGCCAGACTCCTACGCGCGCGTACGACACAAAAAGTCAAATTCACGATGCCGGGGCCGATGACGATTGTCGACACACTCGCCGATGAGTACTACGGCGACAAGAAGAAGCTCGCCTTCGCGTTTGCCGAACTCTTGAATCAGGAGGCACGTGCGTTGCAAGCCGATGGCGTCGACATCGTTCAGTTCGACGAACCGGCGTTCAACGTTTACATGGACGACGTGAAAACCTGGGGCATTGATGCGCTTCACAAGTGCATCGAAGGTTTAACGTGCACGACTGCCGTTCACATTTGCTATGGCTACGGCATCAAAGCGAATCTCGATTGGAAAGATACGCTCGGCAGCGAATGGCGGCAGTACGAAGAAATTTTCCCGCCGATTGCCGCAAGCAAACTCGATATGGTGTCGCTTGAATGCGCGAATTCGAAAGTGCCGATGCATCTGATGAGTTTGCTCAAGGGCAAGACCGTGATGGTCGGCGTGATCGATGTTGCGAGCGACGCCGTCGAAACGCCGGAGCAGGTGGCCGATACGATCAAGCGCGCCCTTGAATTTGTGCCGAAAGAGAAACTGATTCCTTGCACGAATTGCGGCATGGCACCGATGGATCGCAATATTGCTCGTGCGAAATTGAACGCCTTGGCAACAGGTGCAAAGATGGCGCGTGAACTTTACGCGTAGCTCGCGACGCTACGGCGACTTCTCCAGTTCGCGCACCCACGCATCGAGCTTTCCGCGAATCGCGTCGCCTACGAAGATTTGCGGATTGGAAAAGCCGTCGCTTTTACCTGCTTCTTTTTCTCTCGCCTCAAGTATTGGGCGCGCAGAGGCGACAGCGGTTTCAAACGATCGTGTACTGCTCGTAAGCTGTTCGTCGAACACGGCGCGTGTAAAAAACGTGACCTCAGACTTATGTCCGCAACCGTAGGAGGTGTGTGTTGCGTCCGACGCGGTCATGATGAGCGTGCTCGGCGTTTGATGCGAATCGATCCAAGTGCCCGAGTAACACGCTGACACTGAAATCACGCGCGAGAGAATCTTTGCATCGTCAAGCATGCCACGCAACGCGCCCGCAGTGAGTGAATCGATCGGCAACGGCCAAAACTCCGTTTCAAGCGTTGCGGTTTTGCTGCCATGTGAGGTGAGATGCAAAAACACAATGTCTTCAGCGGGATCGATGAGCGTGCCGATATGATCGAGCGTGCGTTGCAAGTTCTCTGGGCTCGCCCACGCGTTCGTCGTAATTGTGCTTTTGTGATTGACGAGCTGCACAATGCGTCCTTCGGCATCGAAGCGCTCGCGCATGACGCGCGCGACGATTTTGCTCTCGTTCAGAAACACATTCTCGCTCGCGTACGGCGCGTAGGTAATAACGTACACATCGATGACGCCGGGGCGTTGTTTTGGCAACGCTGCAAGTTGCACGTCGAGCGTTTTCATTTGCTCCGCGAGAGCGTCGGGTGCGAGATGCGCGAAGTGCTCGCTAGATGACTCTTGTGCGGTGGATGGATCCGTGCTCGTATTGTCAGTCGTCCAATATTCGGGCGTTTGCCAGAGCGTGCTCGCAACAGTCGCAGCGATTAGCGCAAGAATCGCGGGCACTGGGTTGCGCGCGTTGGATTGAGCCGCGCCAGCGCGAACAAACGCGAGCATTAGCGCCAAAGTAATCCAACCGAGCGTTGCGATGGCGGCTGACGCGACGACTACCCAGATCGCAACGCTCGCATCGGAAATGCCATCGAACTCAACAAATGCGTAAACGAACAGAAGCGGCAGGCCAAAAATACTGTTCATGGTGACCAGCAGCGTGAAGAGGCTCGTTGCGTGAGGTGAACTCGATTGTGTGTCGCGTATCGTTGCCGACGAAACCGACCACCATGCGCACCACGCAAGCGTCAAAGTCATCAACCAACCGTTGACCAGGGCCGCTGCGTTGAAACTCGTTTCCTCGCCTGCGGGGATTCGCGTGACCGCGATATCGATTACCAGGTAGATCATTATCATCAACAGTGGCAACAGAGGCGACGGTATCGGCAACCGATCCCAACGCGGCGTTTTGAACACGAGGGCGCGCAGTGCTTCGACGACGTACGCGAACACGGTTGCGATGAATGACGATGATCGAGCTTGCTGCTCGGGGGGGTCGTTCTGTCCCTGTTGATTTTCCGACGGGTTCTCCATATGAAAAGAATAGCGCAGAGCGACGCAATCGCGTTGGCACATTGCCGACGACATACAATTTGCGCAGTGCCCCGGTAGCTCAGTGGATAGAGCTCTCCCCTCCTAAGGGAGAGGTCGGACGTTCGATTCGTCTCCGGGGTGCCAATCCTCTGAAAAATGTCCGGGGGACATTTTTCAGAGGATTGGGTCAAATATGAGTTATGCGCAAGGAGCGAGCGGTCGGTTCGCAAAGCGAACCAGCGAGGGCGAAGCCGCGAGCAGCGAGACGACGCAGCAGCGACCGATGCACCGTCTTTTCCTTAACGAAACCAAGGCTGCGAGGTCGCGGACAGCGCAGTTGCACTCTCATGCGGGTGCGAGGAGCGAACGGTCGGGTTGCGAAGCAACCCAGCGAGGGCGAAGCCGCGAGCAGTGAGATGACGAAGCGACGGCCGACACCAGCAAACGTTGACAGAAGATTAACGGTTCGGAGGACGTGAACGCTCAACTGATGTTCTTATCACCTGCGTGGTTGTAACGTAGGCTTCCGAGCGCTTGCGCTCAGTTCAAATCGCAAGTGAGCTTGCGAACGCAGCGATCCTCGCCACGCCGAACCCGATCACTCGCGCATACGTGCCCGCATTCACTTGTTCGCTCCGCTCATAGTTACTACGTTGCAGGACCGTTAAAACGCTGCGAGCACAGAAACGCGGATAATGTCGCAACACTAAGCTTTTCGATGTACATGACGCATTACCGCCTTGAATTCACGGACCCGGCTGGGCATTATCTTGATGTGACGATGACGATCGAATCGCCTGACGCGCGGCAAACTATATCGATGCCCGCGTGGATTCCGGGCTCGTACATGATTCGCGAATTTTCGAAGAACGTCGTGTCGCTCAAGGCGACGCAAAGTGGACGCGCCGTCGCGTCGGAGAAGATTGATAAAGCGACGTGGCGTGTTGACTGTGTAGCTGGTCTGCCGCTATCGGTTGCGTATCGCATCTATGCCTGGGATCGCTCGGTGCGAACCAATTATTTCGATCAATCGCGTGGATTTGTGAATCCGGCAGCGTCTATGTTTTGTAATGACGCGGCACCGAATTCATCGTGCACGCTCGATGTCGTGGCGCCGAAGTTCAATGAAGGCGCGGCCTGGAAAGTCGCGACCGCGATGCGAGCGGTCGACTGCGACGCGCGCGGGTTCGGTCGATATGCAGCTGACAACTTCGATGAATTGATCGATCATCCGCTTGAGTGCGCGGCGTTCGACGAATTCACGTTCGACGCAGGCGGCGTGTCGCATCGCTTCGTCGTTTCGGGGCGTCATCGAGGCGATCTTGATCGGCTCAAAATCGATACGCAAAAGATTTGTCAGGCGCATATCGATCTCTTTGGCGATCCGAAGCCTCCATTCGGGCAGTATGTGTTTCAACTGCACGTGGTTGACGAGGGCTATGGTGGCTTGGAGCATCGCGCGAGCACCGCACTCATTGCACCTCGAAACAACTTGCCGGTGAAGGGCGATGCCTCGATTGGTGAGGGCTATCTCGAACTGCTCGGCCTGATTTCGCACGAATATTTTCATGCGTGGAATGTGAAGCGCATCAAGCCGGCATCGTTCACACCGTACGTTACGTCGCGCGAGAACTACACGCGTCTGTTGTGGCTCTTTGAAGGTTTCACGAGTTACTACGATGAGCTCATGCTGATTCGCGCGGGGCTCATCACCGAGACCGATTACCTCAAACTCATCGCACGGCACATCACGCAGCTCATGCGCACGCCGGGTCGCATGACGCAGTCGATTGCCGAATCAAGTTTCGATGCGTGGACGAAGTACTACCGTCAAGATGAAAACTCACCGAACGGGATTGTGAGCTATTACCTGAAAGGCGGGCTCGTTGCGCTGTTGCTTGACTTGAAATTGCGAAGTGAAAACAAAGGAACGCTCGATGATGTGATGCGATATCTCTGGTGCGAGTTTGGCAAGACTGGAAAAGGCGTGCCGGAAGATGCGTTTGCGGTGTTCGAACAATGCTCAGGTGCGTCGCTTCGCGAGTTCGAGGCGCGCTATGTGAATGGTGTCGATGAGATCGATTGGAACGCAACGCTCGCGTCGGTCGGTACAGCGCTCCAAACCCGCGCGTCGCTCAATGCGATGGATCGCGGCGGCGCGCTAAGTGCGACGCCGGAGATGCATTTGCGTCATTGGGGCATTGTGCTTAATGATGCGGGTGATCCGGCTGCACGCATCGTGTTCAACGATTCGGTTGCGCATCGCGCCGGCTTATGCGCGGGCGACGTGCTTGTTGCAATCGATGGGCTGCGTGCCACGCGAACGACGCTTGCGAAACACGTGAACCGACTGGTGCCGGGCACGCAGGTTTCCATTGTGTTTTTCCGTCACGATGTATTGCAGCAGGTTGAGATCGTTGTGCCGACGCCGGCCAAAGACTCGGCGGCGCTCGCTATCGATTCAAATGCATCGAGCGAAGCGCGTGCATTGCGCGCGACATGGTTAGGATTGTCGCAATCCTAATTGGCACTACGTCAGGAAACCCACATTTATTGGGTCATAGTTAAATTAATGACTTTTATTGATTTTATATAAATATGGCATTATCGCCCAATTTAATTGGATTATCAATATAAAAGTTGTTTAGGTATTTATCGCCAGTCGCGCGCAATGCCTTATTGCAAAAGCGTTACAGCGTATTGCACTGCTCGCGTTTCGTGAAAACAGCGAGTACACTTCATGACGTTGGCATGTAAACGTTTCGCCCGTGAGCTCGCGC
>JBOFBL010000466.1:0-5145 GCA_051645545.1 Casimicrobium sp. | reverse complement strand
TCAAGCGCGTTGAAAAATTGCCGCACTTTGCTTCTCGCGCGATGCGAGCGCACGTAGCCGTTTTCTGGGTTTAACCAATCGCGCGAAGGCCCGCCCTCTTTCACTGCGATGATTTCAACGCGCTGCCCATTTTTAAGCGGTGTGTTGAGCGGCACCATCGCGCCATCGACTTTGGCTCCTCGACATCGGTTGCCAAGCCCGGTGTGCACCGAATACGCGAAATCGATCGGCGTCGAATCCTTCGGCAGATCGATGATCTTGCCTTGCGGCGTCAATACGAAAATTGTTTCTTCGAAGAGCGATGACTTGAATCCCGCGAGCAATTCGCCGGGCGAGGACACTTCGTCACCCCACGACAAAAGCGATCGCAAACTCGCGATCTTTGCTGCATAGCCCGCATCTTTCGCGGCATTACCACCCTCTTTGTAATTCCAGTGTGCAGCCACACCGAATTCGCTCGACTGATGCATCTCCTGCGTGCGAATTTGAACTTCGAGCGCACGATCTAGTGGCCCGAGCACAGCGGTGTGCAGCGAACGATAGTTGTTCGCTTTCGGCTTCGCAATGTAGTCGTCGAATTCACCGGGAATCGGTTGAAACAAAGAGTGCACAATGCCAAGAGCGGCGTAACAATCTTTGACTTCGGGCACCAGCACGCGAATGGCGCGAATGTCATAGAGCTCTTCGATATTGCAGCGCTTCCGCTTCAGCTTGCCGTAAATCGAATCGATGTGCTTCGGGCGACCGCTGATATCGTCAACTTGAATGCCCGCGCTTTCGAGTGCATCGCGAATGCGCGCTTTTGCGGTGTCGATATAGGCTTCGCGCTCGATGCGCGTCTCATCCAGGTAGCGCGCGATCTTGTGATATTGCTCGGGTTCGAGCAAGCGCAGCGATAAATCTTCAAGCTCCCATTTGATGCGCCACACACCAAGCCGATTGGCAAGCGGCGCAAAAATATCTTTCACATCGCGCGCTTCGATTTGCGCAGTTTCGCTGCGCCGCGCATCGGTTGAGAGTGCGGCGGCACGAAGCGATACCAATCGCTCGGCAAGCTTGATGAGCACCACACGCACGTCGTCGACCATCGCGAGGAGCATCTTGCGCAGCGCTTCGGTTTGCTGCGCTTCGCTGGCCGCATCTTTCACGCTTTCTTTCGCAACGCCGTTGGTATCGGCGCGCGAACGGGAGAGCTCCTGAATGCTCGCCATGCGCTGCACACCGATCACAAGTTGCGCAACGCCTTCGGAGAAACTTCCTTTCAGCGCTGCTTCGGTTGCAAGTTCGGGTGGCGCGGCAGCGAGCCACGCCGCAGCAATCGTTTCATCGTCAAGCCGCAGGTTTTCCATAAGCTCGGCAATCGCACGGCCGCGAGTCACAACCGCTTCGTCGCAAATCGCCGCGAGCCAGGTCATCGCCGCCGTTACGAGCACATGCCCAGCGGCAGGAATCGCCGCCGCAGGTTCTGCTGCGGCATGAGCCTGCGCGTCGATCTCTTTATTTTTCTTGCCCATCACTTAATGCCAATGAAGGCGGCCATGCGTCCGGTTGTCTTATCCCTTCGATGCGAGAAGTATCGATCAGGTTCACTCATCGTGCAATCGTCGCTTGCGCTTACCCGCGTCACGCCCGCCACGCGCAGGCGCTCGCGTGCGATCGCGCGCAAGTCGCAGAGATACTTTCCGTGCGTAGCGAGCGGCACAAACGCGCGTTCGACAACGCCTGCCGATTCCGCGAGCCCATTGCCAAGAAACGCGCCCCGAACGTCTTCGCCCACTTCGAATTTCGTCGCGCCGATGCAGGGGCCGAGCCAGGCGACGATACGCGCAGGCGCAACGCCCATCGCAGTGATCGTGTTTTCGAGCACACCCGACGATAAGCCTCGCCATCCTGCGTGCGCCGCACCGACAACACTTGCATCGTCTGCGGCAAACAACACTGGCATACAGTCGGCCACCTTCACACCACACACAAGTCCACGCGTACGCGAAACGATAGCGTCGCCTTCAATCGTCGTTGCGCCGAGTGGCTCGTTGGTCGGCAACTTCTCTGCGTCGTGAACGATGTTGCCGTGAACCTGATACGCCCAGCGAATCGCGCTGGATTCAATGCCAAGCAATGCGGCAACGCGGCGTTCGTTTTCAGCCACTGCGCTGCGATCATCTTGCGTCGAATAACCCAAGTTCAACGAATCGTAGGGTGCGAGCGAGACGCCGCCTTCGCGCGTGGTCATCGCGGCGCGAATGTTCGCGGGTGCATCCCAGTTTGGGCGAAGTAACACGCTAGCTCTGTAGGAGCGGCTCTGCCGCGATAAACCGTGCAGAACGCTCGCCGTTAGGACAGTCGCAAGCACGTTTATTTCCGATGTAGGTCACGCGGTCGGCAATCCGAAGGCTTATCGCGGCAGAGCCGCTCCTACAGGACGATCGCCTACTCCCGCACATAAATCACTTCCACATCGCCGTCGTCGAAGTCGTCATCCCAATCCTCGTCATCCTCGCGCGGCGCGTTATCGCGTTCGCTGCGCAAGTCTTTGAGCAGGTGTTGCATATCTTTCGCAAGCGGCGCAACGAATTTGACGGTCTCGCCGCTCATCGGATGCGTAAGCGTCAAGCGCCACGCATGCAGCGCTTGCCGATGAAACAACACGTCGCCGCGTTTGCCGTACGTCGCATCGCCCACGAGTGGATGGCGAACGCTTGCCATGTGCACGCGAATTTGATGCGTACGTCCGGTTTCCAGTTTGCATTCGACGAGCGTGTAGTGCTTGCCCTTCATCGCAGGGCCGCCGAAATATTCACGCGGTTTGTAATGCGTGATCGCGGTTTTACCGCCGAAGACGACGACCGCCATTTTGGTTCGCTCTTTTGGATGACGTGCCATCGAGTTTTCGATGGTGTTCGGGCGACGAACTTCGCCATGCACAAGCGCGATGTATTCGCGCGACGCCGAGCGCGATTGCAATTGGCGCACGAGTTTGGTTTGCGCCTCCGGCGTTTTCGCGACCATCATCACGCCGCTCGTGTCTTTATCGAGCCGGTGCACGATGCCCGCGCGCACTACGCCCACGAGCGAGGGCACATGATGCAAAAGCGCGTTCAAGAGCGTGCCATCACGATTACCCGCGCCCGGGTGCACGACGAGCCCCGGCGGTTTATTGATGACGAGCAGATGCTCATCTTCGAAGATAACCTCGAGCGGAATGTCCTCGGCCAGTGCCTCGGTGTGAACTTCATCGGTCGGAAACATCGTCGCGAGCGTTTCGCCACCAATCAGTTTCGTTTTCGGCGGCACCACGAGCCCATCGAGGGTAACCAAGCCCGCCTCGAGCCAGCCTTTCAAGCGCGAGCGCGAATGATCGGGAAAGAGCTTTGCGAGCGCCGCATCGATACGCACATCCGTTAATTCGTAGGGCACGGTTTGTGTGACCACCGTCGGGGGCGGCGGCGCTACGGGTGCCGCCGCCTTGGCGCGCGGTTTAGCCGCTGCCTTGGTCGCGGCTTTCGGGGCTGCCTTGGTTTTCGCTTTGCTGGTCGCCGCGCTGGCGGTCTTCGTCGCCATTAGGAGACCCACCCTGGCGAAAAAACGGCTGCGCGGACGCCGCCTATAATCGCGCTTTCGGTTTTAGATGCCATTTTTGGATTTTCCATGCGCGCAACGCTTTCGATTCGATCCGGTTTGATGATGCTCATTGCGAGCTTAATGCTCACGGGTTGCGGCTGGTTTGGCGACATGTTCACTCGCGCGGAATCGAACGAGCCGAACAAAATGTCGGTAGAACAATTGTATCGGCGCGCGAAAGAGTCGTTGAATGCCGGCAGCTTCGCCGAAGCGATCAAACTCTATGAAACGCTCGAATCGCGCTTTCCTTACGGTGTTCAGGCGCAACAAGCGATTCTCGATCAATCCTACGCTCATTACAAATTGGCCGAGCGCGCGCAATCAGTCGCCGCTGCTGATCGCTACCTGAAGCTCTATCCGCAGGGCGACGGTGCCGATTACGCGCTCTACATGAAAGGGCTCGCCAACTTCATCGAAGACTTGGGACTGCTCTCGTTCATCGCGACGCAGGACCTCTCAGAGCGCGATCAAAAATCCGCGCGCGATTCGTATGCCGCGTTCAAACAACTCACGGAAAAATACCCGAGCTCGCGCTATCACAGCGATTCGCTGCAACGCATGCGTTATCTGGTCAATGCGCTTTCGATGAACGAAGTGCACATTGCGCGCTATTACTTCAATCGTGGCGCGTATCAAGCGGCGATCGCACGCGCGCAAAGCTCAATCACCAGTTTTCCGAACACGCCAGGTAACGAAGAAGCGCTGCGCTTGATCGTGCAAAGTCATAAGGCGCTTGGCAATACGCAACTCGCCGCCGACACCGAGCGCGTCTTCCGCGCGACCTATCAAAGCTCGCCCGAGCCAAAGAAAACACCGTGGTGGAAGATTTGGTAGACGTGCGGGAAATGCCTGCAGAACGGCTCAATTCGCAAACCAGCTATTTACTCAATCATCCAATTTAATTGGGCGATCGCTTAATAAATATACTTTTTCGAAAAAACGACAAAATTCGATCATCGCCCAATTAAATTGGACGGTCTACGATAGAGCTAATAGTCGTTTTTTTGTACTTTCATGGGAACCGACGCGTGACGACCGAGAAATGGATTGAAATTCAGGGCGGTCGCAAACTCTCCGGCGGTCGTGTTTCCATCGCAGGAAGTTCGAATCAGGTCACCAAATGCGTGATCGCTGCGCTGCTGACCGAAGAGCCGGTACTCATCAAAGGCGCACCGGACGTCGATGAGCGCAAAGTCGTCGAAAAACTCTTCGCGTCGATCGGTGGTAAGGTCGAGACAATCGATGAACACACGGTTCGCTTGACCGCGAAAACAGTAGATCGATTCGAAGTACCCGCAGAGATTTGTCGACGCAATCGTATCTCGATCCTCGCTGCAGGACCGCTCTTGCATCGCTTCCGTCGCGCTCGGCTTTACGCTGCATTGGGTGGCGACAAAATCGGCAAGCGCCCGGTGGACTTTCACATCAAAGGTCTCGAAGAGATGGGCGCACACGTCGAGTTAGTCGACGGGTGCTACGAAATGTCGGTCGATGAAAACGGCCTGCACGGTGCGCATCTGGTGT
>JBOFBL010000465.1:0-2118 GCA_051645545.1 Casimicrobium sp. | reverse complement strand
GCCGTGGTACACAGCACGATCTGAGTCGCCGCGCGATTTACCCGTTGGATCCAGCGTATCAACACCGCGGAATCGATCAAGACGCTTTTGCACATCGGGCATTTCGTAGAAAAACTCAAGGAGCGATGGCTCCATGATGACCGTGCGCGAGTAACCGCCGCGACGATTTTGGTTTGCGAGCGCCCAGGTGCGCAAATCGGTCAATCCTTTGACACCGGGTTGATTCCATCGCGCCGCGCCCGCAAGCACTTGCGTATTCAACGGGTCGCGATCAAAGTCCACCGTGCGCGCGGGATAGTTGGGCCCGGACACCACCACCTTACCCGTAATCAACGATTCAGCCGCCATCACTTCGATGCGGCGATCCAGCATTTCGAGCTGATCTTCGGCGTCTTGTCGCAACACTTCTTTGCGGCGACGACCCATATCCCAATCGTCGCCGATGGGCTCGCCTTTCACGCGCGTTTGCCCCGTGCGGCAGCAAATTTTGCGGCGATCCATGACGTAGGCCGGCGAAAACTCATACGTTTTGAAACCCTTGCGCTCGACGAGCGGCGCGACCGTACACGGATCCGCAAACGGGGTGAGTCGCTTCGAGCCAACTTCTACATCGAACGTGATCAAGTCTTTTTCTGACGTGATGATTGTTGGATAGCAGAGGTTAGTGAAGAACATGCTGTTGTTGTCGATAAGCTCGTCAACGACACCTTGGTAATCGCGCGTGATCGCAATATCTGCGGCGGTTAATGCCATGATCAGAATCCTTTATTGAGAATGAGAAAACGAAACTCAGGCAGCGATTACTGAGCGATGGTTTGGGTGTCGAGAATCAAGCCAGCAGCGCCAATGGCGGTGACGAGCGCAGCCGGAAGCGGCGTGGCGATGTTCAGCGCGCGCGCGATCACGCGCTCTGAAACGAACGGGCCTTGAGTCAGGAACACGAATTCAGTCGTGCCAGACGCGCCCGTGGTGTCGACATCGGTAAACGCAAGCGCGAAGCGATCAGCAACAGTCCAGGCCGCACCCACCAGCGCGGTGACCACACCGGCCGCCGTGATATTGACCGGTTGGCCTTCTTTCCACACTGTGTTTGCCGCGACAGTGCCTTTGCGGGTCACCATGTCGTGCGAGTTGCGGGTAATCAGGCAGTTTTCGCCCTCAGTCAAGTACGAACGACCTGACGCGTATTTCGGATCAGACATAAGAATCTCCTAAAAATGACGTGAATCGAACTGGATTGAAGGGCGCTAGATGGTGACCTTGCCGCCGTTTTGCTCAGCCGCCGCAAGATCGTTTTTCGCTTTCTCGAGCGCAGAGACGGCGACGTCTTGATCGACGCTGCCGCCAACATCAGGGTTCGCGTTGGTTTTCGCACTCATGGCGTCGGCGAGCAAGCCTTTGGGAACGCTGGCCGCCGCAGTAGTTACCGCTTCTGCTGGCGACGCGGCCAGCAAGCTCTTTGCATCTTCGGGCGACATCGCGGTCTTGAGTGCGACATACTGCGCTTGCGCTTGTCGGCCCTTTGCTTCGTCGCAGCCGAGAATTGCGCCGACACGCGCGCGCTCTTGCGCGATGCCGGTTTGTACGCCTTCGGCGATGCCTTCTTGTTTGGCTTGCGCTTTGGCCGCGTCGACGTCGGCCTGCGAGTGTGTAAAGTCAGTCATGGTTTTCATTCCTGTTGAGGTTGACGATTTATTCGCGGCAGGCGAAGTGCGCGACGCGGTTCCTTTGCGCACGGCCGCGACCATGCTTGCGTGAAAATCGGAGACGTTGGAAACAACGTCGATGAGCTTGTATTTTTTGGCGTCGGCGGCGGTGAAGACCTCCGCCTCGGTGTCGCGCACGGCTTGCACATCAATTGATCGCGCTGTCGCAACGTGCTCGGTAAAGCGTCCGTACATATCGGAGACCAGCGCCTCCGCTTTTGCGCGCGCTTCGGGCGCAAGCGATGAGAACTGGCTGAACTGCGTTTTCTTTGAGCCCGCCTGAACCACTGTGACCGACAAGCCCGCTTTTTCCAGCGCGGCGCTGCGATCTAAGTGCATCCACACCACACCGATCGAGCCCACAAAGCCATCGCGCACCGAGGCGACACGATCAGAAGCCGCCGCGATCCAA
>JBOFBL010000464.1:0-1534 GCA_051645545.1 Casimicrobium sp. | reverse complement strand
TCGTCACCAATTGCAACGATGCGTTTGTACAAATCAAGCAAGTTGCCGGCGATCGTAATCTCCGCAACTGGATAAGCGATTTCGCCATGCTCGACCCAAAACCCTGCGGCACCGCGCGAGTAATCACCCGTCACAGGATTCACGCCTTGTCCCATCAAATCGGTGACGATGAGCCCGCGCTGCATCTGTTTCGCAAGCTCCTTAAGACCACCCTTCATCGTCGGCGCCACCAGCAAATTGTGATTGCCGCCGGCGTTACCCGTCGATTGCATGCCAAGTTTGCGCGCGGAATACGCGGAGAGAAAGTAGCCGCGAATTACACCGTTCTCAACGATTGCCCGACGCTTGCACGCAACGCCCTCGTTGTCGAACGGTGAGCTCGAATACGCCTCGCGAATATGTGGGTCGTCAACGATATTGACGTTCTTCGAGAAGATTTCTTTACCAATACTGTCGAGCAGGAACGAAGTCTTGCGATAGAGCGAACCGCCGAAGAGCGCGGAGATGCCGTGACCAACAAAGCCCGCGGCCATCGAAGGTTCAAACAAAACCGGCGCCGTTTGTGTTGGAATCTTGCGCGGGTTCAATCGCGCGACAGTGCGCTCGCCCGCGCGACGGCCAATCGCCGCAGCGTCTTCGAGCGCGCTCGCGCGCCGATGCGAGCTGTACCAACTATCGCCTTCCATCGCACCATGATCGGTGGCAACGAAGCCCGCGCCGATGTAATGAGCGCTGCCTTGATAGCCGCCGACGAAGCCGTGTGAGTTTGCATAGAAGAATTCGCTTTCACTCGCGCTCACCGTCGCGCCTTCGGAATTGTCAATGCGTTCATCGACGGCAAACCCGGCGTCCTCGCAAAATTTCGCAAGCTTGATGGCTTCGCCCGCATCGATGTCCCACGGATGATAAAGATCGAGTTCGGGGATGTCTCTCGCCATCAACGCCGCGTCGGGCAGCCCTGCGAACGGATCGGGGCTCGTGAACTTCGCGATAGCGAGCGCTTTATCTACGGTCGCTTTTACGGCGGTGAGCGAAAGATCGCCGGTGCTCGCATTGCCCTTGCGGCCATCAACATACACCGTAACCCCGAGCGATTGGTCAGCATTGTGTTCCAGCGTTTCCAATTCGCCCATGCGCACGGTCACGTTCAAGCCGCTGCCTTGCGTCGCCTCCGCGTCGGCTTGGGTAGCGCCATTTTTTTTGGCATGTTCGATCGCTGCAAGTGCGGCATCACGGAGGGCAGAGGAGGAGAGGGCAAGGGACATAGATCACTTCGTGAAGGACGACGCGCTTTCAGCGCTAAGACGACGTGCTTCGCACTAGGACGACGGCCTTCGGCCTAGGACACAAAGCTTTGCGCAGTTTACTTTGCTTTTCGACTTCGAACGTTTTGCAGAGTTTTGTTGAAATCGGAGAGAATTGCTTCTTTGCGAATTCGCCAGTAACAAGTCGAAATGCAGCATGCGCAGACCTTGCGTCATAGCGCGAAGCGCGACGTCCTAGCGCGTTAGCGCGTCGTCTTAGTGCGAAGCAC
>JBOFBL010000463.1:0-9712 GCA_051645545.1 Casimicrobium sp. | reverse complement strand
CTTGTTTCGACGGCGTTCTCTCGTAAAATCACTGGCATGCGACCGCGTTTAAATTTTCTACAAACGTCCATCGGCAAGCCCACCGATGCCATTTCCTCGCGGCGTAGTCGCACGCTGCTCGGCGCATTCGTTGCGCTCGGCCTGTGCACGAGCAATGCTCAGGCAGCAGATACCGATTCGATCAATCCCACGACGATGGGAAAAATCGAGAAAAACCTTCGTGAACTCGGTCAGCGCGCAAAGGATGCAGCGGCCGATATTTCATCGACCGCACTCGGCCTCGTGGGCGTCAACTACAAGTTCGGCGGCAATACGCCCGACACGGGTCTTGATTGCAGCGGCTTCGTTCGCTATGTATTTCAGCAAGCCACCGGCATCTCGCTGCCGCGCAGCGCGCGCGAGCAAGCGAAGGTCGGGCAAACGGTTGATAAAGATCAATTGCAACCCGGCGATCTCGTATTTTTCAACACGCGACGTTTCCAGTTTTCGCATGTCGGCGTGTACCTAGGCGACAACCGCTTCATTCATTCACCTAGTCGCGGTGGATCCGTCGAAGTGGTGAATTTCGACAATAGCTATTGGCAAAAAACGTTTAACGGCGCGCGTCGTGTGCTCGGCGCAGTTGTTGCAAGCGATGCAAACGCCACGAGCTTACGCGAAGCAAAGCAGATCGAAGCGGCGCTTCGAAAACAACAAGCGGAACAAATGCAACGCGATCAAGCGCGTGTGGCTGTCGAGGCAGCACTCGCGAAAGAAACCGCAGATCGCGCGAACGCGACCTCTTCGCCCTTCACGCGCGACTACTAACTCGCTGATCGCGTACTGGGCGCAACGCGGTGTGCCCGTTGTGTCGTCCTAAGCGAAACACTACTTCGCTTTTTTAAGTAATTCGCTGGCCGGTCGATGCTCTTCGCGCACAGCCCAATCGTACGCAGTTTCGCCCTTATCGTTTTTCTGCGCTGGATCGGCACCGTATTCAAGTAGCACTTTGATGGCTTCGGTACGATTCTCGCGCGCCGCCATCATCATCGCCGTGACGCCGTTGGTGGATTGCGCGAGCGGATTGGCGCCCTGATCGAGCAAGTACTTCACAATGTTGTCGTGGCCGCCAATTGCCGCGTAGTGCAGCGCAGTCCAGCCGCGATCTTTCACGTTAATGTCGCCGCTCTTGCTGCGCAAAGCACGTACTACGGCCTCGTGCCCGTTGAGTGCAGCGACCATCAACGCGGTGTCACCCCATTTATTGCGCAAGTTCACCTTCGCACCGAGCTCAAGCAGCGCTTTCACGCCCTCGACCCAACCATCGCGCGCGGCTACGAGCAGCGCATGATCGCCACGCTCGTCGACCATGTCAGGTGACGTGCCTTTGAAGACGAGGTTTCGCACTTCGCGTTCGCGTTGCAAACCAATCATTTTGAAAAGCTCGATCTTCGAGGGCTCAACGGCCACTTGCGGCGGTGTCGAAGACTGTGGCGGTGCGTTATTCAATCGGTTTTGAGCAACAGCAGCACCTGCGCTTATCGCCCAAATTAGTTGGGCGGTAAAAGCAAATTTATATAGTTTCGAGTTACTCATACTTCTACCTTGAAAAGCTTAAAAAAATTGGCACTCGTCGCGGAGCCAATCGTCTCTGTATCGACGCCACGCAGTGCGGCCACTGCACTTGCGACATGCGGCACAAACGATGGTTCATTTCGCTTCCCCCGAAACGGCACCGGCGCCAAGTACGGCGCATCGGTTTCAATCAACATGTGATCAAGCGGCACACGTTTGGCAACCTCATGCAATTCCTTCGCATTCTTAAAGCTCACGATGCCTGAGAACGAAATGTGAAAGCCCATCTCCATCGCAGCGGCGGCAACATCCCACGTCTCAGTAAAACAATGCATCACACCACCGACTTCATGCGACTTCTCTTCGCGCATGATTTTGAGCGTATCTTCTGATGCGCTTCTCGTATGAATCACAAGCGGTTTGCCGCACTCACGCGCAGCGCGAATGTGCGTGCGAAAACGCTCGCGCTGCCATTCCAAATCGCCTTGCAAACGGTAATAGTCAAGCCCCGTCTCACCAATAGCCTGCACCTTCGGATGCGCCGCGCGTTCAAGAAGCGATGCAACGGTCGGCTCTTCAATGTCTTCATAGTCAGGATGCACACCAGCGGTCGCATAAATATTCTCAAAGCGATCAGCCAACGCAACCACCGACGGCCATTCAGGATAAGTCACCGAAATGCACATCGCATGCGTCACACGCGCCTCGCGCATACGAACGATCAATGCATCGACATCGTCAGCAAAGTCGGAGAAATTAATGTGGCAGTGGGAATCGACGAACACTAATCAGTCGCACGGTGCGCATAGAAAACTAATGAAACGCGATGCTAACAGCCAGGACGCACAGCAATTATTGATACTCTTCACCTCACAGTGCAAATCGCGGGCTACATCACGGCGCGATAGTTCGAAACAATAAGTAAAACCTGACCTTTGGGAATCATGATTAAAAACGCTGGATTTGCGAATCCCTACGCTCTGTTCGTGGTCGCTGCAACGCTTATGTATGGAGCAACTGCTTATGCACAGAGAGTTGTCAACGACTCTTTCGAGACGCCAACCGTTTCGGGTAACACTGATTCTCTGCGCCCCACAGGCGGGACTTGGTCATTCACGGGACGATCCGGTATCCGCAATAACAATGCGCCCAACGGCAGTGACGGAAAGCAAGCGGCGTTTCTTTCGGCCGCACCAGCCAGTGGTAACAACAATTTCGGCGTCATTACGCAAAGCGTTACCTTCGCGCCAGGCATCTACCTCATCCGCTACGCTGCTGCGGTCAAAAACCCATCCGGACGGCCACAGCCCCTCAAATTCTCTGTGAATGGAACGCCGGTAGGAGGCGCGGTGAATCCACGCTACATCGCTGACGCGACAACCGGAGGGTTTGAAACGGGCTGGACGCAGCCGTTCACTATTACAACTTCGGGTTCTTATACGCTTCGCATTGAAGCCACCAACGCAACGAACTACGGTACGGCGGGATCACCGCAATATGCGACCGCGTACATCGATGCGATCACAATCGTCAACGCGCCTGGAGCTCTCGCAAATCCGGGGTTCGAGGCGACGACAGCCTGGACACTATCAAGTGGCGCGACGCGCACAACACCTATAAACGCGCCCGAAGGCACGACAGTACTCTCGCTTGCGACAGGCGCAACCGCTAGCCAATCGCTAACGCTCGCGGCGGGGCGCTACAGCCTTTCACTAAAGAGTGGCAAAGCAAGCGTGGCAACCGCGAATTTGCGCATCAATGTTGCGAGCAATGGCGGCACGGCGACGACCATCGCAAATATTGCGTCAACGACTATCGACGAGTATCGAAGTTACAGCACGCCAGCATTCGCCTTACCCGCTGGAACGCATGTCTTTACGTTCAGTGCGGTTGCGGGTTCAATTGCGCTCGACAACATATCTCTTAACGATGCAAGCGCCGAACCGCTTAACGCAACGTTCGAAGCACCGAACCTCGCGGCACCTGCCTCCGCAACTGCAGCCGGGACTGCGGTTGCCAACCCGACCAACGCCTCGTGGAGCTTTAGTGGAACCGGTGGATCGATTCAAAGTAACGCAGGCGCCAGTAATACAAGCGCGCCGCGCACTATTTACGGTAAGCAATACCTTGCGCTTTCGAATACGGGCAAAGTGAGCCAAACGCTGAGTTTCGAAGGCGGAATCTATGTGGCGGTTGGGCAAATCGCGCATGGCGGGGTGAACATTGCCATCGACGGCGTAACGGTAGGCAAGCTCGCTGCGTCAACACTCGATTTCCGCGAGGTAGCGTCACTTCCGTTCGCGATCAACGCCGGTTCGCGCAATCTTTCTATTTCTGTTGATACGGGATTTTCCCCATTAACGCCGAAGCTCGACGAGTTTCGCCTTCAGCGAATCGATTTGCCACCCGCAGTAAGCATTACGGCGCCCGCTAACGGTGCGGTCTTCCAAACGGGAGCAACGGTGAACATCACCGCGGCCGCTTCGGACGCAGACGGGCTCTCAAGTCTTGCAATTTCGAGGATACCGAACGGTGGCGTTGAATCGCAACTTGCAACGAGCGCGACAAGCCCGCTTTCGACTAGCTGGTCGAATTCATCCGCCAATACGTACACTATCAAAGCGGTTGCGACTGACGTATCGGGAACGAAAAACGAAACATCGATCAGTATCCGCGTTAACGCAAACCCAAACGCTATTTTTTCGATAAGCCCAAGCGGACCGGTGGTCACCTCAGCAACAGCAGTCACCACCACGGCGTCGGTAACCTCAGTGAGCGACTCGGACGGCACAGCAAACAAAGTTGAGTTCTTGCTCGATGGCACCATCGTGGCGAGTTGTACAAAAACGATCCCGCCCGCTACGGCACCATTTACCTGCGCTCATTCGCTCGCGCCGCGCGCGGGCGCTTACGCGCTGGCTGTGCGCGTAACTGACAACGATGGCGGCGTCACCACCACCGCACCGCTCACGATTCGAATCAACACGGCACCGACGGTCACGCTCGCAGCGGCCTGTGTCGCGCCCTGCGCTGCACCAGCAACCGTTAACCTGACGGCAACACCCAGTGACACCGATGGAACGATTGCCAGGGTCGAGTTCTACGACGGCACGACACTGCTTGCAACAAAAACAGCATCGCCGTGGACCTACACACATGCAAATGCTGCAACTGGATCGCACAGCTACACGGCGAAGATATTTGACAATGATGGCGCAAGCAATACGTCGACTGCGAGCGCTGTCACCGTGGGCAACGCATGTGCCGCACCGACGATTGCGTGGCAGTCGCCCGCTGAAGGCGCGGTCATAACAACAGCCACATACAGCGCTACCCAAAGGGACGTAGCGCTTTCAATCAGTGCGACTGCCCAGAATGGCTGTCCGGCGGTTAGCAAAGTCGATATCTACTCAGGCACCACCTTGCTCGGAACAGCGACCGCTAGCGGAAACGTTTACACATACACGTGGACCGCTAGACCATCGGGCGCATACGCCGTCAAAGCGCGCGTCTTCACAGGTGCGCCTTACACCGAATCAATCGCACTCAACTTTGTGGTGAATCGGCCTCCTTCCGTCACGATGGATAGCTTGTCATCCGTTACGCCAACAGCCCTCGCAAACGTAACCCTCAGCGCGAACGTCGCCGATGCGGACGGCACCATAAGCACTGTCCAGTTCTTCAATGGCAACACATTGATCGGAAACGGCACGCTCCAATCCGGCAATCAATACACATTTGCGTGGAATGGAATTGCCGAAGGAACGTATACCGTCACTGCGCGCGGCACCGACAATCGCGGCACGACCGTAACTTCTGCTGCCGAAACACTTGTAGTTTCTGCAGCACCTGCGAATGTGGCGATAGGCAAGAAAGTGCGCCAATCGAGTACTACGGCTGGCTACGACGCGAGTCTTGCTAACGATGCCTCTTCGACTAGCGAATCGCGAACCGAGGTACAAAACAATCCGTGGTGGGAAATCGACCTTGGGCAAGGCGAGCGTCTAACCGCGCTTGAAATTACGCCTGCGGCGGGATGCTGCGGTGCCGCGCTTGCCGATCTTTGGGTGCTGTTTTCTGCGTCGCCGTTTGTGCCGACGTCTGGTGACCAACTCAATGTTCAACAAGCTTACGGTGATCTTTCGAACGCCTCCGACACATTCGCCCTGCAGATAACGAATCCAACCGGCTCGCCTATCCGTCTTAACGTCATCGATCCGCGTCCATGTTGCAGTGCCGGAAACCCTCGTTTCGTGCGGATATGGAGTCGTGTTGCGAATGCCCAGCTCGCGCTCGCCGACGTAAAAATATTTGCTATCAAATCGAACGCTATCGACACCCGCGCGCTCGGAGCCGTGTTAACCGGTGTTACCGACGGAGTAACAATTGCACCGTCAACCAATATCACGTTAAACGCATCTCCGCTTCGCGGAAGTGTGGGCGTTTCACCTGCAGTCACGAGCGTTGAATTTTTCAATGGCAACACACTGTTAGCGCAAAAGACTGCGGCCCCCTACTCGACCACACTTGCCCCCACAGAGGGCGACTATCGCTATCGGTCGCGCGTACGCTGGGCGGACGGCGCAATAACTTGGAGCGATGACGCCATCGTTCGCGTGCGCGCCGCAAACAACAACAGCGTTCAAATCATCAGCCCGTTGAACGCGGGTAAAGCGTTCGTGGGCGACGTTGGCATTCCGGATCACCTTGTACTGCGCGGTACGTGGCAGCCCAGCGCCGGTGCAAGTCTCGACTACATGGTTGAGTGCACTCCGTCGTGCTCGCCATCCAATTGGGAAAAAATAAAACTCATTAGCGGCGCAAGTTTCAGCGCGCTTGTGTACCTTCCGAGCAACGTTACGCAAGCAACGATCACAGTGAGGATGACACCCGCAACAGGCTCGCCAATCAGCGCCTCATCCACTTTCACAAAGCGCAGACCGGTGATCGACATGTTGCCGCCCAGTTTCATCGATGCCGCGGGAACGACCGCCCAGGCGCAGATCGTTGGCCTTGATCGCACTGCTGCGGGGCTCGCGACGAATCAATACCTCGCTACAACCTATGTTCGCGACAATCAAATCATGCTTGGCAGCGGCATTTGCGGATCACGCGGGTACTGGGACTACGGCTCGTGCAGGAACCCCGAGTATGAAAGCCTACTTCAGTTCTATCGCGAGGCAGTTGGCGCAACCACACTGGATGCCGAAAATCGCTTCACTCGATCGCTCGACACCTTCGCGCGATTCCCAACCTTCGGCGAAGCCGGTGCAAATGTTTCGGTGGTTCCATGGAACAACGGCGCACGCGGGTGGATGCAGGCCTACATGAAAGGCGACGTTCGCGTCGGTGGGTACAAAGCGTTTGCTGTCGATAACGGCGCGTCAACTGCGTACCGATTCCAAGCTATCGCGCCAACAGTCATCGTTCCACCAAGTCTCGGCATCGTTTGGCCAGGCGCAACAACGCAGCTAACGATGGCCTTCATCGACTATGACGATACCCGCGTACCCGACGCGTCTGCGATTCAATGGTTTGCGAATGGCAGCGCCATCAGCGCGGCGACCACATGCGATGTTGCAATGGAACCAAGGAAAACGCTTCCCTATACGCTCGTGCCGCATGAACACAAAATCGTTTGCAACGCGGCGTGGCCAACGCCAGCTGCGGGTGACTATGCCATTAGCGTTTCAGTGACGGACAGACAGGGGCTTAGCGCATCCCAAGCCCTTGGCACACTCGGTGTTCGCGCATGGTCGGCGTCTATTTTGTCGCCCGCAAACAATGATGTATTCCTGGCCAACGCCACTGCCACCATTACGGCCTCCGTCAGCAACACGAGCCCAAGTAGCAGCACCATCGAACTGTTAGAAAACAGCGTGGTTGTGGCGACGCAAAACAGTGCCGACGGCAATGTAAGTTTCTCTCGCAGCCGACCTGCGGGAACGTACACGTACCAAATTCGCGCAACAAGTCCGAACGGCGGCGTTGCACTATCGCAGACGATTTCGCTTCAGTTTGTTGCTGGATCACCGCCTACCGCAAGCTTCACTGGCCCGGCAAGCGGCGTCGAGTTCATAGCACCCGCGAGCGTGCCCCTCTCGATCAGCGCGACAAGCAGCAATGGCGCAATTGTTCAGGCCATCTATCGCAGCAGCGGCTCGGAAATCGGTCGCAGCACAAGCGCACCGTTTAGCTTTACTTGGAACAACGTCCCCGCTGGCGACTATTCCGTAACGGTCGAAGTCAAGGATGCAATCGGTCTCACCGCAACCGCCTCCACACCAAAAGTGTTCAAAGTCTATGCGGTCGCCGCGCAGCCGCCCAACGTGTCACTCTCATTACCTGCGGGCGTCAACGGGTACACGCCTGATGACTTTGCAAACGGTATCGCCAAAGCGCTCTGGAGCGCCAGCTCAACCGATGGCAGCGCGCTCACTCAAACGCAGTGGATCATCAACGGCATCGGGCAAACGGTCAACAACGTATTCACCACAGTCACAAATTTGTCGGGCTCATCGTTGCCAGCGCTCCCCGTCGGCACCAGCACGGTCGCCTTGCGGGTTACCACTGCTCGCGGCGCGAGCACGACAAGTGCCGCCGTCACCGTCGTCGTGCCGCAAGTCAGTTTGGTGCTTGAACAGCCGCCGACCGCTGGCTACTTTGAAGAAGCACTTCCGCTTTATGTCGGACAGTCGATCACCTACAAGATGCGCCTCACAAGCGGCACCTGGGTGCCCGCGCGCACGGACTTCTTCCAAAGCCTCAACGATGCACAAAACGGCGTCACCCCGCTCGCCAGCGTGACGAATGCATTGGAAGGCACATGGATCGTCACAGGCAGCGGCTACCGTCCGTTTGCCGCCTGTAGCTATTCAACCACCGGCATCCGCGGCTGCGCCGCCAATGGCAGCGTTGCCATCGTTGCCGCCGCCGAGCGACTGACCCCACGCATCGATGGGCCGAGTGCTGCCGCGAACACCGGCGCGACGACCTACGCCGTCGCCTTCGACACGCCACCGAGCGTGGGGGTGGCAAAGATCGGGCTCTTCAATGCAATCAGCAAAGAGAAGCTCGCCGAGAAGAGCGCCGCGCCGTGGACGTTTGCAATCAACCTTGC
This sequence comes from Casimicrobium sp., assembly GCA_051645545.1. Classification (GTDB taxonomy): domain Bacteria; phylum Pseudomonadota; class Gammaproteobacteria; order Burkholderiales; family Casimicrobiaceae; genus Casimicrobium. Next base: position 1,038 of record JBOFBL010000463.1, on the reverse strand, counting down.
GCAAAACACCACCCTGATCGCCTCAGCGGTCACCAGCAACGGCTACGAATCGCTCTCCGCGCCGTTTAACGTGAGCTCGAGCAACGCACAACCGGCGTTGAGCTTCGTCAACATCGCCGATGGCTTTCAGTATCCCGGTGGCACCACCACTGCGATCCTCGTGCGCGCGAGTGACGCCGATGGCAGCGTCGCGCGCATCGAGCTCAAGCGCATCGAAACCAACGGCAGCGAAACGCTTCTGGCTAGCGCCAACAGCCCCATCAACAACGAGCTCAGCTACAACCTGGCCCTGCTCTCTAGCGGTGACTACACCGTCAAGCTCGTGGCCATCGCCATCGATTCGAGCGGTGCGCGCACGCGAACCAATGCGATCACGATCACCGCACGCAGCGGCATCACCGATCCACGCTTCTTCCTCTGGCAGAACTTCAACGCCGCACTCAAAGCCAACAACAAAACCTTGGCGCTCACATTCCTAAGTCCAACAGCACAAGAGAACTACGCCAGCGCACTCGATGTCTTGTTGATCGATGCGACAACACTGGGCAATGGTGCCGTCGGCTCGATGCTGCGCATTGACAACAACCCAACATCGACCGAGTATTTAGTCGCTCGCCAGATCAACACCAAACGCGAAATCTACGTCGTGCGATTTATCTTGATGCCCGATGGCACGTGGAAGATTGACGCGCTCTAACATGTCCGCGTGCGACCATGCAAAAACACACAAAACATACATTGCGCAGTGGGCCCAGAACACTGCTCAAAAGCACACTTTAGAGCAGCTTCAGCCAAACGCACACAATTACTAATTAATTGGGCAGTAAAGCAATAAACAGCTTATTTCAAGATATAACGAATACAAGTCGACGACCCAATTAAATTGTACGTTCCGACTAGGAGCCAGGATGAGATTTTTAGAACAAATTATGACGTTTCTCTCGTACGCGCGAGCGCACGCAGGCACGCAACGCTCGCGCACCTGCACGCTTGCACTCGCATGCCTAACGACGCTGCTTGTGAGTGCCTGCGAAGCAC
>JBOFBL010000462.1:0-10025 GCA_051645545.1 Casimicrobium sp. | reverse complement strand
ACTCGACCGAGCACCCAGGGCTCACGTGGCTGCGCGACCATCTAGGTGCGCGCATCGTGCGCGTGAGCGATGTGATGCCAGTCGCCGAGGTCAAGCGAACGAAATACTACGAAAAGATCATGGCCGTCGAAGGCTGGCTTCACAGCATCGGCCTCTTCTTTTGGATCGGCCATGACCTGATTGCAATGGTTGGCGTAAACCGAATCGAGGCGCAGGGCGACTACGACGAAGACGACATCGCTTGGTGCGAGTCGGTGTATGCAGACATCGAGGTCGCAATGAAACGTGTAGCGGCGTCGGAGGCTGAGCGCATGGTTCGTTTCTCTCTCACCGATCTGCTGCTCAATGTTCGAGAAGCGCAGTTGATTCTGGATTGGAATCTGAGTGCACAACATTGCAGCGAACCGGCGCGGGCGTTGCTTACACAGCATTGGAACGTCTCTATCGATGAAGACAGTCCGATTGCCTGCCCGCAGGAATTGTCGGACGCTTGTGCAACGCTTAAGCAGCGCGTGATTGAAGCGCTGCAATTAAATCGACCACTTCCAACACCTGAGCCGATCTCGATTGCACTGACAGGAAATCGACACATCGTCGTTCGAATCGAATTGCTTCGACTCTCCGCTGAGCCTCTCGCATGGCCCATGTTTGCAATACGTTTCATCGAGAACGATTCGAACGAAAACCCGTTGCCTGCTGTCGCGCTGAATGCGCTTACTGCCACCGAAATGCACCTCGCAATGCTTGTGGCGTATGGACACAGCAACAAAGAGCTCGCCCGAATGCTCGGCAAGAGTGCGCTCACGGTGCGCAATCAACTGAGTTCAGTATTCGACAAACTTGCCGTGCGTAATCGCGTTGAATTGGTGGCCGCAATCGCCAGAAAGCAGCCGTAGCGCTTCATCATTCAGCATAGCGCTTTTATGCCCTTTTTTTCGATGCTCCATGCGATTTCTATTAAATCTTTGTTTAATTAATTTTGTCTGAATTCGTTTTATTTAATGGGGCGAATCGATAATTGGCTATTTTCACTACGAAGCACATCATACGTTGCCCGCTTCGCCACTCTCAGGAAGTTACTTCGCGCTGTAACAATCGGCGCGTATCCTTCGCGAGCCAACAATCTATTCGGGGGAGCGCTATGTTCTTTTTCAGTCGTCAATGTGTCCGTCGTAGTCGCGCCGCAGCGACTCTCTTTACCGTCTTGGTCAGCGTGATTGCAACCTCGCCTTATGCGCAAACCGACACGACTAAAGCCAAACCAGCAACGCGCGAATTCGCCGAGGTCGCAAAGTTCACGATCGATGAAGCGCGACAAGGCGTCGGTGTAGACAAAGAATTTTTCTATGCGGTTACCAATCAAGCGATTGGCAAATACAACAAGAAAACCGGCGCAGCGGCGGGTAAGTTCACGATGCCGAAAGACGGACCAATCATTCACTTCGACAGCGCAGCCGTGATCGACGGCAAGATCGTGCTTTCACATTCGAACTATCCGCAAGAACCGATGACGAGTTCGATTGAAATCATCGATGCGGCGACGATGAAACATCTCTCGTCGCACAGTTTCGGCATTCGCTGGGGTTCGATGACCTGGGTGGATCGACACGAAGGCGCATGGTGGGCAACGTTCGGTAACTACAGCCGCGTATTCGGCACAAGCCAGCGACCGTATGGCAACAGCTACTGGACGACGCTCGTGAAATTCAACGATCAATGGCAGGAGCAACAAGCCTGGATCTATCCAACAGAGGTCATCAAGCGTTCAGAACCGATGAGTATCTCCGGCGGCTCATGGGGACCGGATGGATTGCTCTATGTCACTGGCCATGATCATCCCGAGGTCTACGCACTTCGCATTCCGAAAATGGGCTCGATTCTGGAACACGTAGAAACAATTCCGATGCCACTAATCGCCGGACAAGGCATCGCATGGGATCGAAGCGAATCTGGCGTACTCTGGGGTATTCATCGCGCGAATAAGCAGGTGATTGCTTCCCGCATTCAGCCAAAGAAGTAATGACGACATTTAGATGAGTGCGTGGGCAACGAGTTGCTCGCCATACGCACCGTACTTGCAGTGCGCGTCAGTTTGCCGTTTAATGATGCATGCCCTACCGCCGTTGCGCCCTCGTCTCTACACAATCCGTGCTCGCTGAGCGGGTCGATTTACTCGAAGCCAACGACGAATGGAGCGGCGAATACGCGTCGAACGCGTTCAAAATAATCGTGCCGCTTCGCGGACATTTCTACGCGCGCACCGACGACGGCGAGGCGTTGATCGATAACACCTCCGTAATGGTGTCAACGCGCGATGCTGTGTACCGCATGCGCAAGCCGGTACGGCAGACGAGCGTAGTCGTCACCGTTCGCGATGAGGCATTGAGCGAACAATGGATGCAAGGTCGCAGCGGCTCGACGAGCGCGATGATCGATTCGAAATGTGCGAGCCGTATTCATGCGCTAGCGAGCCCGAACGATGATCGATTGGCGCGTGAAGAGTATTCGCTTGTCCTCGCTAGCTCACTCGCACGTGCGACTGCACGTACGCAGGCGTCGACGCGTAGCGCAAGCACTCGCATGACATGCGCCCTCGCACGCGCACGAGATTTCTTGATCGAACGGTTTTGTGATGACATCTGTTTGAGCGATGTCGCGAATGCGGCGTTTATCTCGCCGTATCAACTGTCGCGCGCATTCAAAGCGCGTCATGGTGTTGCAGTGTTTGCGTATCGCGAACGACTTCGGATAGCAAAGGCTCTGGCGTGCTTATCTACTCGCCGTGATGAGATCGCCGATCTCGCGTTCGAGTTAGGTTACGCAAGTCACAGTCATTTCACAGCGTCGTTCAGGCGCGCGGTTGGCGTGACGCCGTCGGCGTGGGTCGCGCGAAGCTGAGTCCACATCAAAACGCGTGAAATCCGTTCATGGTTCTACAAGCTCACCACGAACGGAAGTGAGTGGTGATGCTTCGACAGGTTCAGCATGAACGGACGGTGTTACTGTCGTGCTCAGTTTATGCTGAGCTTGACGAAGCACCGCAGGATCACCACGAACGGAAGTGACGATAAACGCGCAAAGGTTTGATAGCGCGGCCGCGGATCCATCGCTAAGCTGCGATTCGTTATCACTCAGCGCGCTGCATTGTGCGCATTCGCATGTCGAATCGCTTTTTATCGATTGCCGGTCTACTCGCCGGTTTCGTGTCTGCATTGATCGCTGCATCATGGCAAACCGCGACACGCTATGGCGTGACGAGTTCTTTGCTTGCGAGCGATCTTGCGACGTTGCGCTATGGAATTCCTGCACTGGTGCTTGCACCGCTGCTCTGGAAACAAGGCGTGTTGCCCGCGCATGTTCATCGCGGATGGTTCGTGTTGATGGTTACGAGCGGCGGCATCGGTTACGGCGCGCTTGCGATGATGGGTGCGCGCTATTCGCCGGTCGCGCACATGGGCATTTTGCTGTCCGGTACGGTGCCGCTATTCACCGCACTTCTGCTCTACGCGACGACGCACGTGGTGGTGAACCGACAACGACTTGTCGGGTACACGCTGATCCTCATGGGGCGGTTGCGTTCGGTTTCGCAAGCGCTCGCTTATCGCTCGCCGACGTTTGGTACGGCGATCTTCTTTTCATTTGTGCGTCGATCAGCTGGGCGATGTACACCTTGGCACTACGAAAACTGGCGCTATCGCCTTGGTATGCGACAGCGCTCGTTTGCTTTTGGTCGGCACTCGCGGCGATTGCGTGGATGCTAGTGCGCGGCGAGTCGAAGTTGTTAGCAGTGCCACTCGCTGATCTTGGTTTGCAAGTTGCGTTACAGGGTTTCGTCGCCGGGCTACTCGGTTCGTACATTTACGTCTTCTGCATCCGAGCGCTTGGCGCAAGCAACGCAGCGATTTTCGGCGCGTTGGTTCCCGTGCTCTCGGCGATCTGTGGTTACCTTTTTCTTGCCGAGGCCATTTCATTGCCGACGGCGGTATCGATCGTCATCGTTGTGATCGGCATTGTGTTTGCACGCGAGCGCACCGTGCGATGAAAACATTGCCCAGACATCGCTGTCGTTCTTAATTGTTCTGAATTGCGCGAAAAAAAGTCCTCCGCTGCACTACGATTCTTGTTAACCAATTCATCTCAGTTTCCAAAAGGAGAATCGTATGAAAAACAAGCTTCGTATATCCACTGTCGCGCTCGTCCTATGTTGGGCGATTTCGCTGTCGACAAACGCCTTAGCCCAAAGCGACAACCCGGCCGACAACAAACAGCACGTGCAGAAATGGCTCTCCGACACATCGGACTACATTGATGCCAAATGCGGCGATTTTCGTCCGGCGATCAATTTCGACGACACCGGTATCGATTATTCGAAGAACCCGACGCTCGGTACGCCGACCACGATCGATCGCATCACGGCTCCGCTCTACGGCATCACAGGTGTTTGCGAAATGGGCGATGCGCCGTCAAACGCGATCAAGAAAAAATTCACCTCAATTCGTTTGAAGCAAGGCGCTGCAAACAGCGTGAAGCTCAACGGAAAAACGCTCGAACTAACCTTTGCTGCACGCACGAGCGAGCCTTTCGGCAAATTGAAGGAATACTTCACCGCGCAGATGAATCGCCTCTAATTTTCTTCGGCGATCGCGGTGTAATCGGTCGCGCGAGCTACTACAGTTTCGGCAAACGCGTCGCCGGATGGTTGCTACTATGCGTCTTCGTTGCACTTTGCACGGAGACGCTTTATGCCGAGCACCGACACAGTTGAACGTTTCATCGCTCGCGTCGAATCGAATGCACACGCGGAGGCAATCGAAGCGTTCTATGCCGAGCACGCTTCAATGCAGGAGAACGATGCCGCGCCACGCGTCGGCCGCGATCTATTGGTTGCCAATGAACGTCGCGTGCTTTCTCGTGCAAAAACGGTGAGCTCGAAATGCATCCGACCTTACTTCGTTTCAGGCGATCGCGTAGTGATCCGCTGGCTGTTTGAATTCGTTTGGCAAGACGATTCGACGACGCGCATTGACGAGATCGCTTATCAACGTTGGGAAGATGAGCGCATTGCCGAAGAGAAATTCTTCTACGATCCAGCGCAAATGAAACCGAAAAATAGCACTGGATAACTCATCCCAGCGTTATTGCGATTCGCCCAATTTTATTGGGCGGAAAGCGAAGTAAAAATGTTTTTCGATAAATAAGTAAATTTACGCTACGCCCCAACAAAAATGGATACGTGCGATATATGCTGCATGGTTTTTTTGTGACGTCGTAACAGTGACGTCTAGATCATGGCAGTAGATCGCTCTTAGTCGAAGCACACTTCGTTCCTCTCGTTCAACGCTATGTCGCCAACAATCACCTATTCCACTCACGACGAATTGCCGAACGACGCGGCGCGTGTCGTTGATAACGGCATCGGCGACTTCAACGATGCAGCTGCGGCGTTGCACGAAGTGCGTCCACTCGGCGTGTTCGCACGCGATGCAAGCAACGCGGTCGTCGGTGGCGCAGTTGGTCGTACGTGGGGACGCGCGTGCGAGCTGCAACAGCTGTGGGTCAGCGATTCGTATCGCGATAACGATATCGGCACCACGCTCATGAAGCACTTCGAGTCGCGTGCGCTCACGCGCGGTTGCGAAGCGTTTTATTTGGAAACTTACAGTTTCCAGGCGCCTGCGTTCTATAAAAAACTCGGCTATCGCGTTGCCTATGCACTCGATGCGTATCCGCATGGCATCGAGCGCTATCTGATGCGCAAGCAAATCGCTAAGAAATCATCGGAAACGGAATCATGATCGTCGACGCCAAAGAAACCTACGTTCACCTTGACGCCGACGGAAAGGCAGCAAACGTGCCCGGAGGCGATGCATTTTGGTCTCTGCCGCCTAGCGACATGGATAAGTTTGGTCTTGGATGGATGGTGAGCGAATTCCTGTGTAGCAGCGACTGGGGCAACTGGGAAATGCATCCGAATGGCGACGAGTACGTTTACGTGCTCGAAGGCGCAGCCGAATTTCTGCTCGAAACGAAACACGGCATTGAATCGATTGCAATCAACGCGGGTAAAGCGATTGTGGTGCCGCGCGGCATCTGGCACACGGCAAACGTCTCGCGACCGACTCGCTTACTTCACATCACGCGCGGCGCTGGAACCGAGCACCGCGCGCGGTGACTGCGCTAGGACGCGGCTTGCGGCTTCGGACGGAACACCGCGCGACAACTAGAAATCGACGGATCGTTCGCAGGCAGTTTGTCGCACACGCGATCTAGATCGCTTCGCAGCCCTGCGAGTGCATTTTTTCTCGCATCGTTGCTTGCCCATTCGTCCAGCGCTTTTCCAACGCGCTCTAGCGAACGACGGCTGCGTTCATAAAACGCGTCCGGCGCGGCTTGCGCTTCGTTGAGCATACTCTTTGTCGCGGCGACAATGCGTGTGGTGTCTTGCGGCGCTTCGCTCACGAGTGTGCGCACATAAAGACCGCCCCATTGCAAGCGGGTCGCGGCGCCCTCGCCTTTTTCATACGCTTGTTGTGCGTAAGAAATTGCCGCCGCTTTATCGCCGCGCTTTTGCGCGTTATCCGAGAGGTCGGAGAGATAGTAATGCGGCGAAATTGCCTTGCTCAGCTCGGCTTTGAGTAACACGTCTGATTCGTTCACAAGTCCAACTTCGCTCAGTACGAACGCAGCGGTTGACATCGTGGCTTGTCGCGTCATGCGATCACTGATTTGCGCGTCGGCCGCTTTCACAATTTCGCGCGCTTGCGCCACTAGCGGTGCTGGGAACTTCGAAGCGCTTTTCGATGTACCCGCCTTCACTTCCGGCAAGTCAAGTGCAGCGAGTCTGATCTTGCCGACCATTGCTGCGAGACGATCCGAATGCGACGACTGCGAATTCTTGATGATGCTTTCTAACGCGCTGTTGAAATTGTTTTGCAGTGACGCACGACGCGGTGAGTTGGCTTCAGCAGCGTAGCGTGTTAAATCGCCTGCGCGCCACGAAAGAATGTCGAAGTTCTCACGCACCGCTTGCGCATCTGCGAGTGTGCGCGTGAGTTGCGCATGCGCGATGGCTTGCTCGGATGCAGCCACATTGGCTTTCGTTTTCGCGGTTTGAGACGCTGCAAACGAGAGCGCTTTCAATTGCAAACGGGCAGCGACCTTCGGTTGCGTGCTCGCGGCACGCTGCGCGATTTTTTGCAGCGTGTCTGCGCGATCTTTTTCAGCGACTACTTTATCTTGATCAGTCTCCCAACTATAGAACGTGAGCAAATCCCATTCGTCTGCAGAGAGTGTTTCACCTGCCAGTGCGCTTGCCATCAATTGCTTCACGGGACGCGTCGCCTTCGCGCCCAGCGACATCAAGCGCATGTATTTCGCCGGTTCAACCTCACCGGGTAAGCGAGTGATCTCACGACCATCGGGCGCAAACACAATAGAGGTGGGATATGCAGCAACGCCGTATTGCGCGCCCAAGCGCTGCGCGCCCGGCGCGTCACCATCGATATAGATCGAAACGAACGACTTACTCGCCTCGACAAAATCCGGTCGCGTAAAGACCGTGGATTTCACATGATTACACGGCGGGCACCACTTCGCGGTCCAGAACAGAAACACGGGCTTGTTCTCTGCCCGTGCGCGTGCGAAAGCGGCAGCGGCGTCGCCCTTCTCTGGCGTGATCCAGGCCACGCCTGTAGCGGTCGACGCGTTCGCGCTCGGCGCTATCGATGGGATCAACGCGGCAGACAACGTAAAGACTGCGAGCAACGGGTAGCGCGACGGGACAAATCGGCGCGCAATACTTGTTATTGAAACTGCCATCATGGGAGCCTCCTGGCGATTGGTCAATGAAGCGAATTGAAGCACAAACGGTTTTTTGCGCACGCTAACTTTTAGGCGTCGCCCACTTAATCACAACGAAGGTGAGCCCAAGCGCAAGCACCGTATCGAGAAACGTGGAATACACGAGCCACACATCGGTCGAAAAAAGTTTTGCAACACCGAAATTGAGCACCGCCATCAACACGCCGACAAGCCCGATGCCGAGTGTGAGCCGCGCGGGCGACGTATCGGGGTGTGGCATGTAGCGCACCAAACGCTGGCCGAGATAGCGACCGCCAAATAAGCCATCGGTCAAGAATATGCCCGCCGTGAGCAACCCCAGGATCGTGCTGCGCATCTTGACCATGTCGTCGTCTTGAAACGCCCAGGCGAAACCGGCGGCGACGAGCGACATCACAATGCCGAACGTCGCGAGGCCGCCCATCAGATCGATTTTCACGAAGCGCTGAATGATCCACACGATGATGCCCGCGCCCGCCGATACGAGCGCCGCCGTCGTGAGGTTCGTCATCTTGGCGACAACGAAGAACAACAGGCCAATGCCTAAATCGACGATCAACGAAGGTTTGTTGCGCTTGAATTGTTCGCGCTGTCGCGTCTCTTCCGCTTTTTGTTTTGCGCTCTCTTCCGGCGATAGCGATTCGCCGGGTTTTAAGGTTTTACCGATCGATTGCGGCCAGGCGATCTTCGCGCCGGGTTTGCTCTCGTAGACGAGCCGATCATCAATGCGCACCGCAATTTGCGTTTTCCACCAACCGACGTAGCCCGCTTCGACATCAAGGCGACGACCATCCGGTAGCGCATAAGTGAGATGGTTGTTGCGAAACACCCGCGCGCCAGCGGCAGTAAACGTATCTTGCGATACGGCGCGATCGTCGATGTAGAGCGTGGAGCTCATGTCTTTCAGGGTCACCGCCGTTTTCACGACGCCATTGATGCCCTCAACGGAAAAGGGTCGTGTGTAAGTCCAAAGTTTCATGGTTGAGATTATCGCCATGCGCAACGTGTGCGACGAAAAGCAAACGTGGTGCGCTTTTTGGAAACATCCAGAGCGCTCGAAATAAAGCGATCAACTAAAGTGGCGTATGCCTGATTTAATTGGGTCGTTCGGCAAAATTAACTATTTATTGAAAATAAATAAAAAACACATGTCGCCCCAATTAAATTTGGCAAACATCGATAGTGTTTATTATCTTTTAGAGCGGCGAATCGACGTCGATGAACTGCGTAACGAGATTGAATTTCTGCGTTAAGTGCATGCCGAGCGCCGCCGGGCCGCCGCGCTCACTCGCGTGATGACCGATTGTGATGAGCGTCACATTGCTTTCGCGCGCCACGTGAATGTGGTGCTCTGCAATTTCACCGGTGATGAACGCTTCCGCACCAGCATCGATTGCGTCGCGCAGCAACGAGCCACCCGCACCAGTGCACCACGCAATTTTTTGCACGAGCCCCGTCGAGGTTGTGTACATCGCCACCCGATTACCGAAGTGGCGACCGCAAAAGGCCGCAAGCACTGCCGATTTAAGGGGAATTCCTTGTCCGAGTTGACCCAGCAACACAAGATCGCCCTCGCCGGCGGCCCCCATAATGTTGAGCCCGAGTTTTTTTGCGAGCTGAACGTTGTTGCCAACTTCAGCGTGCGCATCAAGCGGCAGGTGATACGCGTAAAGATTGATATTGTGAGCGATCAACCGCGCGATACGTTGCTTGTGAAACCCGACGATGCGCGGATCGTCGCCCTTCCAAAACAAGCCGTGATGCACGACAATGGCGTCGGCTTGCGCATCGATGGCGGCATCGATCAAGAGCTGGTTCGCAGTAACACCCACCACCATCTTGTGGATGAGCGTTGTGCCCTCAACTTGCAGGCCGTTGGGCGCAACGTCTTTGAAGCGCCGAACATCGAGATAGGTCGCCAGATAGCGCGTAAGCGCATCCCGACCAACGGCGGTGGAACCCGATGCGGAGATACTGCCGTGTTGCATAAAATTTGACTCGTCGGTGGTGCGCATGTTGTCCCTCTTCTTTTTCGTCGAAAACCCGCGCAGAGTTACGACGTTTCTCCGGATTTAGTGTTTTATGTTGAAGCGATTATGGCTCGTTTTTGCTCAGGTTTGCACGGTATGTCTCGCCGCGCTTTTCACCGTGAGCACGCTGCGCCCCGAGTGGTTGACGAAAACGCC
>JBOFBL010000461.1:0-29054 GCA_051645545.1 Casimicrobium sp. | reverse complement strand
GTGCAGAAACGATCGGTGCATTCATCGCGGAGCCCGTACAAGGCGCCGGCGGCGTGATCGTGCCGCCACCAACTTACTTCGAAAAAATCCAACCGATTCTGAAGAAGTATGAAATTCTTTTCATTGCCGACGAAGTGATTACAGGGTTCGGGCGCACGGGCAATCGCTTCGGCAGCGACACCTACAAGCTTGAGCCCGACATGCTTACCACGGCAAAGATGATTACGTCGGCCTATGTGCCTTTTTCCGCGCTCTACGTGAGCGGAAAAATTTATCAGGCGTGTGCGGACGCGAGCGCAAGCGTCGGCGTCTTCGGACACGGCTACACCTATTCTGGGCATCCACTCGGTTGTGCGGTTGCGCTGGAAACGCTCAAAATTTATGAAGAACGAGACATTGTGGGACACGTGCAGCGTGTTGCGCCTGCCCTGCAAAACAGGCTTCGCGCGTACAAAAGCCATCCGTTGATTGGCGATACGCGTGGTGTTGGTTTGATCGGTGCGGTTGAGCTCGCCGAAGACAAAGCCGCGCGAAAGCCATTCGATCCGAAACGCGGTGTAGGCGCATACCTCGTGCGCCGCGCGCAGGAGCACGGTTTAATTTTGCGTGTGATGGCAGGCGACATCATCGCGTTTTCGCCGCCGCTCGTCATCACCGAGGCGCAGATTGAAGAATTGCTGCGGCGATTTGAGCGCGCGTTGGAAGATACGCAGAAATGGTTGAAAGCCTAGAACGAGGAACCTGCTGTGATCTACGATAATCCAGCCGCGACCGTTAACGCCTTTGGCAACGGTGGTCGCGGCAAGCCGCTCCTACAATAAAGCGATGGATTTAAAGATCACGCTCACACCCACCGCGCAACGCCTCATCACTGCGCGCGAGTTCACGTTCACAACGAACGCGGAGCCTGGCATGTCGATGCCGCAAATCGGCGATTCAATGCGAGTCACGCTTGATGAACCGCCGGTGTTTTTCAAAGTCATTCAACGCGCCTACGATTTCACGACATCGCCGATTACCGTCACGCTCGTGCTTGGTGCGCCCGACTAGCGTGATGCGCCTACCTGTAACAAAACGTAACAAGATCGCGGCTCAACCAGAACTTTTCATTCGCGCCCATTGAACTTATCCATCGCGCGAACGCTCTCTCCTTTATGAACCAGCCTATAAAACGCCTTCGCTTAGTTGCGAGCGCAATCTCCATTGCATTGACCAGTGTCGCGCTCGCGCAGGCGCCCGCACCGACACCTGCGCCCGCGCCCGCGAACGAGCTAGCGCCCGCGAGTGAACCCAGCCCGTCGCCGGTACCGAGCCCAGCACCCGGTGCGCGCACCGATCGTGTCGAGCGCGTCGATGTCACCGGTAAGAACGATGCAACGGACGAGCGTCGTAATGCCTCTGCGGCGAAAATCATCATCACTCGCGAAGAGCTCGAACAATTCGGCGACACCAATCTTGGTGAAGCGATGCGGCGTCTGCCTGGCGTTACCACTGGCGGTCGCCCAGGACGCCCCGGTGCACCACAGATGCGCGGCCTCGGCGGCGGCTTTACGCAGATTCTCATTGATGGTCAACGTATTCCGCCTGGTTTTTCGGTGCAAGACATCACGCCGGATCAAGTTGAACGAATCGAAATTCTTCGTGCGCCTACTGCAGAAACGGGTGCACGTGCCATTGCGGGAACGATCAACATCATCTTGCGCGAACCGTTGCGCAAGACCGATCACGACATTAAGCTGGGCGCGAGTGTCGAGCGAGATCGTATCTCGCCCAATGCATCATGGAGCTATAACGGACTCATCTCCGAAACCGGAACATACACGCTGACGGGTTCGGTCAATCGTACCGATCAAATCACCACCGACGATGCCATCACGCGCTATTTCGATCAGGCGACGGATCAACTGCTTACCGAGCAGCGCTCGCACAGCGATTCGAAGAGTCTGCGTAACAATTATTTTTTCAGTCCGCGTGCGCAGTGGCGCCTGGGCGCCGGCGAGCAATTTGGATTGCAAGCTTTCCTGGCCCACAATCTCGCCAAGACGGAAACATCCGCGACGCTTGAACAGCCGCTCGGCACCACGCCTGCGCAACCTTACGCAACACGTTTGAGCGCCTTCGATGGCCGCTTCGATGTTGCGCGAATCAACGCCAATCTGAATCGACGAATCAACGAAGGCAATCGCTACGAATTGCGTGCGGGCGTCGGCCGTTTCTGGTCAGACAACACAACCGTCGTCGATCAATTCGATTCGCTTGGTGCGCGCAATCTCAATCAGATTTCACGCAACGATGTGCGTGATCTTTCGTGGAGCACGAGCGGCAAACTCATCACCAATCTCGCGAGTCGCGGTCACACCATTACCTCCGGCTACGAGTATGAAGCGGTGCGTCGCGACATCGTCGGCACAACGCTGCTCAACGGCACGCAGCAACTTGGCGATGTGGGCACCAATTTCTTCAGCTCGACCCAGCGACTCGCGGCATACGCACAAGACGATTGGGATATCTCACCGGAATTCGCTGCAAACTTAGGCATTCGTTTTGAAGAGATTCGCACCAAAACACGCGACGCTTCGGCGGAAAGTGAAAATGTTTCGCGCGTGACCACGCCGCTTGGGCATCTTGTATGGCGATTTGCTGCGCCCTCGCGCGATCAAATTCGTTTGAGCCTCACGCAGAGTTATCGCTCGCCCAATATCGACCAGTTGACGACGCGACCGAGCATCAATTCGCTCTATCCCGCAAGCGGTGGCAACATTTTCTCTGCGGCCGATTCAGTCGGTAATCCAAATTTGAAACCCGAAAGAGCCAACGGTATCGATCTCGCGTTCGAGCGTTATCTCAAATCGGGTGGTGTGATGAGCGTGAACTTTTTCGTACGCGATATCAAAGATGTAATTCGCAACATCACCGAACTTGAAACCGTTTCCTGGTCGCCAGAGCAGCGCTACGTGACTCGCCCGCAAAACATCGGCAAGGCACGCGCGACGGGTATTGAATTCGACACCAAGTTTCAATTACGTGAGTTGTTCGAAACGACTATTCCGCTCTCGTTGCGGCTTAACGCCAATGTGTACGATTCGAAAGTCGATTCGGTGCCGGGACCTTACAACACGCTCGAATCGCAAGCCCGCGTCACTGGCAATCTCGGTTTCGATTACCGCGTTCGCAATTCGCCGCTTTCGTTCGGTGGCAATTTCGCATGGACGCCAGCCTACACCTCGCAGCGCAGCGAAGACCAAATCAACAAGGTATCCACCAAGCGAGTGTTCGACGCGTACGCGCTCTACCGAATCGATTCGCGCACCAATGTGCGTTTCTCGCTCTCGAACATCGCGCCCGTTGATTCGGTCAGCGAAAGCACCACGTTCTCCGAAGGATTGCGTCGCTTCGCGATCTCGAACGGCAGAACGGACATGTCGGTAGCGCTGCGTTTGGAGATGAGACTGTAGTGCAGACACACCGGTTAACAACGCAACCCTTCGATTGATTTATCGATAATTTGTTGTTATCAGGTTACATGTTTTTCGATCCTCGACTCTATGTGCAAAAGCGAGCGTAAGAGTTAGTTTTTTCCCTGCTATGCTTTTTGTCGTCGATAAAGCCCGTGCGAAAGCATGGCTTCGACCGATCAAGTAGGCGGCGCTTTGCGCCGCCTTTTCTATAAATAAGTTAGTTGGGGATCCCAAAATGAAAAAGACAGTACTTGCCGCACTCGCTTGCGCGTTTGTTCTCGTTGGTTGCGGTGGCTCGGTAAAACGTCCAGAGGGCGATGCTGGTATCGCAACTGGTGCACCGGCAATATCAAAGTACAGTAACGTCGCCGTTAACCTGTCTGACGACGCCAAGAAGGCGCTCGTGGACAATATCAAGTTCGATACGGAGCAGTTCGCAGCGAAAATTCGCTCCACGCTCGAGGCGAAGCAACTGATTGACGCGGGTTCTGCGCACTCGATCAATGTTGTGATTACGGGAGTTCGCGTTCGTGGCACTTTCTCTGCGGTTATGTTTGGCGTATTAGCCGGCTCAGACTCTGTCGATGGCGATGTGATCGTTCTTGACAAGGATAAGAAAGCCGTGAGGAGCTTCAAAGTGAGCGCTTCGTACGCGTTGGGCGGTTTTGCGGGTGGCGTTGACAGTTTGCGTCTTGGTTACCTTTACGAGAAGTTTGCGGATCTGACCGCTACGGAGCTATCTCCGGCAGCCGCGAAGTAAATGTTTGCGCGGGTCGGAAATCTCGCTTTCTTGGCGAGCTTGATCGCGATTGTCGGCTGCGAAACCATTCCGCAGCTGCAATCGCCCGTCGCCGGTGTATCGACTGCGCGGCCACCACTTAAGGTCGTCGTTGATCAACGCAGCGATCTCGCCAAGAGTTCGACCGTTGAGCGCTCTGGCAATAATCCTATCGTGTTGTTAGGTGATGAGCGTTTCGACATGCGCCCCATCGATCGCCTCGACCAAGTGCTAGCAAGCGAATTTGCGGTGACTGCCGATGTCGTTGTTCGCAAGTTCGACGTTCGCTACATTCAGGGCGGCAATCTCGATGCAATGACCTATGGCCTCACGCTGGGTGTGTCCGGAGCGGGAGCGATACTTGGTACGGTTCTCTACGGCGCAATGGCGGGGCACGCTCGCGGCAAGAATCCCAGCAAGATTGAAATAAACGCTGAGGGTACGCTGCGTGGCAACGAATTTTCGTTTCAGCACGAAGATTTGCTCGGCAGCGGCAATGAATCGCATGAGCTTCGGCGAGTGATCGATGAAGCCGCACGCAAGCTTGCGTTGAAACTCAGCACGACGACGCCAGGCGGTAACAAGTCGGTCGAATGATCCGGCGTCGCTTCGCGATCTCGAACGGCAGAACGGATATGTCGGTGGCGCTGCGCTTCGAGATGCGGTTGTAATCCAAATGTAGGAGCGGCTCTGCCGCGATAAACGCAGGTGTGGAGACTGTTGTCGATTCCGGTACGGAAAAGCAGCAAGCGCATTTCGCGGCAGAGCCGCTCCTACAGTTTGCGCGCCCTACAATGCGGGCATGGCAAACGTCAAAAAAACCTTATTGCTTACCGGTGCATCGCGCGGCATCGGACACGCGACGGTGAAACATTTTCACGCGGCCGAATGGCGCGTGATTACTGTCTCTCGCCAACCGTTCGACAAGATTTGCCCGTGGCCGCAGGGCGAGAAGGATCACATTCAGCTCGATTTGAACGAGATGAGTCATTTCGATGAAGTGATCGCGCGCGTGAAAGCGAAGCTTGCAGAGCCCGAGAGCAATGGCAAGCTCGCGGCGCTGGTAAACAATGCTGGTATTTCGCCAAAACTGTCCGGCGGCAAGCGCATGGGTGTGCTCGACACCGACATCGCGATATGGCAGAACGTGTTCAACGTGAATCTCTTTGCGACAGCGCTACTCGCGCGCGGTTTGTTCGACGAGTTGAAAGTCGCGCAGGGCTCGATCGTGAATGTCACATCGATTGCGGGCGGCAAAGTGCATCCATTCGCGGGCGTTGCCTATGCAA
Source organism: Casimicrobium sp. (assembly GCA_051645545.1). Taxonomy (GTDB): domain Bacteria; phylum Pseudomonadota; class Gammaproteobacteria; order Burkholderiales; family Casimicrobiaceae; genus Casimicrobium. The sequence continues at coordinate 23,529 of JBOFBL010000461.1, read as the reverse complement.
CTTCGAAGGCCGCACTCGCTGCGCTTACGCGCGAGATGGCGCACGATTTCGGACCACATGGCGTGCGCTGCAACGCAATTGCGCCAGGTGAGATCGATACGTCGATCCTTTCGCCCGGCACCGATGCAATTGTTGAAAAAGAAATTCCGATGAAGCGCTTGGGTAAACCGAGCGAAGTTGCGCAGTTGATTTACTTTCTGTGCACCTCGCAAAGCTCGTATGTGAACGGCGCGGAAATTCATGTGAATGGCGGGGAGCACGTTTGATATTGAATGCGAACTATGAGGGGAATCGCCTAATTTAATTGGGTGATAGTGAAAAATAATGACAATATCAAGAAGTGCTATTTTTTCTTCTATCACCCAAGAATATTGGGCTATAGGCTGCAAAGATTGTTTGAATTTTCTAGGCTGTTTTTCGCGCGCTTCCGGCGATGATGTGCGAGATTTGCGATGAGCCTGTGGCGCGCGCTTCTACGTTTCTTTCGCGGCGATGGCATGGTGTTTTCCGGCTATCTCGCGTTCCTTTCGTTGCTCGCGCTGTTGCCCGTGTTGGGCGTACTCTTTTGGTTCTCGCAACAAAGCACAATCATTCGCACGGCCGACGCGGCGTTTCGCGATTTTCTTTTCACGAATCTCATTCCCGACGCGGCGAAACAGGTCGTCGGCATCGTCGATAAATTGCGATCGAACGCGCGTGGGCTGGGTATTCTCGGTGTCGCGATTATTGCAATCGATCTGGTGTTGAAAGCGCTCGCACTGACCGCTGCGGTCGATCGTTTGTGGACAGGCGGGCGTCGTCGCTGGTGGGGGTTTTTCAACGGCGCATTTGTGCTGCTCGTGATCGTGCCGCCCGTGGTTGGCATGCTGTATTGGCTGATTCGCTTTGTCGAAAAATTCATGATGAATTTGTTTCCAGTCGCACGAGGTTTTTTCGATTCTGCGTTTGATCCGTTTGCCATTGCTATTCCCTTGATTGCTGCGCTCACCTTGCTCTATCGCTGGATTCCGCCGAATGTGAAATCGTGGCGCTCGCCGTTTGCGGCGGCGCTGGCAGTTGCGCTGCTGATCGAACTCGCACGCTACGTAATCACGCATCACTTCGCCACGCTCACGCAGCTTAAATCGCTCTATGGCGCATTCGTTGCGATCCCGGTGCTCATGGTCAGCGCCTTCGTGCTTTGGGCGCTCGTGCTCTATGGCGCGGCGCTTGTGGCCGAAGGTTTCGGAAAGAACCTGCGTTTACCCTCGATGACATCGTCGAACAGAGGAAAATCGCAATCTGCCGCAACGACGAAATCTGCAACCGTTGCACCGAACTCGAAAACCAAATAACGCGACCAATTCGTGAGCACGTTTAGCACTGCCGTTCGCACCGCCGCTGAGATGGTCGTTTCGCTCGATGCTTCGCTCGTTGAGATCGCATTGCTATCGCTTCGTGTGAGTGCGACCGCAACCTTGATCGGTGCAGCCATTGCGTTGCCACTCGCGGCGTGGGTCGCGCAATCGCGCTCACGTGCGCGCGGCGTGATCGTTGCCGTGCTCAATGCGTGCATGGGTTTGCCGCCGGTGATCGTTGGCCTGGTGGCCTATCTGCTGCTCTCCCGCGCGGGACCGCTCGGGCCGCTCGGTTGGCTTTTCACGCCGAACGGCATGATCTTCGCGCAAACGATTTTGATCACACCAATCATCGCGGCGCTCGCGCGACAAATGCTTGAAGACAGTTTGAGCGAATATCGCGATCTGTTTCAGTCGCTCGCGATGAATTCGCGCCAAGTGCTCGCGACCCTGCTCTACGAATCGCGTTATTCACTGCTCGTGGTGTTGCTCGCGGGCTTTGGGCGCGCGATTGCAGAGGTCGGCGCGGTCATGATGGTCGGCGGCAACATCGCGGGGCACACGCGAGTGATGACGACTGCGATCGCACTTGAAACATCGAAAGGCGAACTCGCACTCGCGATGGCGCTCGGTATCGTGTTGATCGCAATCGTTCTCGCGATCAATTTCGCGGCGCAGTGGACGAGTGCGCAGCTGAAAGCGCGCCATGGCTGAGACGTTTGTCAAACTCGTCAACGCGTGCGTCACGGTGCGCGATCTCGCGATATTGCGCAACGTGGAGCTTTCGATCACCGCAGGCGAGCGTGTTGCCGTGCTCGGTGCCAACGGTGCTGGCAAGTCGACACTGTTGCGCTTGATTAACGGCCTCGTCGGCGCATCAAGTGGCAGCGTGTTGTCACCTGCGCAGAGCGCACAAGCGCTGATTTTTCAACGCCCCATCATGCTGAAACGAAGCACGTTAGACAACGTTGCATTTGCACTCAAAGCGCGTGGCGTTTCGCGCGCCGAAGCGATTGAGTGCGCAAAACAAACGCTCGCGCATTGTCGACTCGAAGCGCTCGCCAATCGACCGGCGCGATCACTCTCCGGCGGTGAGCAGCAAAAGCTCGCACTCGCGCGCGCGTGGGCGCTTGAGCCTGCGTTGCTCTTAGCCGATGAACCCACCGCGAGCTTGGCACCTGCTGCGGTGCATGACGTAGAGGCGATGCTCAAACAAATCGTTGGCGATGAAAAAACACTTGTTTTCGCGACGCACAATCGTGGTCAAGCCAAACGACTTGCAACGCGTGTGCTCTTTCTGCATGAGGGATGCGTTACTGAAGATCGTCCGGTCAACGATTTTTTTGCAACGCCGATGTCACAACCCGCGATCGATTACTTGAATGTGGAGAAAGTATGAGAGCGTTTTTTCTGGCAACGCTGATCGCCTGTGCGCTTTGCGTCCCAGTTCGATCCCTTGCGCAAAGCGCCTCGATCACGGTCGCGTCGACGACGTCAACCGAACAATCGGGACTGTTTGGCTACATCCTGCCGCTGTTTAAGAAAACGAGCGGTATCGAAGTGAAAGTCGTCGCACTCGGCACGGGTCAAGCGCTGGACGTCGGTCGTCGCGGCGACGCAGATGTGGTCTTCGTTCACGATCAAGTAGCGGAAGAGAAGTTCATTGCCGATGGTTTTGGGGTGAAGCGTTTTGCGGTGATGTACAACGATTTCGTATTGATCGGTCCAGCGAACGACCCCGCGAAATCTGCGGGGCGCGACATCGTTGCGGGGTTGAAAGCGGTCTACAACTCAAAGAGCGCCTTTGTGTCGCGCGGCGACAAAAGCGGCACGCACGCAGCGGAACTTCGCTTCTGGAAACAGGCGAGCCTCGATCCTGCGGGAGAAAAAGCAAACTGGTATCGCGACACTGGCTCCGGCATGGGCTCTGCGCTCAATACAGCGGCTGCGATGAACGCCTACATCCTCGCCGATCGCGGTACCTGGCTTTCGTTTAAAAACAAACAGAATCTGAAAATCGTCGTCGAAGGCGACGCCAAGCTTTTCAATCAATACGGTGTGATGCTTGTTAATCCTGCGAAGCATGCGCACGTGAAAAAAGACGCGGGACAAAAATTCATCGATTGGCTAGTAAGCACTGAGGGGCAAGCCGCGATCGCGAGCTACAAAATTGGTGGTGAACCATTGTTTTTTCCGAATGCAACTAAGTGATTTTTGCGCCTTGATTAAGGTAGCGAAGCGAACGTTTTGGTTAACAGCTTGCAGCTGCGTTTGATTTCGGCGAGGTTGAGATGCCCGTATCCGATCAAGAGCGCTCTCGGTGCCGATCCCTCGATGACAAACTGATCAATCCTGTCGAACATGACGCCTTGAGTGCGCAACCGCTTGTTGAGTTCGGTGAATTTCCCTGCGGATAGCGAGGAACAATCCAGCACAACGTGCAAACCACCTTCATCACCGCGAATCGTAACCAAAGGCGCTAGCGATTGAAGTTGAGTTTTGAGTTCGAGTCGAATGCGAGCATAGTGCTTTCCCACGCGACGAAGATGTCTTTCCATCTCACCCGATCTAAGCAGCCAGTTTGCGCTCAGTTGCACCGGCCAGGCGGCTTGCAACTGATCGGCAGCAATCGCATTGGCGAGCGATGCGATGACTTCGCTCGGAGCGACAACGTAGCCGAGTCTGAGTGCGGGACTCACTGCTCTCGCAAATGTACCCACTAAGATGCATTGCGCGGCGGAGGTTGCTGCCATGGGCGCAAAACGTTGACCTTCGTGAACGAATTCGTGGTCGTATTCGTTTTCGATGATCAATGCGTCGTTCTGTTGCGCAGCGTTGAGTATCCATTGTCTGCGCTCGGCCGACAGACGTCCCCCCATCGGATATTGATGCGCAGCAGTGAGATGAATCAGTTGCGGAAAATGTTTCGCATGCATAAGCGCTTCGACGCATGCCCCCTGACGATCAACCGCGATCGATTCCACGCGCGCACCATGTCGCCTGAGCGCTGCGGCGATCCGCGGATACCCAGGATTCTCCACCGCGCATAGATCTCCCGGTGCGACAAGTATGCGCGCCAGAAGATCAATGGCTTGACCTGCGCCAGCGGTAATCACAATCTGCTCTGCTCTGCGCTAATCGCGAGCGAGCGCTTCGCGCGCAACCATAGCGCGAGCGATTGTCGCAATTGCGGATCGCCTTGTGGATGCCCATAACCTGCCGGCAGTGCGTGACGTCCGGCTTCGCGACATGCTGTGCGCCACACAGAGAGCGGGAGAAGCCTCGTGTTTGCTTGACCCATTCGCCAATCCAATGCGCTGCTGCGTGGCGTCGCCGACTCGTTCGTTGCAGATTGCAGACGACGTAAGAGAAGCGGCCGGGTTTGCCGTTTGCTTGGTGCAGCAGGGCGAATGCCGTGCGAAACGAAGGTGCCCAGGCGACCGCGTGCGACCAGCAGTCCTTCGGCGGTTAGGTTCGAATAGGCATCCACGACGATGTTGCGTCCTACGCCCAACGCCGTCGCGAGCGCGCGCGAGGTCGGCATGCGAAGGTTCGGCTTTAACTCGCCGCGCAAAAGCGACAGTCGCAATCCTTGCTCAAGCGCTTGATAACCCAGCGGATCGCGCGCGTTTTGTGCTTTGAGCCGCTCTTGCCAAAGCGAAAATAAGTTTTGGTTGCTCAAATTAGCCTAGTTTTGGATGTCGCAAGCATCCAATTCTATTGAATACTTCAGTCATGAAAATTCGAGTAGTCACCGACGACTTTACGAGTGCGTCCGACGGCATCGCCGCTTTTACTGACAAAGGTTGGTCGTGTGCCGTAGCTTTTTCTCGCGGCGACACGGATGCAGTCGATGTAGCAAGTTGCGACACCGATAGTCGTACATTGTCGGAGTTCGATGCCGCCGCACGCGTGGCGGAGTGGGCGAGTGCCTGGCGCGATGCGAATCCGCTCATCAAACAGTTCGACTCGACGCTGCGTGGGCCGATCGCCGCCGAGCTGCGTTCGGCGTGGCAGGCGAGCGCACGCGCCAAGCTGGTGATCGCTCCGGCATTTCCGGACGCGGGTCGCGTGTTGCGCGAAGGCATTGTGTACGTACATGGTCAACCCGTTTCGCAAACGGCATTCGCAGTTGATCCGTTAAATCCCGTTAAGCAAAGCAATCTGCGCGAACTGCTGCGCGAGTCAGGAATCGCCGCTCGCGTTTGTCTGCCGCATCGAATTGTCGAGGCGCTGAATGACAACGATGCGGTGATCGTCGACGCGCAGACCGAAGCCGATCTCGATGTCATCGCGTCGACGTACATGCGGAATGTCGATGCATTGTGGTGTGGCTCGACGGGTCTCGTGCGTGCGTTTGCGCGCACGCTGCCTGCTGCGCGATCCGGCAAGGAGCCGTTGAAACTCGAAATACCGCAGGCACGCAATACATGGGTCTGTATTGGCAGCCTCAACCCGGTATCGAGAGAGCAAAAAACATTTTTATCGGCAATCCCGATCGACGGCATAAGGATCTTAGCGACCGATGACGATCGAGGCGCTGCACACAGACAGATCGATGAACTGGCGTCGAGAGTAGCAAGCGCTGTGCGCTCAGGTGAATGCGATAGCTTGATTGCGACCGGCGGCGAGACCGCTAAGCACATCGCAAACGCGCTGAATGCAAAGCGCTTGCATGTAATGCGCGAAATGGCTCCAGGAATCCCGCTCTGCTTACTGGAACTAGAAGAACGAAGCCTGCCCTTCATCACCAAAGCTGGCGGTTTCGGTACGGCGAGCAGTCTTTACGATTTATCGAAAGCGATGCAAGAGGCAACGCAATGACACATTCGTCACGCGCACCCATAGCCATCAGCATGGGGGACGCTGCGGGCATCGGTCCGGAAATTGTGCTCAAGACACTCGCCAAACGGGATGTCATGCGTGATTACCCGGCCTTTGTGATTGGCGACGTATCGATCATGGCTCGCGACGCGCTTCGGTTCGGCTGTCAAGTGAACATCCGGCGGATTGATCACGTTGATGAACATGTGCCGCAAGTTGGCGTTGTCGACGTGCTATCGGTCAGCGAGTTACCCACCGATCTGCCATACGGCAGCGTTTCAGCTGCCCCGGGGGCAGCCGCTTACGCAGCGATCCGCATGGGAATCGATCTCGCAATGAAAGGGCAGATCGGCGCGCTTTGCACGGCACCCATTCACAAAGAGGCGTTGTCCGCTGCAAATGTGCCGTTTCCGGGTCATACCGAAATGCTCGCCGAATTTTCGGGCACCGACGATTACGGCATGCTCTTGATCAATCCCGCATTGCGCACGATTCTTGTCACTGTTCACTGTTCGATCGTCGATGCCATCAAACGTTTAGACGTTGCGCTTGAGCTCCGTATCATCCGGCTGGCGCATCGTACGTTGCAGCAGTTCGGCGTCGCACATCCACGCATCGCAGTCGCGGGAGTCAATCCGCATGCGGGCGAGGGTGGTTTGTTTGGTCGCGAAGACATCGACATCATCGCGCCAGCCGTTGCGCAAGCGTGCGCCGAAGGTTTGGATGTCGTAGGTCCGCTACCCGGCGACACGGTCTTCATGCAGGCCCGCCGCGGACGCTACGACATCGTAGTCGCGCAATATCACGATCAGGGTTTGATCCCGATTAAGTTACTGGGTGTCGACGACGGCGTGAACATCACCGCAGGTTTGCCGTTCGTGCGAACGAGCCCCGATCACGGCACCGCTTTCGATATTGCGGGCAAGGGAATTGCCGACCCCGCAAGTTTGCAAACTGCTTTACGCACTGCGCACGAGCTCGCTGCACACGCAAAGATTTAAACGAGAAAACATGAGTCACTTCATATTAATGCTGACCCGCAACGATCGAACGGTTGTCAATGCACGTGCGGTTTATCAAGACGTGCGCCGATGCGATTTGCGGTACGTGGGTTTCAAAGACATTGGCTTGCCGTTCGACGAATTGCGACGTTTAGCAGACGACATTCGTGGAGATGGTCGCAAGGTCATGCTCGAAGTCGTGAGTGCCACGCAGGAATCGGAGCTTCGCTCAATCGAAGCCGCGATCAAGTTGAAAGTGGACTATCTGCTCGGTGGGCGGCATGCCACTGAAGCGGTCAAGCTACTCAAAGGGCTTCCGATTCAATACTTTCCATTCGTGGGTCACACTGTAGGTCATCCGACGATGCTCACCGGCACGATTGCGGACATTGTCGAGGATGCGCAACGGCTCTGCGCGATTGATGGCGTTCACGGACTTGATCTCCTCGCTTATCGCTTCAACGGTGACGCGCCGACGCTCGCGCGTCGCGTAGTGCAAGCAGTGAGTAAACCGGTGATCGCGGCAGGCAGCATTGACAGACCCGAGCGCGTTTTGGCCATGCGGGAAGCAGGCGCGCGGGCATTTACGGTGGGCAGCGCGTTGTTCGACGGTTTGTTTCCCGCGAACGCGATGAAAGCGCAAATCGAATCTGTGTTGCAACTCGAAGGCGTCACTGCAGGACACGAATGAACTTAGTTTTGCCAAGCGGAAATCAATATAAACAATAAATCTACATGCCAAATTTAATTGGGTCGATAAGAAATTTATATAAATAATCGAAAATAAACAAAATACGCATTAACGCCCAATTAAATTGGGCGGAAACCTGTAAAGCTAGAAGAGTTTTGAACGTTATTTTCGCCGCAAATCTCTAAACGCGGAGAACTCCCATTCGCGCATTGCTAGCACGAGCGTGTAGCCATCTCGTTGCGTTGTTGGAAGTTTTTGATCGGCCAAATGTTGCTGCGCGAATTCTTGCGCGACGCGTTGTATCTTTTCTTGAAAACCGATCGCCGCGTCTTTGCCGATGCTGCCGTGCACGAGCATGAGCGTCTCATCGCTCGCGGCAAAACTGCCCGCGTAATAATCGGGCAGCACGTGCTCCCGGAAGTAGCGCATGATGGGCCCCTCGGGGCGCCAGCGAAATGTTTTTGCGAGCTTCACCCGATAGCGATTGAGTGGCTTCAATTCGATCACACCGAGGCGATCCAATTGCGTGAGCGCCTTGATGCATTCCGGCTCGTTGATTTGATACGTAGTCACGATTTGCTCGAACGTCCACTGACTCAAACAACAAATGCCAACGAGCAGCGTCGTTTTGTTGCCAACGAGCGCCTTCTCTTGCTCATGCGAGAGTTCCTGCACGGCCACTTGCGCGTCCGCAACCTCGCGTGCGAGGTCGGCAAAGTCCACTTTGAGTGCGCGACAAATTTCATCGATGCGCGAGAGCGTCATCTCGCGGTGCGAGAACATGCGCTTCACGGATGACTCGCTCATGTCGATCTTCTTCGCGAGCTCGGCATACGTCATGTCATGCGCCTTGAGTTCGCGCTTCAGTGCGTCGATTAAGTCGGAAGTGCCTGCCATGAGTATCGCCTCGTAGTACCAAATTGGTTGCTTGATGCTACAACGCGGCGAGTAGTATCGCCAAGTGTGCCTATTTCTTACGCTACGAATCATCCCGATTTAAATGAAGGAATTCGCAATGGATTCGCACAACGTTAAGACCGATTCTTTTGTCACTCGTTTCGTTCGCCGTTTCAATCGACTTATTGAGAAAGGTCCCGACGCTGCGTCGACGCCGCCGCTAAAGCGTCGACCGCTCATCGTTATAGGAACGGTTCTCGCCGCCTTTTTCGTGCTGTGGGTGGCGGAACCCCTGGTGGTCGTTCCTGCCGGCAATCGCGGAGTAAAAACCACCTTTGGCAAAGTTCAGCAAGAGGTGCTCGGCGAAGGACTCTACTTTCGCATTCCGATTGCGCAACAGATTCATTTGATGAATGTGCAATTGCAGAAGGGCGAAGGCGCCGGTCACGCGGCGAGCCGCGATCTTCAACATGTCGAAGTCAACGCAGCAATCAACTACCGTCTCGATAGCGCGCGCGTTGCAGAAATTTATCAGGGCATCGGCACCGCGCATGAAGTGGGCGATCGCATCATCCTGCCCGCTGTACATGAGGCCGTGAAGGCAACCGTTGCAGCGTTTACTGCGGAAGAATTGGTGACACGCAGAGCAGACGTGCGCGAGCGGATTCGCGCGCAGCTCGAGACAAGACTCGCACCGCGCGGCGTCGTTGTCGAAGACTTCGCAGTCACCGGATTTCGCTTTAGCAAAGAGTTCGAAGCGGCGATTGAAGAGAAGAGTAAAGCCGAGCAGATGAAGCTCAAAGCGGAACGCGATCTCGCGCGAATCCGCGTCGAGGCTGAGCAAACTGTTGCAAAAGCGAAAGCGGAAGCTGAAGCGCTTACGCTACAACGAAAAGCGGAAGCGGAATCGCTTGCCGCACAACGCGCCCAGCTCACGAGGGAGCTCATCCAATGGGAGGCTGTGCGTCGCTGGGACGGAAAGTTGCCGACCTATGTTGCAGGCGGTGCAACAAGCGTACAAATTCCGCTACCCGGCGTTGGTGGAAACGCAAAGTAGCGCGTTAGCATTCAAGGAACATCAAGGGGATTTTCATGTCATCCGAAAGCCAATTCGGCCTACTCAAAACCAAACGCTTCGCGCCTTTTTTCTGGACGCAGTTTTTGGGCGCAATGAACGACAACGTGTTCAAGAACGGCATGATTATTTTCATGACGTTTGGCGGCCTCACCATGGCGGGCATGAAAACCGATCTGCTGGTGAACGCGGCAGGAGCGATTTTCATTTTGCCGTTCGTGTTGTTCTCTGCATTTGCGGGGCAGCTTGCGGACAAGTATGAAAAAACGCGTGTGATTCGCGGCGTGAAAATTATGGAAATTGCGGTGATGGCGCTTGCCGCAGTTGGGTTTGTCACGGCGAACTTAACAATTCTGTTTGTGTGCCTCTTTTTGATGGGCTTGCATTCGACGTTGTTTGGTCCAGTGAAATACGGCATCTTGCCGCAAGCGCTCAAGCAAGATGAACTGATCGGCGGCAATGGTCTTGTGGAGTCCGGCACCTTCGTCGCGATTTTGATTGGCACGATCGCGGGCGGCGTAGTAGTTGCCATGACGCCCGATGGCCCAACGTATGTGGCCGCGGCGGCGCTCGCGCTCGCAGTGATCGGCTACATCATCTCGCGCAAAGTGCCAGAAGCTGCGCCGACCGATCCAACGCTCAAACTCAACTGGAACCCATTCACCGAAACGGCGCGCAACATCAAGCTCGGACGCAGCAATATTGTCGTGTGGCGTTCGATGCTCGGAATCTCTTGGCTCTGGTTTTACGGCGCGATGCTGCTTAATCAATTTGCGCCGATGGCCAAAGACGTGCTTGGCGGCAATGCGCAAGTGGCGACACTCTTGCTCGCAGTGTTTGCTATCGGTGTTGCAGTCGGCTCGTTGTTGTGCGAACGTTTGTCGGGGCACAAAGTGGAGATCGGATTGGTGCCACTCGGCTCAATCGGCATGACCGTGTTCGCGCTCGATCTGTATTTCGCGCTCAAGGCGATGCCGCCGTTGCCTGCCACGATTACGAGCGACATCGCGACGCATATAGGTGCGATGGCGTTCTTGAAGGACTCGTCGCATTGGCGAATCCTCTTCGATCTCTTCATGCTCTCGGTCAGCGGCGGTTTGTTTAGCGTGCCGCTCTATGCCTTGATTCAGGAGCGTGCGGAGCCAACGCATCGCTCGCGCATCATCGCGGCTAACAACATCGTGAACGCGATCTTCATGGTGGTGTCTGCATTGCTCGCGATGGCGCTCATCAAGCTGTTCGACTTTGGCGTGAAAGAACTCATCCTTACGATTGCGATCTTGAACGGCATTGTTGCGCTCTACATCTATCTGTTAACGCCGGAATTTTTGTTGCGCTTCGTGTGCTGGGTCATCATGTCGCTGTCGTACCGATTGAGCTCGAAAGGTTTGGAGAATATTCCGGACAAAGGCTCGGTGATCATCGTTGCCAATCACGTGAGCTACGTCGACGCACTCGTGATTTCCGCCGCCGTGCGTCGTCCCTTGCAATTCGTGATGGATCACAACATCTTCAAGACACCAGGGCTGGGTTGGGTCTTCCGACAAATGAAAGCGATTCCGATTGCAAGCGCGAAAGAGGATCCTGCGAAGATGGAAGAGGCCTTTGCGCGCGTACGCAAAGCGCTTGCGGAAGGCGATGCGGTCGCTGTGTTTCCCGAAGGCAAGCTCACATCGACGGGCGAGATGAATACCTTTCGCCCAGGCATCGAGCGCATCGTGAGCGAAACTGGCGCACCCGTGGTGCCGATCGCGTTGCGCGGATTGTGGGGAAGTTTTTTTAGTCGAACACAAGAAGGCAGAGCCTTTCGCAGGTTTCGTGGGTTCTTCAATAGGGTGGAAGTGGAAGCCGGAGCGCTCGTGCCTGCACCTGCGGTGAGCGCGAAGGGACTTGAGGATACTGTACTGAAGATGCGGGGAGATTGGAAATAGTGGGCGGACTCTTTTTTCTGCTGATCGTGGGCGGCGTCTGTTTTGTTGCTGGCTGTTACGCATACCGCACTAAGGAATGTTTTGTCCCAGCATTGGTCGGCACGATATCGATCGCTGTGTGTGCATACCTCTGGTTTGCGTTGTTTTCAGACGACACTAGTTTCGCGCCAATTGCGGCAGTTTTAGGTCTGATTTGGGGCGCTGTGCTCGTTCCAGCCGCAGCGCTGATTGGACGCTTTTTTCGATTCCCGGAAAATCGTGATGCGCGAGAAACCGCGAAGAGCGTTGATCAACCAGTCCGTGATGGCGACAACTAGAATGTTCGTATGTCAGGAAACTCTCTCGGCCTTCTCTTCTCGGTAACGACTTTTGGCGAATCGCACGGCCCGGCGATTGGTTGTGTCATCGATGGCTGCCCGCCGGGGCTTGCCTTGTCGGTCGAAGATTTACAACCCGATCTTGATCGGCGCAAGCCGGGAACCTCGCGCCACGTCACACAACGCAAAGAGGATGACGTTCCGGAAATTCTCTCGGGCGTGTTCGAAGGCGTAACGACGGGGACGCCGATTGCGATTGTGATTCGCAATACCGATCAGCGCAGCAAAGATTACGGCAATATCGCCGAGACGTTTCGTCCTGGTCATGCCGACTACACCTACTGGATGAAGTACGGCCAGCGCGACTATCGCGGCGGCGGGCGCTCATCAGCGCGGTTGACGGCACCGATTGTTGCGGCAGGCGCGGTCGCGAAGAAGTGGTTGCACGAGCGATTCGGTGTGATGGTGCGCGGATACTGCTCACAGATCGGTGAGGTCGCAATTCCGTTCGAGACCCACGACGATGTCAATGGAAATCCGTTTTTCGCTCCGCTCAGATCCTATTCACCGAAGCTGGTCGAACTAGAAAACTACATGGATGCGTTGCGCAAATCGGGCGATAGCTGCGGTGCAAAGATCTATGTCGAAGCGGTCGGGGCGCCCGTCGGTTGGGGCGAGCCGCTCTATGATCGACTAGATGCGGACATCGCGCATGCGATGATGGGATTGAACGCGGTGAAAGGCGTTGAGATCGGCGCGGGTTTCGCGAGCGTGACGCAAAAAGGCACCGAGCATTCGGACGAAATTCGCAACGGTAAATTCGCGAGTAACAACGCAGGCGGCGTGCTCGGCGGTATTTCAACGGGCCAGCCGATCACAGTGTCGATTGCGATTAAACCGACATCAAGCATGCGACTCGATCGCGAGACAATCGACAAACAGGGCAACGCGGTGACGATCAACACGCATGGTCGTCACGATCCCTGCGTCGGCATTCGCGCAACACCAATTGCGGAAGCGCTGCTCGCGATTGTGCTCATGGATCATGCGCTGCGGCATCGGGCTCAGAATGCGGATGTGAGAGTCGAGACGCCAAATGTGCGCTGAAGTTTCGTCGCCGACAATGACAAGGCTTAACTAGTTGGGTTGCGTCCTACATATCATCGGCGACGAGCTCGACGTGGATGCTGCTATCGCGGCATCGCCTGTCGAGCCCGTGAATGCGTTTCGGAAAGGCGAACCAAGGTCATCTCGCCCAAATGCGCGTCGTGCGACCACCTCTGGGATTGTGCTTTCTGTGAGCGAAGCTGAATTCGAAGATTCGGTGCAACAGGAGGTTGATGCAATCACTTTTTTGCGAGAGCACAATGCGTCGCTAAAGGAGTTGTTGCGCGTGCGTGGTGTCGCCAAAGCGTCACTCGATTTTGGGATTGAGATGCGCAATGTGATCGTGCAAACGGATCAGTTCAGCGCTGAGCTAATTCGCGAAATGGCTGAGATCGGACTGGGACTAGAACTGACACAGTTCCCGCCGTTTGGGAAGCACAAACGGATCAAACAGCATCGACGAAATTTGAGGAAGAATGCGTAGCGCTCGCGCGGGAATAAGTTTGATCGCTCTTCGGACGGTCTCGCGTCGTTAACAACTTCCTGAAAGTAAAGTCCCAAACTTCTCGCGCTCGTCACGCTCGCGTTCGTGCAACGCGACTTCTTTGACGCGTTGATCTTTGTCATACGTTACGAACAAACAGCGCGACACGAAGTGGTCTTCAACGCACCAAATCTGCGTCGATTCCTCCTGCTTGAACGGATAAATCACGACGCGACCTGTGCGCCCCATCGCGGTTTCGACATCTGCGCGCGTTTGTCCGACCGCGATTTGCTGCGCTCGCGCGATACCGGGCGTGGGCGCGAGCGGTTGCATCGCGCACGCACTAAGCATCAGTGCCGCGACCGTAGCGAGCAAGCTTCGCTGAATTGACGACATGTTCGTTCCTTGATCCGCAAAAATGCGCATCCTAACTCGATTGGTAAGCAAGGTCGGCGTAAAATTCCCCTCGGAGGAAACAGGTTATGAACGCGCTTACTTTTCAGCTGTATCGCTTTTCGTTTTGGCTCGCACCACTCATCGGCAGCTCGTTCGTGGGCGGCGTAAACATGGCACTTGCAAATCCGAATGATGCGTGGCTCACCTGGTGGGGCGTCATCGTCATTTACGGCGCGGTGCCCGCCCTCGATGCCTTGCTCGGGCAATACAAAACGACGTGGACGCCGGAGCAGCAAGCCAAGCTCGCGCGCGATCCGATGCTGCGTGTGATTCCGTGGGTCTGCGCAATCGTGTGGTTTTCCATTCTGGGCTACGCGATCAGCGTGTTCCCGCAAGTGCTATCGCTGCCAACGATTCATGTGATCGGTTTTGTGATGTCGCTTGGCGTTGTCGGCGGCATTACGGCGATCAATGTGGGGCATGAACTGGTTCATCGCAACAACAAAGTCGAGCGCTTCCTGGGCGGCACCTTGCTCGCGAGCGTGTGCTACGGCGTATTTAAAGTGGAGCATGTGCGCGGACATCATTTGCATGTGGCAACGGAGGCCGATCCGGCGACTGCGCGTTTTGGCGAAAGCATTTACGCGTTTCTTCCGCGTGCAATTGCTGGCGTGTATTCGCACGGCTGGCGCATCGAATCGGAGAGCCTCGGGCGTGCGGGGCACAGTGGATTCGCGCGTTTCATTCGTAATGAAGTGTTGCATTGGTGCGTGTTGTCCCTACTGGTTGCGGGCATTGCATACGCGAGCGCGGGTGTGGTCGGACTGGCGCTCTACTTCGGCGCGAGTTTCGTGGCCATTGTCGAGCTGGAGATCGTCGATTACGTCGAGCATTACGGCTTGCTGCGTAAGCGCGACGCGAATGGTCAGCTGGAGCGCGTGAGCTATCCGCATTCGTGGGATTTCTCAGGCTGGCTCACCAATGGATTTCTGATCAATTTGCAGCGTCACGCGGATCATCATGCGCACGGTGGTCGTGCGTTCGGTGCACTGTCCACGCGACCTGAAGCGCCGCAACTGCCTGCGAGCTACGCGGCGATGGTGCTCGCGTCACTGATTCCACCGCTCTACCGCGCGATCATTCATCCGCGTATTGCGTCGCGTGCAGCTGCAAGCGCATAAAAAAGCTGTTTACAGCGAATCTAGCAATTTGGCTATTCGACCAATTAAATTGGGCGATTCGTCGTTTTTTTATGTATTTCGAAAAATATTAAATATTCGTTGACGCCCCAATAAAATTGGGCGATTTGTTGAATAGCTGGATAGAACCCCGGATACTCTACTCACGAAATGATTAGACGAGAGCGAAGTACGCTCACGTCATAATTAAGCGCGACACGCGATCAAAATTTCAAGGACATCATGCGACTTATTCTTCTCGGCGCGCCGGGGGCAGGCAAGGGAACACAAGCCAAATTCATCTGCGAGAAGTTTTCTATTCCGCAAATCTCGACGGGCGACATGCTGCGCGCCGCCGTGAAAGCGGGCACACCGCTCGGGCTTGCTGCAAAGAAAGTCATGGATTCGGGCGCGCTTGTCTCCGACGACATCATCATTGGTTTGGTGAAAGAGCGCCTCAAGGAACCCGATTGCAAAAACGGCTACTTGTTCGATGGTTTTCCGCGCACGATTCCGCAGGCTGAGGCCATGAAGGATGCGGGTGTGAATCTCGATTACGTGCTCGAAATTGCGGTGAACGACGACGTGATCGTCGAGCGCATGAGCGGTCGCCGCGTGCACCTTGCGAGTGGTCGCACGTATCACATCGTTCACAATCCACCCAAGGTTGCAGGCAAAGATGATGCGACGGGCGAAGATCTCGTACAGCGTAAAGACGACGAAGAAGAAACGGTGAAATTCCGCTTGAAGGTTTACCACGATCAAACCGAAGTGCTGCTCGGCTATTACGGCGATTGGGCGAAAAGCGGCAAGCCTGGCGCACCGAAATACGTGAAGGTCGAAGGTGTCGGCTCTGTTGAAGCGATCACGGCGAAGGTGATGGCGGCGCTCGTCTAGACGGCGATCCGAACTCGGGTAGAAAAGGGCGTCTCATGCGCCCTTTTTTGTTTTGCCTTGATTAGTTGAATCCTTTCGATCCCACTTGCTGGTCGATGCCCCTGAATTTTCCGCTCACGGCCATCGTTTTCTTCGTGGCTTGTTCGGTGAGCTCAACCAAGAATTCACCTTCGATATTTTTTCCCGATACTTTGGTGAAATTCACATAGCCCTTATCGCCCGCGTCGCCTTTGGTGACAAATTCGCCTTCGTTTTTCGTCTTCGCGTAGTCGGGGCTCATCATGCTGCGCGCGGCTTTGGTGAAACTCACGCGGCACACCTCCGACGAGCTTCGTGCGGTGGTCATGCGCTCCGGCTTCTTCGGCATTGGGCACACGATGGAGAAACTGTCCGGAAAGCCCTTCGGCGTCGGATAGCCGCTAAAGCCTTTGCTCGTTGCAGTGATCGTCACCGTGCCGCGACTCGTACCCAATGCGACCGGCATCACATTGATGCCGTCGTTGTCCGATTCCCACGCTTTGCCGTCAACGGTGGCGGTGAAGCTTTGCTGGGCTTGGACGCTACCCGCGAAGCCGAGCGCCGCGATTGGCAGCGCGGCGAGCCATGCGAACGATTTGCAAACGAAGGTCTGGTGAGTTGATTTCATAGAAGTCTTTGAGATTGATTGAATGACCAGATTGAGGCTGAGCACAGTTTACGGCGCAAGCGACATGCCGCATTGTGTAATCAGATGATCGCGAATCGCGGTCCACGTGCTGCGTTGTGCGCCAACGCCAACCGCGCCTGAAATCGCAGCGCTGCCCGTTAAACCGGCCGATGCGCGTACCAACAACAAGCCGTCGGTCGTCGGCAACACCTTCCCGTCGCCATCAATGTCGGAACTGCAATTTTTTCCAGCACCGGGTCGGTTGTTGAGTCGATAGACCTCCGGCACACCGTTGTTCGCAGCTACGCTTCGATAACCCATCACCACGACTTTTCCGTTGCGTTGTTGACCGAAGGCGACGGCGCCAGTCAACGTGTTTTGAAAGGTGATCGCGGCTTGCGTCCAATTGGCGTCCGCGCTGCCGTCTTCGTTGTAGCGGCGCACATAGTAGGATCGATTGTTGAGGCTGCCCTCAGCTGTGCCGTCGCGTAACAGTGCAAGAATTTTGCCGTCGGATTGCAGCGTCGTGCGAATGATTTCAAAGTGACCTTCGGCGGTGGGTTCTCGCAATAAGCCGCCGGCGATCGGCGTTGTGGCACCGCTGAAATTCGTACCCGTTGTAAATTGCGTGCTGTTGGGTTCCCCCAGTCGCAACGCACACGGCACGCGCACGGTCGAGGACGGGCTGTTGATGCAATGACCCGCAAAAATGAACTCGCCGTTGGGTTGGACTTTCATCGCGTTAATGAAGTCATTGCCTGCGCCAATGCCGGACAGAATTTTCGGTTGTTGCGTGCCTGACGAAAAAGCGCTGTCGATTGCTCCGGCAGCACTCAATCGCCCAGCGCAGGGGTAGAGGAAACTCGTGTTTTGACATTCGCCACCCAGCATGATTCGTCCGTCGGTTGCGAGCGCGATGTCCTTGACGCGGTCGAGCGGGTTCGTAGCGACGCCAAAGAAGATGCGCTCACCGCCGTTACCAAAAGCGTCGTCGTAGTAGCCGTTGGGCAGGAACCGCTGTGCGCACATGAGAAACCCCGTACTGCCCGGTCCGCCGTTCGGGCATTGCCCGGCGACGATGATTTTTCCGTCGGGTTGGATAGCAACAGCATTGGCGTAGGCATCTCGCTCCGTCCAACTCTGGATGGCCACGTTGCTTAAGCCCGGGAACTGCAACGAGATCGCGAACGTCGTGTCAACGCTGAAGTCGGTGTTGAAGCGAACTGCGCAAAGCGCTGAGGCGCTTGCTGTGATCCACGTGCATGGCGCGGCCAAAACGATCTTTCCGTCTTGTTGACGGGCGATTGCACCCAATGCGTCGCCGCGTACGCGCGTCATGCCAGGCGGCCCGAGATACATCTGTGCGCTCGTGCCGTCGCTCGACCATACGGCGATGCAGAATCGGGTACCCGCAGGCGTCGTGCTGATTGAAGGACATGCTCCGCCCACGACGATACGATCATCGGGCAGCACGAGCCCATCGAGCACCCGGAAGTAATCGAACTGTGGCGAGATCAGAACGCCCTTGCCGGGGTCCGTCGCGGGGTTCGCGCCAAATGTGGTGTCGAGCGTGCCGATCTGTGCGAGGCTGGATGTGGTCAAGGCGAGCGAGGCCGCAGCCAAGGCGACCAATGAGCCAATGAGAGATTTCATGTCGGATTGCCCTTTCGGTGAAATCGTTATCGATGGATTCGTGAACGGTTGAACGAATGGACGAAATGCTCGACGCTCGACCGACATTGGCGACGCTAAAAGTTGTCGTGTTGGTGTTGCAATAAACGGGCGCGGTGCGATTTGCAGGCGCGGTAAGGCTCGCGCGACATGCAAATTACGAGAACGGTATTGGCGATTGCTTAGCCATCGGTTGCCGCGCTTGCAATAACGTTGAGATAGCTTAGCTATACAAATATTCGCCCAAGTAAATGGGCGTTACGATTAATTTATCGTAGTAATAGATAAATACACTAAATAGATATATCGCCCAATTTAATCGGGTGAAAAATGAAATGGCTGAATGACGTATTTACGGAATCGACCGCACTACGCCGTAGTGCGCCGTCGCAGGTGCCGCGCCGCATTTCGTTTTGATCGTGATCTTGTTGTTCGCCCAATTGGTGTCGGGAAGCGCGCGCTTGAAATCCACTTCTGCCGTGATCTCGCTGCATTCCAAAAACTCTTTGGGGATCGACCATGCGGGCACGTTGAGCACATCGCCTGCGCTCGTGCCAGGTGTTTGAATATCGCCCAACACTCTGCTCATATTGCCGCCCGAACCGGTGGCGTCGCCGTTTGCGTTCGGCGGTGATTGCGTCGTTGGAAATTGCTTGAATGCAGTGAGTCGAACCAGCGGCGCAGCGCTCGATGTTTTGCTCAAATTGCGCAACTCGACTCTGACGAAAACGCCCTGCTCGATTTTGAGCGAATGAATCGACCAATCGATGGCTGGCGGCCGCACGCCTTTTGGAATCGTTGTGTTTTGCGGTGTTCCCAACGAAGGAACGCGCTGGGGATCAACGCGTTGTACGGGCTGCGCAAACGCAGTTGACGCAACGAAAGTTGCCGCGAGCGCGAGGGCGAACAAAGGCATCGGTGAGCGAAATGAAGTGTGAACGTGTGGCATGAGTGTCTCCTTGAAATGGTGAACTCATGGATAGACGTAGTGGCATCAAGCGCACCGACATTGGCGACTCCATCGAGGCGTCCGCGCGTTTTACAAGCTCGACAGATGGGGCGCACGCCAGGGCGTTTTTGTCGTGCGCTCGTACGTCCGCAGGTAAGCGCGATCAACGACCTCTTGCGCCACGCGGATAGACGTTGTGTTTCCTTCGATTCGCGCGTCGACGTACGCGATGAGGGCTTTGAACTGGGGTGGTGTAGCGCCCGCGCGCGCAAACGCAGAGCGACTTTCCGAGAGCGATTTCGCCGCAGCGCTGCGGTCGAATTCAATTTCGTAGAGTGCACGCTGCAGCCAGAGCGTCGCGTGACGAGGGGTGTCGGTTTCCTTAAGTTTTTCGTCGCGTAGAAACCTTGCGTCGAGCAGAGTCACCGCACGTTGCGCGTCGCCTGACCGAAACGCGATGGCAGCTTCTACGCGTTCAACCTGTGCAATGCGATCCGGCGCGTTGACTTTTGGGTCCGCGAGATCGTGTCTTGCTTTGCCGATCGCGTCGTTCGCAAGTGAGAGATCATCGGCACGGATCGCTGCGTCAGCGGCAATGCGGTATAGATAGACGCGCTGCCCCGTTGCGTTTGGGAGCGCTGTCGCAATGGACGTGATCAATTGACGCAATGAGTCACGTGACGCAGGTAGTGGCGCTTGCTGAAAGAGCAAAGCCGTCGTCACGTTATCCAGTTCGGCCTCGACGATTTCGCTGGGCTCAATGCCGACGCGTTTTTTGGTCGACTGCAAGCGCGCTTCTTGGCGCTGCACACATCGCATCGCATCGCCCGTTTCGCAGGCGCTAGACACTAATAGATCCGCCGATTTAAGCGAAATCATATTGTCGGCACCCAGCAGTCGAGTGCCTGCCTCGGCAATCTGCTGCAGCCGCGCTTCGGCGCCGTCGTAGCGCCCTAGGCGCAGTCGAATCGCCTCCAAATTGTTTTTCATAATGAGCACGTTGCGAAACTCTGCGCCGCCCGTGCTGGCAACCGCATCGAACGTGCTCTCGGCACCCGCAAGCGCCTGTTCGGCGTCACGCCAGCGGCCTTGGCGGGTGTACAACACGGTGAGATCGTTGGCTTTGTCGAGGCGATGCATCGGCTTGTCCGGCTCGCGCTCAAGCAGCAACGCATAGCCTTGTTCATAGTTCGCAATCGCTTCGTCGTAGCGCCCCTGCTCGGACAACACGCCACCGATACCGAGAATGAGCTTTCCGTGCTCGCCGCTCTTCTCGCCGTAATGCGCGACGAATTTGGGCTTCAGCGCAACGTAAAGCGCGAGCGCCTCTTCGTAGCGACGCAATCGGTAGAGCAGCCAGCCCTGCTGCCTGAGATTGTCCACCTGCAACTCAACGTTCAGTGGCTGCTGCGCATCCAACAGCACTTGCAATCGCTGCGCTTGCGCGAGCGCCACCGTGTCGCGATTGAGCGCATCGTTAGTGTCGAGCATTTGCTTGAGCAGTTTCGCGTGAGTTCGAGGATCGTCCTTGAATTTTTGATCTAAGTCCTTTTCCGATTGCTCCAAAAGTGCGAGCACGGTCGGCCATTTACCGCCGTGATTGTCGGGGCTTGCGCTTTGAATGAGTTCGCCTAAGTAGTCGGCGACTTTCGTGGCGCGCGCCGCTTCATCTTTGGCGATCGCCGCACTCGCGATCGCCTCGTTGCGTTGCCAAAGACTTACCGACAATCCTGCTATGACTGCGGTGGCCGCAACGCCGCTTAGCGCTGCCAATTTCCAATTACGTTTCAACCAAAGCTTGCCGCGATAGCGCCGATCGTCGGCACGAATTGAAATGGGCGTTTGTGCGAGCCACGCGTCGAGATCGGCAACTAAAGCCGCAGCGCTGGTGTAGCGTTCGGTCGGCGATTTGCGCAACGATTTCGCAATGATTGCGTCGAGGTCGGCGTCGATTTTTGCGAGATCGTTGGGGACGTTGATGTGAGCGCTTGGTAACGTTTCTGTGCCACCGTTGTTTAATCCACGCGCCGACGTTGATGCTCGCGCCGCTTCTTCGTTTACAGCTGCGTGTTGCAGCGCCAATCGATTGCGCGAGCTCGCGAAGGGATGTGATCCGGTGAGCAAATGAAAGAGCACCGCGCCGAGCGAATACGTGTCGCTCGCCGCAGCGGTCGCGTCGCCCACAATCTGCTCCGGCGCTGCGTATTCGATGGTGAGGCCGCGCCCGGTAAGCTGCGTTAAGTTGGGCGACGTGTCGGCGGTGGCGGCTTCGTCGATCGCGGCAGCGATGCCGAAATCGAGCAGTTTCACATCGCCGTTGGCCGTAACCAACACATTCGACGGCTTGATGTCGCGATGCAGCACGAGTTGGCTGTGTGCGTAATCCACGGCGCGCGCGACGTCGCGCACGAGTCGCACGCGATCGGCTACGTGCGGCGCGTGGGCCTTCGCGTAATCGATGAGCGGCAAGCCGTCGACTAATTCGAGCACCAAAAACGCTTGGTCGTTGTTTGCACCATCAACGCCCGCGTCCAACAAGCGCGCGATGTTTGGATGGTTGAGTCGTGCGAGCACGCTGCGTTCGCGGGCGAAGCGCGCGGCGAGCTTCGATGCCACGAGGTCGCTGCGCAGCAACTTGATCGCGGCGCTGCCTTCGAACAATCCGTCGCTGCGTTTCGCGCGCCATACCTCGCCCATGCCGCCGCTGCCGATTTTTTCTTTGAGCGTCCAAGCACCGAAGCGATCATCCGGCAGATGAAGCGTCGCGTTTTCTGCGAGTGCAGCGTTGAGCAATTGAGTGAATGGCGCAACGCTTGGTGTCGTGCGGGCAGCGAGTGCTGCGCTCGATTTGGCGGCGTCGCGCAATAGCCCTTCGAGCTCGCGCGCGACATCCGGCGATGCTTCGCGCAACTCTGCGAGTTTCGCGGCGCACGCGTTTGCGTCGAGCTCGATGAACTCATCGAAGAGTGCGGAGACGCGAGCCCAGTTTTCTTGGGAAATGTTGAACGGTGTGATCACAGATTGAATAGACGCAATTGCGCTACGCCAGCCGACATCAATCGTCGCTGTTCTCTGAGCCCGCGTTGCCCAACGCGCGTGACAACAACGCCCGCGCCTTTAGCAGTTCGCGGTTGACTGTTCGCTCGGTCACACCGAGCTCGTGGCCCACTTCTGTGCAGGTGAGCCCGGAGAAAATGTGCATTTCTACGATTTGATAAAGACGTGCGTCGAAGCTTTGCAACTCATCAAGCGCACGATCGAGATCGATGAGGTTTCCCGCTTCGAGCCAGGTGACGGCGTCTTCGGCGTTCGACATCGTAAGCAGCGTGATGCCGCCGCCGCGCTTCTCAGCATCGCGCTCGCGCACGTAGTCGATCACTACCGAGCGGAGCACTTTTCCGATATACGCGAAGAACTGCAGGCGCGTCTCGCCATGCATTCCCTCGCGCTCTGCGATGCGCATGAAACCCTCGTGTACTAGCGCGGTTGCGTTCAAGCCGGTAACGCCGCCAGCCTGCGCGAGTCGTGCGCGGGCAAGGCGTTTGATGTCGGGATAGAGCGTCGCGAAGAGCTCACGCACTGCAGTTGCGTCGCCGCTCGAGGCGCGCGAAACCAAGACGGTGGTGGGTGCGGCTACATCACTCAATGGTCTGTCCCCTGGATTTTTGTGTTGTGTTGTCCTTCTACGTGAAGGACGCAAGGAGCGCAATGACTAGCGACAAATGTTTTAAATAGACCGTTTTATTGGGTGAATCGCCTATTTAGATTAAATATCAACTTAATTAAATAATTAAACTGCCACCCAATAAATTTGTACGTATAAAAAAATTACTATGACGCTTCACGACGTTCGCCAAAGTAAGTTAACGACACCCATCAGCATGAGTGACGCCCCGACGAGCTTTTCCCGCAAATTTTCTTCGCCGAGTAATTTCGCGCCGAAAAATGCCGCGAATAACATCGAAATTTCACGCAGTGGTGCCACGTGCGAAATCGGCGCGGTCTGCATGGCGATCAAAACTAAGATGTACGCGATCGGAGCAACCGCGCTGATGGCAACGATGTAGCGCCAGTTTTTCTTCCATTCGATGCTGATTTCGTTTCGTTGCGTAAACATCAGCGGCGATA
>JBOFBL010000460.1:0-5119 GCA_051645545.1 Casimicrobium sp. | reverse complement strand
GATCTTGCGGGCGGCGCGAGCAAAGTAATCGCCACGGCGAGTGCCGAAGGCAAGTTCAAGTTCTGGCCGTCCGGTGGCGCCAGCGAATGGCTCACCTTCATCGCCGCGTTCGTGACCATCGCGCTCGGCTCGATCCCGCAACAGGATGTGTTCCAGCGCATGACCAGTGCAAAAGACGAAAACACTGCGGTGCGCGGCACGATCTTCGGCGCCTCGGCCTATTTCGTGATGGCGTTCGTGCCGATGTTCATCGCTTACGCTGCGTTAATGATCGATCCGAATTTGCGCGAACTCTTCAAGAGCGAAGACGCACGCGAAATCCAGCGCATCTTGCCGGACATTATTTTGAACAAGACGCCGATCTGGATTCAAATTCTCTTCTTCGGTGCCCTGCTCTCGGCGATTATGTCCACTGCATCGGGCGCGCTGCTCGCACCGACCGCGCTTTTCACCAATAACGTGATGAAGCCGTTCATTCCGCACATGAGCGATCGGCAATTGCTTAAATCGGTGCGTATCGTGCTCGTGCTCTTCTGCGCGCTCTCGCTAGTGTTTGCGTTGAATTCAAAGCAAACGATGTACGAAATCATTCAAAACGCTTACAAGGTCACGCTCGCTGGCGCGTTCGTGCCGCTGTTCTTCGGTGTGTTCTGGAAGAAAGCCAACAGCGCCGGTGCTGCTGCGTCGATCTTCTTCGGTTTGCTCACCTGGGGCGCGGCAGAGCTTAAATGGATTCCGACGGAGATCGCGGGCGCTGAAGTGCCGCCGCAATTCTTTGGCCTCTTCGCGGGCATAGTTGCCATGGTCGTGGTGAGCCTTGCGACGCAACGCAACATCCCACCTAAGCATCACGAAATTCCGGCGCGTTAGAATTCGCGCATGCCGCGATCTTGCGGCACAACAACGCTAGGGGTGCTGCGCATCGATTCGATGCGCGGCTGAGATGACACCCTAGAACTTGATCAAGGTAATACTTGCGCAGGGAAGCGTTGTGGAATACAGCGCCGCACCCACGATTTCAAGCGCTCGACCACTCACCGCCCTGCCATCGAAAGGATATCGATGGCTTCGTTTAATTCACAACGTCCAGTAGCGACGCGCCCGCGACAATATTCATTGGTCGCGCGTCATCTGTCACTCTCCGCGCTCGCGCTTGCGTGCACGCATACGTACGCGGAAGACAGTGCACAACGCGTCGAACCGATCACAGTCACCGCACGCTCCGCCCCGGTGCTCGAAGCCGATCGCGCCGACGTTGGCGGCTTCGATGCGCTGCTTGCAAAAACGCCGCAGAGCATTTCAGTATTCGGCAGCGATTTGCTCGTGGCAACGGCAGCAAAAACGCTCTCCTCCGTACTCAAACTCGACGCCTCGCTTTCCGACAATTACAACGCAGCGGGCTATATCGAAAGCCTCTCGGTGCGCGGCTTTAATCTCGATCAAGCGAACAATTTCCGTCGCAATGGTCTCGCCAATTCAAACTACGCACCGATTGCGCTTGAAAACAAAGAGCGCATCGAAGTGCTCAAAGGTATCGCGGGTCTTCAAGCGGGCGTTGCGTCACCCGGCGGACTCGTGAACTTCGTGACGAAACAACCGTTGCGCGATTCGTTTTCTGTCGTGAACTTAGGTGCAGATCGTTGGGGCAACGCAAAAGCGCACCTCGATTACAACACGCGTGTTGGTACTGCAGGATTTCGCATCAACATCGCCGGGGAATCGCTGCGCAATTCATTCGATGGCGCCAACGGCACGCGTTCACTCGCGAGCATTGCATTAGCGCTACCAATCTCATCGAGTACCTCGCTTTCGGCGGAGCTCGAACATCATCGACAGTCGCAACCCTCGGTGCCTGGATTGGGGTTGCTCGATCGCGATGGCGACGGCGTTGCCGAGACCTTGCCGAACGCGCGTACGCTGCAGCGCGTGAATCTCAACCATCAATCGTGGTCACAGCCGGTCGCGTCGAACACAACGCAAGCCAGCGCAAAGCTCTCGCACGTGTTGAGCGCAAACTGGAAAACAAGTGTCGCCATCAATCACTTCAGTTCCAGAATCGATGATCGCATCGCGTTTCCCGACGGTTGCGGCAATAGCGCGAACTACGTCTATCCGGGTCTTTGCGCCAATGGCGACGTCGATATTTACGATTTTCGCAACGACAACGAACGTCGCAAACTCGTAAGCTATGAAGCGAAACTGCAAGGCAAATTCGCCGCACTCAGCGCAGACCATCGATTGCTAATCTCGCTCGCAGGTCGTAGCAACAACGCACGTCTTCCCTTGCGTGGCGCGTACAACTACGCAGGTACGAGCAACGTATTCGCACCGATTGCGTTGCCCGCTAATGCTGCGCTCGATACGGTGAACACCAATAGCGATGAGCGTACGCAAGAAGCGGCTATCGCCTTGCAATCGAAATGGAGCCCACTCGTTGAAACCTTCGCAGGCGTGCGCGCTACGCGAGCCAAGCGCGCAAGCGTGCGCACCGACGCGAGCGAAGCTGTGTCGCTCGCGCAAACCGAGTACGTGCCGTGGTTTGGCGCTTCGTTTAACATCAATCCAGCACTTGCTGCCTACGCCCAATTTTCTCAGGGCAACGAAGTCGAATCAGTACCTAACCGACCTACTCAATTTTCTAACTTCGGCGCCGCTTTAATAGGGCAAAAAAGCGAGCAGTTCGAGGCAGGGTTTAAGTGGCAGGCAAACCCCCGCTTACTTGCAAGCGCGGCGCTGTTTCAGATAAAAAAACCTTTCGCAGACGATGTCGTGAACGACACCGGACTCGCAACGCGCGTTGCCGGTGGCAAACTCGCACGCCATCGCGGCATTGAGCTCGCCGCCGTCGGTCGTGCGAACGAAGCGCTCTCCATTCAAGCCAGCGCGACGTATCTTGACGCTCGCTTCACCCGCGCGCTCACGCCAGGGCTCGCGAATCAGCGCGTGACCAACGTGCCGCGTTTTGCAGCATCCGTGTTCGTCGATTACAAAATCGCTGCGATCAATGGCCTTTCAGTGAACGCGCTAGCGTGGACGCAGCGTGGAAAAACAATCGACGCATTCGGTAAGGTCACATTGCCGCAAGCGATGCAATTCGATCTCGGCGCGAGCTATCAAACAAAGATCGCCAACACATTGCTTGTCGCGCGACTCAACGTCGAAAACGTCGCGAACAAAGCGTACTGGCGCGAAGCACCGACAACGGCCTGGGGCGGCGTGTACCTCTTCGCCTCGGCGCCGCGCAGTTTCAAGTTAAACGTGACGGCGGAGTTCTAACGTGCTCGAACCCGCATTTCATTTCTTTAGTTCGCCTGTTTCGTGGCTCGAAACCGTCGCGTTCGTGCTCGCGCTCGCGATGGTCATTTGCTCCGCGTACGAACATCCAGCGACCTGGCCGCTCGCGATCGTGTCCTCAGCGCTTTATGTGTGGCTCTTCTACACGAGCAAACTTTATGGCGAAACGATTGTGAATGTGTTCTTCGTGCTCTCGGGCATTTGGGGTTGGCTGCAATGGCTCTTCGGTCATCGCAAAGATTCCAGTGACCCGCTGCGCGTCGAGCAACTCGATTCGCGCGGACTAACGGTCACACTCGTCGGCTGGTTGCTCGGCTGGCTCGCGTTCGCATTGTTTCTCTCGCGTTTTACCGATAGCGATGTGCCGTGGGCCGATGCCTTCGTCACTGCTGGCAGTTTTGCCGGCACGTTTTTGCTCGCTCGCAAATTCATCGAAAACTGGCCGGTATGGATCGCTGTGAACGCTGCAAGCGTCGCGCTCTTCGTCTACAAATCACTATGGCTTACAACGCTTCTCTACGCGATCTTGTTTGTGTTTAGTTTTTGGGGCTGGCATGTGTGGCGACAACAATTATCGAAAGCAGCGCTGTCGCCATGAAGGAACCGCAACTCATCTGCGTGATCGGTGCCGAGAGCACTGGTAAAACGTCGCTCGCACGCGCGCTTGCGCATGAGCTACGTGCGCCGTGGGTCGCGGAATACTTGCGCGAATTCTGCGACGCGCACGCGCGCACGCCCAGGCGCGAGGAACAACAACATATTCTCGACACGCAAGTTAAGCGCGAAAACGATGCCCTGCAAACAGCGAGGCTCGCGTTGCAGCCATTCGTCTTGTGCGACACCGCACCGCTATTGACGGCGATTTACAGCGAGTATGTGTTCGGCGACTTGAGCCTTTACACGCAGGCTTACGCGCTGCATGCGCGCTATGTGCACACGCTTTTGCTGGAAACGGATCTGCCCTGGCTGCCCGATGGCATCCAGCGCGATGGCGAGCATGTGCGCAAGCCGATCCATGCGCTCATCGAAAAACACCTGCGCGAAATCCGCGCACCGTACACGACGATCAGCGGCGACGGACACGCACGTACACTTAACGCATCGCGCGCGATTGATTCGCTTCTCGAGCGCGTCAATCCGTACTGATAGAACCGCTGACTCACTCCTGGAAATTGTGAACCCGTATTGATGGAAGTTTTGCTTTGCTCAACGCTGCAATGGTTGTCGCTGCCGCGCTATGGCTTGAGCACGATTTTCGTCGTAGCGCTTGTCTCAGCCACTCTGTTGCCGATGGGTTCCGAGCCTGCGGTATTTGGTTTCATCAAATTGAGCCCCGAGCTTTTCTGGCAAGCGGTCGCCGTGGCAACCGTCGGTAACGCCCTGGGCGGCGCGGTCAATTGGTGGATTGGCTACGGCGCGAAGCGCGCGTACGAGTCGTACAAACATTCAACGGTTCAGGCCAAAGCACTCGCGTGGCTACAGCGACTCGGACCAAAAGCCTGTTTCTTTGCCTTTTTGCCGATCATCGGCGATCCCTTAATGACAGT
Source organism: Casimicrobium sp. (assembly GCA_051645545.1). Lineage (GTDB taxonomy): Bacteria > Pseudomonadota > Gammaproteobacteria > Burkholderiales > Casimicrobiaceae > Casimicrobium. The sequence goes on along the minus strand of JBOFBL010000460.1, from coordinate 278 downwards.
CGCCGGTTGGCTCAAGTTGCCGTTCTGGCCGTGCTTTTTCTGGGGTGCTGCGGGCAAGCTCACGCGATACATCGTGATGACTGCGGCCTTGCTATGGATTTTTCCCGGGCAATTCGATCCCGCGACATTTTGCGCACAGTAACCGAGTCGGAGCGACGCTCGTCGCGATCTAGATTTAAAAATGATCGCGACCGGGTCGCTACGACTCGGTTACTGTGCGCAAAATGTCGCGGGATCGAATTGCCCGGGAAAAATCCACAGCAAGGCCACAGTCATCA
>JBOFBL010000459.1:0-4684 GCA_051645545.1 Casimicrobium sp. | reverse complement strand
CCGCCGATTGCGATAAGCCCAAATACCGCCCCGCCTCCCGAAACCCTCCCTGATCCACAACAATACAAAACAACTCAAAATCCCCTATCGTCACACTCGATAACGCGTGACGAACCCCCATCCTACCCCCCTCCACCATCCCCTCCGTCGACGGCTCGGTACTCACTGCTCAGCTCCGCCACGCATTCCAACTAGCTGCGTCGTTCTTCATGATTATGCGTGCACTCGTTCGGTAGCCAGCGTCGCCAGCTCAAAAAACGAGTAGCAAATGACGTTCGCTGAACTTCACTCCGTCTTCGGGTTCGGAGCAAAAACTATGTGATTTGTTGTTTAAATCAACAATTCATAATGCCTAGTTTTCGAACCTCTCCCAGACGCGGCGTCCGTCGCCGCTGACACAGTCGGCTAAGCGTTACGACGATGCATGCTTCGCGAGCCAATCGGCGACATAGTCGGCCACCTCTTCCCAACCCGGCTCGCCGATAATGAAATGGGTTCGCGCAGGAAACTCTTTGAAGTCTGTGATTGACTCACGATGAGAATAACGAAGGTAATTGCTTAAATTCAGCGATGCTGGAATGGTGCGATCCTTCTCGCCTGCAATAAATAGCAGCGGGGCATGCACGGCGTCAAAGTGCACCTTCGCGAATGCTGCACCGACTGCGATTCTTCGTGATTCAGGTACGCAGTGTCGTTCGAAGGCTTCTCGCTGCACCATCTCGGGCAGTTCGTTGACAAAAGCGTAGCGAAACTGCTTGAAGCTTAGTTTCACGGGATGCCCCGGTCGCGCAAATGGCGATAGGTGGGGCCAGTTCGCTTTAAGGAAAGTAAACTTAGTCGTGAATACACCCATTGGCGGCGCTGAATCGATGGCCACAGCTGCGTGTGCCAAACCCTCTTGAAGCAGGAGCTGCACAATCAGTCCGCCCATCGAATGACCGATGAGTATCGGTTTATCAGGAAGCGCCGCCATAAGAGATCGGTAATCGTCAAGCACGGAAGCAAGGGTGAGGCGTCCAAGTGAGCGATCGGGATGCCGATTTCGTAGCACTTGCGGATCCGACGACCGACTGACCCATCCAGGCGTTTGCGTCTGAAAACCGCGATCGGCGAAACGTGCTCGCCATGCATCCCAACAAAGTGGCGTCATGTACATGCCGTGAATAAAAAGCACTTGCCGACTCGACACGATACATTTCCTCAATAGAAAAAGTTAGCCCGCTGCAGCTCTGCTCACTCAGCGTACGCCCGTCTTATCCGCCGCCGCCACAACCACCAGCGCAGGCATTAACGCAGTCAGGGCTCGATCCCCAAAAGACGGTTCATCCGCGCATCGCAGGCTGGTTCCATCCAAGCACTCTGCTTCTACGCTAAGCTCCCCAGCTTCTTTGCTACGGCGGCGCATTTGGCAGAGATCGTCCAGCTGCGCCGTTTCATAGTGAAATCCGTCCTGAATACCCAACTTCTTATCAATTTCAAATAGATTTGAATCCGCAAAGCGTGCCTCGACCAACGCGCGAGCGGTCAGCAACTCCAATGTACAAGCGAGGGCCGCGTTCGGTGCATGTGCTCTGCACAGCGCGTTTGGTTCGTGATGTAAGAATGTGCCAAACGCATTTTCACAAAACTCCTGGTATGCGCGCGTCATGAGAATGAATTCGTGCCAGGCTTCATCAACCACTTTGCTCGGCATACCCAGCTTTGTCTCAGGGTTGCTTTGCAAGAGCAAAAACCAGTTTCGAAGCGCTGCGAACACTTCAGCAATCTGTTCGTCACGAAGGTGGCCGCGCCTCTCCCCAACCTTCTGCCGTAGCTCTTCGGGAAACTCATAATCAGTAATGAAGCCGCTGCGCGATGCCCACATTTGCTCGTGATGCCAGCGCGCCACAACGATTACAGTCACAAGCACACCGATCAGCGTCACGATAATTGCCATTGCCAACATGGATTGACTCCTAAATCAACATGAGCGCAGAGTCTGTCATCTATTCATCGCGGAGACAATTTCTTTGCGATGAATAGATGTATCTTGCGAAGAGAGAAATACCCAACGATGTGCGACAACCGTCCGAATCCCGGGTCACTTGCGCGCGCGTCGGATGACGATCGTGTCGGACTCTCGCTCTTCTACCTCGAATTCACCGCCTCGCAAGGACGTAAGCAGGATATCAATGAACCGTCGCCTCGGAAGTTCATTGAGACCCTTGTAGCAAATGCGATGAGGCGTCTCCAACTCAAAGACAAACTGCTTGCCTGTTCGATTTTCTAGTTCGCCCGGCCCAAAACAAAACTCTACGTGCACCGGATTTGCTAGTAGAGCAGGGCCATCAAACGGTTCTGTTGCAAACGTCGTAGACGGAAACAAAAGCGCAGTAGACCAAGATAGGCCTAAAGCGATGCGAGCGACAGTCTTGAGTACCATGAATGAATTGTGATCGCTCATATTCGAAAATGCCAATCAAGAATCGATAGTCCATGCTTAGAGAATGAACACACAAATACGAGCCGATCGTGCATCGTATGCTCGCCACAATAATATTGCGCTACTAGGTCAATTTTTAGCCGCCCCGCGATGTGGGGATAATGCGCTTCGCGCATATTGCTGTCAACGTCGACATCACTCCGTTATGACGTATTGTTTCGAAAAGCGCATCAATTGAGCGCTCTCGGGCGCACTGTAACCGCACCAGATTCATCGACTTCTACACGATAGCCGTGAGCTCGCAGCGTCGTGATCACGATTTCAACAAAGCGCTGCCTTGTCATCTGCCTCGGCATCCGCAACAGCAATTTGCCTGCGACACCATCATTCAACGTGAACGGATGTTTAGTGAGAAATTCCAAATCTTCGATGTGAACACGGAAATCGACCAGGGTCACTCCCTCAGGCATGGGGGCACCGTCTTGTTCGGGGGTTGCATGGGCCGCAGCCCCAACGACTATAAAAAGGGCTGCCGCAAGTGCATGGAACAACATGTTGGCGCCACATATTAAGTGCGTTTTTGGAGGGTGCATCGTCAACTCAGAAATACTTTGGATCCGCACGTCGACTCGCGAAAAACCTGCAGCGGTCGCGATCCGAGATGCGCAAAATCTCAGCGAATCGAGCTGAGTCATCAGTCCTTGCTTTTGTTGGTAATTTGCTTTTCATTTGTTTCTCGATTTCTTGAATCATCGCAGGTCAATCGCAGGCGAAACTCCCACTCTGGTTCTTCGCGAGTTGGATTTCCGGCAAACCACCTCAAACGTAGCTTTTATCCGCTCAACCACTAAATTGCTTGTTAAATTCACCCACCACAATTGATTCAAGAGACAGTACCTCAACGCTACCATCGCAGCCTTCGGCGTTTCCCCCATCAGATAAAGGCGCAACGATGGTTCAACCTCCGAAATGGTGGGGGCGCGATGAACTCGACTCACATCCCGTAACTAAGAAACACATCGCACACATCACACTAGAAGTTAATTGTTTGGTGCACATGCTTTTTCTTGAGTTCACTGTGGTCGTCGATAACTGCGGCCAACGAGCCCGCTCAGCATAAGAAGCACGCCAAGCACGAACAACATCCAATCGCTCAACGTCGGGATCGACAGCGGGATCGAGCTAAACGCGAGCACGCCGCTGTCTAGGTTCGGGTTGTTGTCGCCCGGATTGAGCGTGACCACCGGCGTGCGACGCGTGCCCGGGTTCATCTCGTTGCGGTTGCTGTCGGGGCCCACGGTTGGGGTGCCCGAGCCCGGTGGGTTGACCGTGGTGGTCACCGTCGAGCCGACCGGGAAGACGAATTCCACCTGATACGTGCCGGGGATCAGGTTGGTGATGCTGTATTCGCCGTTCGGTCCGGTCACCGTGGTGATCGGCTGCACGCCCGGGGTGACGGGGTCGCCGTCCACGGGGTTGCCGCTGCCGTCGAGCAGGCGCACGGTGACGCCGGGGATGCCGGGCTCGTTGGCTTGCTTCACGCCATCACCGGAGACGCCACCGCCGGTGCCGTTGTCGATGAAGACGACGGTGCCAACGCTGGCTGGACGGAACACGCCGAAGTCGACCGTGAGGTTGCGACGGTTGTCGGCCAGGTTGTTCGGGTCGGTGACGGTGAGATCGCTCTCTTCGCCGGTCGGTGCAGCGGCACCGAGCATGATGGTGCCACTACGAATCACCCCAGGGCTCACGTTGCGACCGTGGTCGCGGTTGTTGCCGGCGGCGGTGAAGTCGGTGCTGCCCGGCTCATACGGCCCCGTAGTGCTGCCGTTGATGCCGGTCGACGAGGTGTAGCCTGCGAGCGGTGCGCCGGTGATCTCGACGATGTACTTGCCTTCGGGCAGGCCGCTGAAGAGGTATTGGCCGTCGCCGTTGGTAGTCGTGGTTTGCACCGCGGCACCATCGGGCACGCCGTCGCTATTCGCATCGGCATAGAGATTGACCGTGACGCCCGCGCCGATACCTACTTCACTGGCCTCTTTGATGCCGTTGTTGTTGGTGTCGACGAACACGATGGTGCCAAGCGCGAAGGTGATGGGCACGAAGCCGAAGTCAACGGTCAGGTCGGCGCGGTTGTCGGACGAACCTTGACCGGTCGCGCTTAAGTCAGTTTCGCTGACAGGCTCTTCGCTGCCGGTGCCGTTGCCGAGGGTGACCGCGCCACTGCGGATGCCGTTGGTGGCCGGGGTCGGATCGCTTGCG
>JBOFBL010000458.1:0-3376 GCA_051645545.1 Casimicrobium sp. | reverse complement strand
GTTTCGTAGATGTAATTGGCGACTGGCGTGCTGCCCACAAACGAGATCGCCTGAACATCGGGATGCGTGAGCAGCGCATCGACCGCTTCTTTATCGCCTTGCACGACGTTGAACACGCCTGAAGGAAAACCCGCTTCTTTCATCAACTCCGCCGCGAGCAAGGTCGGCGTCGGATCGATCGGCGACGGCTTCAACACAAACGTGTTGCCCGCAGCGATCGCCACCGGATACATCCAGGCGGGCACCATCATTGGGAAATTAAATGGCGTAATACCTGCGACTACGCCGAGCGGCTGCCGCATCGTCCAGTTGTCTATGCCAGTTGAGACTTGCTCGGTGTAATCGCCTTTGAGTAGTTGCGGCATGCCGCAGGCAAATTCGATCACATCGATGGCACGTTCGACTTCACCCTGCGCGTCGGAAAACACTTTGCCGTGCTCGAGTGTGATCGCGCGTGCGAGACGATCTTTGTTTTCGTTCACGAGTGCAAGATAGCGATTCATTAAGCGCGCACGCTTGATCGGCGGCGTGTCGGCCCACGCGGGGAATGCGGCTTTCGCGGCTTGCACGGCAGCATCAATGTCCGCCGCATTGCCGAGCGATACGCGTCCAGTGACCGTGCCAGTCGCTGGATTGAACACGTCCTGCGCGCGTGCGCTCGTACCTGCGTAGGCGACGCCACCCACGTGGTGTGCGATTTGCGCGAGCGAGGTTGCGATCGCTTTCTGCTCGGAGGTATTGACTGAGTTCATAACAAAACGCCTTTTCGATATCAAAACTTTACGCCCGTGACGAGACTTTTTCCAATGAAATCGATTGCGATTTGATATAAGCCGTTTTTATGTCTAAAACCATCGATACCCGTTCGCTGCGCGCCTTCGTTACCGTCGCGCGTGAAGGCAATATCTCGCGCGCAGCGGAAAAATTGAACTTGACGCAACCCGCCGTGAGCTTGCAAATCAAGCAGTTAAGCGAACTGCTAGAGCTCGAGCTTTTCGCGCGCATGCCTAACGGCGTAATCCTCACGCGAGACGGCGCGCAATTGCTCGCGCACGCGGAGCGCGCGCTGCAAGCGCAAACGGATTTCCTGCAAGTTGCGCAGCGCATGCAAGGCGGCGTACGCGGCAAATTGCGCATTGGCACCGTGCTCGATCCTGAGTTCACGCGGCTCGGCGATTTCTTGAAACAGTTGGTCGCGATTGCGCCAGAAGTCGAACCGGAGCTCAAACATGGCATGAGCGGCGAAGTGCTCGATGCCATCGTGCGCGGCGATTTGGATGTGGGTTATTACATCGATGCCCCGGCAACAACTTCAAAAAGAAACATACGAACTCCGTTGAAGAACGTCCAAAAACTATGGGCGAAGACGCTTATTCGGTATATCTATCGAATCGTGGCGCCACCTGGCTGGAGCCCCCAAATTATTGGGCGATCGTGGCCGGAGCTCGCTCGTCTTCCTTGGGTCATTACACCGCCGCATTCAGTGCATCGCCGATTACTTGATGCAACGCTTGCGCCGCTCGGTCTTGAGTTAAACGGTGTCGCGCAAGTCGATCAAGAGGCTTCGATGCTCGCGCTCGTGCGCTCGGGTGTGGGCTTGAGTTTGGCGCGCGATTCGCTCGCGATTTCGGAGAGCCAGGCCAACGGCCTTGCAATTGCCGATCGCGTTTCGCTCGACGCCGAACTGCGTTTCATTTGCCTCGAAAAGCAACGCGAAAAAGACATTGTGCGCATTGCGTTCGATGCGCTCGCGCGCACGTGGACGCGGTAGCGATGCGCATTCGAACGGAACAAAAAAAGGGCATCGAACGATGCCCTTTTTTCGCTTCATCGAAACGACTAAGCGACCGGTTTGAAGTCGTAACCTTCGCCGAGTTTTTCGATCTTTCCGAACGCCGGGAACGGGAAGTGATAACCACCGGCCACCATCTTCTCGTTCACAATCATCTCCATCGTCTTGCGGCGCGTCGCGCGCGCAGCATCCGCATCCATGTCGAACTGCACCGCCCACTCGGGATTGCGCGCGAAGAGTTGCGGGATGTTCGTGGTGTCGGCGACGTAGCAAAACTTTTCGCCACGACTTTCGGTCACAAATAGCGTGTGACCCGGCGTGTGGCCAAACGCTGCAACGCTGCGAATGCCGGGGAGCAATTCTTTACCGGGCTCGAACTGCACGAGCATCTCGGAAGGAATCGTCGAGAACACGCGACGCACAGCTTGGTAATTCGGCTTCATCGCATCGGGTGCGCTATTCATTCGCGCGTCATCCATCCAAAACGCATGCTCCGGCGCGGGCACCATGATCTTCGCTTTCGGGTAGATCAGTTGTCCGGCTTTGTTGCGAACGCCTTGAATATGATCGCCGTGATAATGACTGATCACGACGTCGGTGATGTCGTCGGGCTTGAATCCCGCCGCGCTCAAATTCGCCATGAGCCTACCCGTTGTGGGCGGACCGTTGTCGCCGAAGCCCGTGTCCATCAGCACACGGCGATTGCCTGCGACGATGAGGAACGCTGTGAACGGAATGTCGATGTACTCAGTCGGCAGATTTTGCGACTTGAGCACTTCCTGCACTTTGTCGATCGTTGCGTTCCTGACAAATTCCGCCGCGAGCGGTCGACGCAACACACCATCGTTGAGCGCAACAATTTCCATGTCGCCCAGCTTCTGTTTGCGAAACCCGACTTGCACCACGCTTGGGGCACCAAAATTTGGCGTGTTTTGCGCGATGAGCGGAAAGAAAGACGTCGCTGCATAAGTCGCAGCTGCGGCACCGCCGCCGATTAAAAGATCGCGTCGAGAAATCATTGCTTACTCCAAGGTTGCGACGCGCGCACGCGTCGAAAATCATGACCGTTGGAGTATAGAAATCGGACTAATTAGAACGACTAGGCGCAACCCTTGGTTGCGGAAATCGAAGCTCACAGCGTCAATTAACACCATAAGTGATGTCCCGACTAAATCGGGCGGCAAGTCAAATAAGTATGACTATCAATACAAATAGTATTTGTGACTATCGCCCAATTAATATGGGCGATACAGCGATAAGCTGTATCGGAATTTACACGCCTGTTGGACTCAACCCGTGCTGCGCCGCGTAGCGAACCAGGTCGACAACGCTTTGCGCGCCGAGCCGTTTTTGCACCGCGATTTTGTGGGTGCTCACCGTCTTTACGCTCAAGCTAAACATCTCGGCAATATCGGTGACCGATTTGCCCGCAACCAGATGCATGAAGATGTCGTATTGACGATTGGAGAGCGACGTATGCGGCTCGTCTTCAATCACGCGCGCGCGCACAGGTGGCGCTTTCTTGAGCACATCGCGAACCGCAGCGAGCACGCCATTCGGTTGCGTGTCTTTGTGTAGATACGC
>JBOFBL010000457.1:0-3854 GCA_051645545.1 Casimicrobium sp. | reverse complement strand
CGACAGTAGGTCGCGACGAGGAGGTGATCCGCAACTACATCCGTCACCAAGAGAAGGAGGATGAGAAGTTGGAGCAACTTGGGCTATGGAAATAGCCACCATAGCGGTGGCGCAAAAAGTTGGGGCCGCGTGAGCGACCCCGTTTAGCCGCTTTGAGCGGCTCACAATACTTAAAGCCCCCGGCTTTGCCGGGGGATGGTTACCAACTAATTTCGTATCCGCCCAATTTAATAGGGGCTAAGCGACAATTAATAATATTGTTGAAAACAATAATAAATTGATTAATGACCCAATTAAATTGGGCGTATTCTGTAGGAGCGGCTATGCCGCGATAAGCGTCTCGTAACTTAATTCTCGATTGATCCGATCGACGCGGAATCGCGGCAGAGCCGCTCCTACCGTCGAGAGTGCGTTGGACTAATTCAAGTGGTCTTGCGCGCTTCGCGTCGCGCTGCCGCACGTGTGTGCCGTTCAAACGACACACGATACGCAGGGTTGAACACAGTGTCGAGTTCATCAGGTTTGAGTGGCTCACCGCAATGGGTGCAACTGAGTCCCGCACCGGTGCGTTTTCCGCATTTCAAGTGGGTCAAACGAACCAGCGGTCCGTGCTCGCCGGGCACATGTTTGTCGCCCCAGGCCATTAAGGTCATCAATAGCGGAAACAGCGTTTTGCCGCGCGAAGTGAGTCGATAGCTGTAGCGCCGTCGATCGTTTTCATCCGCCGTTTTTTCTACAACCGCCGCGTCGGTTAGTCGCTGCAGGCGAGTGCTCAGGATGTTCGTCGCCATGCCAGTATTCATCGCGAAATCGTCGAACGTCGTTGTGCCCCAGAAGAGCTCGCGCAACAGAAGAATCGTCCAAGCGTCGCCGAGCAATTCGCTCGCACGAGCGATTGAGCATTGATCGAGCAAATCCTTTGGGTCGGTGTTCGAGCGGAGCTTTGCGGTTGCTTTCATGGTGGTATTTTACGTTCGAATGACTTGCATAACGCAAGCGATTTGCTAGACTTCGAAAATAACTTGCAATTTGAAAGTGAATATGTCTAAGTACCAATCGACGAACGTGCCGTTTTACGCAAGCTGGAAACTGTTTCAGATCGTGCTGGGTGTGTTGAGTTTGATACCTGTTGCAATAGGCGTGCTCGCGAAGCTCGCCTCAATGCATCGGGAGGCCGCGTGAATCTTTGGTGGCGTTTATTTCTTACGCTCTTCTTTTCGAAAGGGCGTGCGGCTGTTGCGGCGCTCGGGCCCTGTGTGACGCCGTTTCGCGTGGCGCTTAGCGATCTCGACGCGCTGCGACACGTCAGCAACGGTAAATACTTCTCGATGATGGACGTCGCGCGCGTCGATCTCATGCGTCGCAGTGGCGTATTTGCGGAGATGAACGCGCGGGGCTGGTATCCGGTCGTAGTGCTCGAGAGCGCGAGCTTTTTCCGTTCGCTCAAATGGCGCGAGCGATTCGAAATTCATACCGAAGTGATCGGCTGGGACGCGAAACACTTTTTCATGCGGCAATCGTTCGTGCGCGCGGGAAAGACGGTTGCCGATGCGTACGTCAAAGCGCGCATGCTCAAACGTTCGGGCGGTTCGGTCAGCACGCAGGAGTTGTTCGAGATCATCGGCGCCAACGAACCGTCGCCGCCGTTGCCCGAATGGATTCGGGTTTGGAGTGCGCAGCACGACGAAGTGCTTGCGGGGGCGCGGTGAGAGTGAGTTAGCTAACAGTGGTATAACTTTTCTGGTATTTTCTCAAATAAACAGGGCCATCGCGACGTATTTGTTATTTATTGAATTAAAATATAATTCTGTTTAATGCCCAGCTATTTAGGGAATTGCTTGTAGGAGTAGTGCTCGACGCGATCATTATTTCCAGATCGCGACCCGCGGCGTCCCTACCGGCTTGGCGGGTCTGCGGCTGCTCCCAGCCTTCGCGAGTCGCTTCGACAAAACGCACGAATCTCGAAGTTAGAGTGCAACATCAACGAAAACTTACCTCAAGAGTTTGACGTAACCCCCGTCCCGTGCCATAATTTAAGGCTTCCTGAATTGTTTTTCTGCGCGCAAGCGTCGAAATGCAAGTCAACTTAAAGCAAGTGCCTCACTAAAACGGGGCCCCAAGACTACTCGAAACCGTGGTGAATCAAGGGTTCGAGACAAGTTGGAGAATTTTCAAAAATGATTCAAATGCAGTCGATGCTCGACGTCGCTGATAACACAGGCGCTCGTCGCGTAATGTGTTTCAAGGTGTTGGGTGGATCGAAACGTCGCTATGCCAGCATTGGTGACGTGATCAAAGTCAGTATCAAGGACGCGCAGCCGCGTGGCCGTGTGAAAAAGGGTGACGTGTACAACGCCGTCGTCGTTCGCACTGCTAAGGGCATTCGTCGCTCCGACGGCTCGCTCATCAAATTCGATGGCAATGCGGTCGTGATTCTCAACGCCAAGCTCGAGCCGATCGGCACGCGTATCTTTGGACCGGTTACGCGCGAATTGCGTACTGAGAAGTTCATGAAGATCGTGTCGCTGGCGCCTGAAGTGCTCTAAAGCGGCGAAAAGGACGAACCATGAACAAAATTCGTAAAGGTGACACAGTCGTCGTAACGACGGGCCGCGATAGCGGCAAGCGCGGTGAAGTGCTTGCGGTGCTCGACGGGAAATACCTCGTTGCCGGTGTCAACCAAATCAAGCGCAATGTAAAGCCAAACCCGATGAAAAACGAAGTCGGCGGTATCGTGACCAAAGAGGCTCCGATCCAGGCGGCAAACATTGCTATCTATAACGCGAGCACGCAAAAAGCCGACGCTGTCACTTTCAAAGAAGTTGACGGTCGCAAACAGCGCGTGTTCAAGTCGACCGGTCAAGCGGTCTAGTAGCGAGGAGAACAATAATGGCTCGCCTACAAGAGCAATACCGCAAAGAAATCGTGCCCGCGCTGGTGAAACAGTTCGGCTACAAATCCGTTATGCAGGCACCGCGCCTCACGAAAATCGTCGTGAACATGGGCGTGGGCGAGGCAATCGGCGACAAGAAAATCCTCGATTTCGCAGTCAAAGATATGACGGCGATCGTTGGTCAAAAGCCGGTCGTGACGAAGGCCAAAAAAGCGATCGCGAACTACAAAATTCGCGAAGGCTACCCGATCGGCACGATGGTCACGCTGCGTAATAAGCAGATGTACGAATTTCTCGATCGCTTGGTCAACGTTGCGCTTCCACGTGTTCGCGACTTCCGTGGTATTTCGCCACGCGGTTTCGACGGCCGTGGCAACTTTAACTTGGGTGTTAAAGAGCAAATTATTTTCCCCGAGATCGAGTACGACAAGGTCGACAAGATTCGCGGCATGAACATCACATTCGCAACGACGGCAAAAACGGACGACGAAGCCAAGGCGCTTCTGCAAGCGTTCAAGTTTCCGTTCCGTGGTTAAGAGAGAGAACTAGCAATGGCAAAACTTTCCACCATTAACCGCGAATTGAAGCGCGAGGCGCTCGTCGCGAAGTTTGCAAAGAAGCATGCTGCATTGAAGGCGATTGCCGACGACGCGCAGCAAAGCGAAGAAGCACGTGCGGAAGCGCGCGCTAAATTGCAAGCGCTTCCACGCAACGCAAACCCCACCCGTCTGCGCAACCGTTGTCAATTGACCGGTCGCCCACGCGGCGTGTTTAGCAAATTCGGACTCGGGCGCCATAAGGTGCGTGAGCTCGCATTCCGCGGTGAGATCCCAGGTCTCACCAAGGCCAGCTGGTAAGAAGGAGATTCGGCAATGAGTATGTCCGATCCCATCGCAGACATGTTGACGCGCATTCGCAATGCGCAAGCCATGGAGAAAACCTCCGTGTCGATGCCTGCGTC
>JBOFBL010000456.1:0-4706 GCA_051645545.1 Casimicrobium sp. | reverse complement strand
CCGTACACAAGACCTACTCCGTTGCATTCGTGCGCGCTGGTGAGGCTGCCGCGGCCGTTGAAGTCGACAAAGTCATTGGTAACCAAGAGGTCGTTGCCAAACCGTATGGTCCGCAACTCGCACGTGTGCCCGGCATGGCCGGACTTACCGTGTTGGGTGACGGTCGTATCGTGCTCCTCATGGATCCGCTGGCGCTGTTGCGCGCGAGCGCTGAAGGCGTTGCCACCTCAGCAAGCCTGGCGCGCGCCGCAGCTACGACAATTGCAGCGCCCGTAGTACCCGCTGCGGTCGCAACGAGCGCTATCGTCGAGCCAAGCACTAGCACTGAAGTTATCGAGCGCGCCGCAGAGCCGGTTGCCGGCGATGTGTCTGCGCCGGTGGCTGTTGCACAGGAGGTTCCTGTGGAGCCGCCAGCGGTTGCGCCGGAACCCGAAGTCATCGGTCGCTTGCCGATCGTGCTCGTGGTCGACGATTCGCTCACTGTGCGCAAGATCACCTCGCGTTTGCTCGAACGCGAAGGCTTCAAAGCGCTCACCGCGAAAGACGGTCTCGACGCACTGCAAGTGCTCGCCGACGTGAATCCAGATGTGATCCTGCTCGACATCGAAATGCCGCGCATGGATGGTTTCGAATTCACGAAGACGATCAAGGCGGACAACCGTCAGAACAACATTCCGATCATCATGATTACCTCGCGCACCGCCGAGAAGCATCGCAATCATGCGAAAGAACTTGGCGTTGATGAATACCTTGGTAAGCCTTACCAAGACGATCAGCTAATCGGTTTGATTGCGAAATACACGTCGCACGTGGTGCGTCCAACATAGCGAAAAAACGCTTCGTCCGGACAATCAGCACCATCAACAAATGCCCAATTTAATTGGGCGTTTTTCTTTGTTTTGCTATTTTTCGAAAGATACTAAAAACCGCTCACCGACCCAATAAAATTGGGCAATAAACAAAGAAGTTCGAGTAGAAAGTGAAGTCGGTCTGTAGGCCGGGTTCTGTCAACGCGATTGCTCGCTGTGGCAGTCATTCCTCTAGGCGACGCATTACTGCGCCGCTCAAGCTATCTACCCGCATGCTCCAACGAGCCGCCTTCTAGTCAGTGGTTGCCCACTGTCAGCGCATGCCTATTTGATATTGCTCCGGGTAGAGGTTGCCGCGTTTCACCGTAACTGAATACGCTCGTCTCTGTGGCCCTAGTCCTCGCCTTATGAGCGTGTGGCTTGCGCCCTCACGCCTTTTCAGCGGACGGTCATTAGCCGCTACCCTGCTCTGCGGAGCCCGGACCTTCCTCCCGTCACTTGCGTGACCGGCGACTGCCCGACCGACTTCACTCGCGATTATCTCGCGCTTTGCGCCAGATAAGGACGAAAGACGATGGTGAAGACGAAATTCCTATGGCTCGCAATCGCGAGCAGCAAAACTAGCAGCTCTGTTTACGTCGGCAGCAGCGACTTGCGATATTTGTTGAGATCGCCGAGCGTGGTGAGGCTCTTGTCGAACAGCGAGGAGAGATTGTGAAGAATCATCTTCACAACTTTGCCTTCCCACTCTTTGTCGAAATTGATTTGCTGATCAAGCCAGCGTTCGAGCCATTCGGGGTCGGGCAGTTTGCTTTGCACCGTGTCGTTCGGAAAGAGCGCTTTGTTCACATGCAGATTGGTCGGATGCATCGGCTTGCCGGAGCGACCGCTTGCAGCCATGAGAAAACCGATCTTCGCGAAACCGGCCTTCACTTCGTTTACTTTATCGGCCGCCGCTTTCGCAATCGAGCGCTTCAAGTACTTGAGATAAGCGCCTGCATGGCGCGCTTCGTCTCGCGCAATCAAACCATAAATATGCTTAATAAGCGGCTCGCTATGCCATTCCGACGCGCGGCGATACCAATGATTGAGCCGAATCTCGCCGCAGAAATGCATCATCAAGGTTTCGAGCGCTGGCGCAGGGTCAAACTCGAAACGAACGTTGTGTAGTTCCTCTTCCGTCGGCACCAGATCCGGCCGGAAACGTTTCAAGTACTCGATTAACACGAGCGAGTGTTTTTGCTCTTCGTAAAACCAGATCGACATGAAGGCCGAAAAATCACTGTCGTTTCGATTGTCACGCAGAAACATTTCGGTCGCTGGCAATGCCGACCATTCGGTGATCGCGTTTAGCTTGATCGTCTTCGCTTGTTCGTCGGAGAGCTTGCTCGCATCGAAACTGTCCCACGGCACATCGTCGGCCATGTTCCAGCGAACCGATTCGAGATCTTTGAACAATTCGGTATAGAGCATGGTCGGGTACGAATGCGGAGGCGAGATGAAGCGCGAGTGTAGCGCCGTTTTATTTCAGCTTGTGAAGGGGTTTACGAGGCTCGATGAAAAGCGGATGCAGCGCTCGGTCTATCGGTCGCTGTGCTCTGCGCGCCACTGGCGAAGTGCAGCCATGATGTCGGCGAGCGAGCTCGTGGTGAGTACGCCTGGAATGTCGCGGCGCATCCGGCGAATCAGCTCGCCGCCAACCCAAATTGCGGTGCGATCAGGAAGCAGCGCGCGCAATGATTGAAGCCCCGCGAGCGCCTGCTTGCTGCTATACGCGGACGAGAACGAAAGCGCAACTGCATCGGCACGATAAGCGGTAGCGGCCGCTGCAATCTCGGGAATTGGCGTTTGCGTGCCGAGCGAGATGCAGTGTGCGCCTTCCGGCGCCAAAATCGCCTCGACCATCAACAAGCCAAGCCCATGCTGCTCGTTTGGAAAGGTCGATAGCAAAACAGTGGGGCGCGACGCGCGATGCGGCATCGCGTTGACCGCACTTCTGAGCACCACTTGTACTTGCTCGGTGTACGCGTGTTCCTGAAACACTTGCATATCGCCGCGCATCCACGCTTCGCCAATCGCACGATTGAGCGGCGCGATCGTCTCGCCGACAAATTCTTGCAACCCCTGTTTCATCAAAAGCTGCGCGAGCGTTTGCCGCAAGCCGACCGTGTCATGCGCTTGCAGCAGATTCAAAATCTGCCGCTGCAAATCGCCGACCTCGTCGATCACTTTAGAGCGCGTCTGCCGCGTCGCAAGCGTGTCAAGTTCGCCTTCGTCGAGTGCGAGCAATTTTCCGGGGCGATGCCCCGCGTCCATCAAGCGCTTGATTGCGCGTAAACGCTCGACTTGTGGGATTGGATACATGCGCTCGCCGTTCGCATCGCGGTCGGGTTGCGGAAATCCATAACGACGCTCCCACACGCGCAGGACGTCTTTCGACAGGCCGGTGTCTCGTTCAACCGCGCTGATCGAAAGGTGCGTTAAGGTCGTGCCAGAAGTGTCAGACACAATAATCATTCGTCCTAGACAAAAATTTGACAGTACTGCCGTCGACGCGTAGTCTACTCCGTTGTGAAAAACATGTCTAGGACATGTTTTTGATATTTAATCTATTTCGAAAAAAGCCCTGGCGACGCCTTTAAACGTTGTATTTGCGCCCGCTTTTCACGTCAAATGCGATATTCACAGTGCTTTTTTTGATTTTTCCTGGAGCCTGGCAGTTTGCTTGTCCAACTAAGAAAGTGGTGAGATCGCCGAAGAAAGCTTTACTTTGTCGAGTCCGTCCACATATTTCTAGCGGATACGTTTTGCGTTTAACTTGCAACGCGAATCGATTCTTAATCTCAAAACCGAACGCATTGTGTAGCCATCGTATCCATGCTCGCGAGCGGTAAACTCACTTCCTATGAACGCCATTGATGCGAGCTTTGCAGCCAGCCGTGCTGCAACTCAACAACTCGACGACACTCAGTCGCGTCCCGATGATCGCCATCTGGCGATTCAACGCGTGGGGATTCGCGCATTGCGTCATCCTGTACGTGTGGCCAATACGCACGGCGAAGCACAATCGACGGTTGCTACGTTCTCGATGTACGTCGGTCTGGCCGAGAACGTGAAGGGCACGCATATGTCGCGCTTCGCACAGTTGCTCGAAGATGGACTTGACGTGCTCACGCCTGCCTCGTTTCTTGCGCTGTCGATCGAAATGCAGAAGCGGCTTGAAGCGCAGTCGTCTTATCTTGAAATGCGCTTTCCGTATTTCCGTCGCAAGAAAGCCCCAGTGTCGGGCTCGGAGAGCCTGCTCGATGCCGACGTTGCGTTCATCGTCGACGCACCGCTCGGTAAGCCACGCAAACTCATGATTGAAGTGATTGCGCCGGTCACGAGCCTCTGCCCGTGCTCGAAAAAGATTTCCGATTACGGCGCACATAACCAGCGCTCGCACATCACCATTCGCGCCGAAGCCTCGAGCGAGCTCACGATCGATTCGCTCATCGAAATCGCCGAGCGCGAAGCCTCAAGCGAGCTCTATGGCGTGCTAAAGCGGGTTGACGAGAAGTTCGTGACCGAGCGCGCATACGACAATCCGAAGTTCGTCGAGGATTTGGTTCGCGACATTGCGCTTGCCTGTGCAGCCCACTCACAAGTGGGCGATTACATGGTTGCTAGCGAGAACTTTGAATCCATCCACAATCATTCGGCGTATGCCGAGTTGTACGGTCGCGGAAAACTAATCGGTTCACGTAGTGACTGATGAGTTTAAATTTGATATGATGCTGCATTAGGGAGCTTCCCGCGACAGAACAATAAGGCGTCGCGGACAAGGCGAACAACACGCTCATCGTGTGTGAGCCTACTGGAGCAAATGGTGGTCAGTCGAGTAGCGGTGGTTGGCGC
>JBOFBL010000455.1:0-7147 GCA_051645545.1 Casimicrobium sp. | reverse complement strand
AACCTGCTTTCGCTTTTCGCAGAACTCGAGGTCGACCTCGCCGCGAGCGACATGTCGTTTGCGGTTCGCGCCGATCGCGACAATCTCGAATGGTCGGGCACCAATTTCGCGGCACTCTTCGCGCAAAAACGCAACCTCGCGCGCCCAAAATTTCTGCGCTTTTTGCTCGACATCGTTCGCTTCAACAAGCAAACGACCGCGATGGTGAAAGCGGGTCATGTCCCGCCGATTTCGCTTGCGGATTTCCTCACGCGAGAGCGCTACTGCGCTGAGCTTTTCGACTGGTATTTGTGGCCAATGGTGGGATCAATTTGGTCTTCGCCGCGGGGCGATGTGATGAATTTCGAACTCGCGATGCTCTTGCGGTTCTGTCACAACCACGGGCTCTTGCAAGTGACCAACCGGCCGCAATGGATGACGGTGCGTGGTGGCTCGCGCAATTACGTGGCGAAAATTATTCGCGCACTTCGCGATACTCGCGTCGCAACGCCCGTCGAGAAAGTGGTGCGCACAACTGCATTCGTTGATGTTCACATAGCAAATGCAACAGAACGATTCGATTACGTGGTGATGGCAACGCATTCTGACCAATCGCTTCAGATGCTTTCTAGTGTGACTGCCCAAGAAAATAGGGCGATGAACGCTGTGGCTTATCAGTCAAATCGCTGTATTCTGCACACTGACGCGGCGCTCATGCCCAAGCGCCGCGCAGCCTGGTCGTCGTGGAATTATTTGCAATCGGATGGCAACGATGATCGTCGGCCCGTTGCGTTGACCTATTGGCTCAACCAATTGCAACCCTTGCCATTCACAACGCAGCTTTTCGAAACGCTCAACCCGCCGTTCGAACCCGCGAAAGAAAAAGTGATTGCGGAATTCGAATATTCGCATCCACTTTTGAATCAAGCAGCCATTGCGGCGCAAGAAGAGATTCGTAAGGTTCAGGGCGATAACCGCACCTACTACGCAGGCGCATGGCTCTACAACGGATTCCACGAAGACGGCATTCGCTCGGCGCTCGACGTGGTAACCGCAATCAATGCCCGCGATCAAATTGCAGTCCGGGAGCTTGCTGCCGAATGAATGCACAGACGAATACAGCGGCGGTGATCGTTGGTGAAGTCACGCACACGCGTGCACGACCTGCTGTGCATTCGTTTACCTACCCGCTGTTTTGCGTTCGTTTACCGCTGAACGATCTCAGCGCCGTTGACCGCACACTTGCAATCAACCGCAGTAGCTGGCTTTCGTTTCACGAACGCGATCACGGCGAAAAAGACGGCACGTCACTGCAACAATGGATCGACGCCTTGTTGCGCGAACATCGCTTGCTTGCGCTTGATGAAACGGCAAAGGTGGAGCTAGTGACGTTTCCGCGCATGCTTGGCTACGTATTCAATCCCGTGAGCTTCTGGATTTGTCGGCACTCCGATAACGCGGTATTTGCGGTGCTTGCCGAGGTCAACAATACGTTTGGCGAAAGCCATCGCTATTTGCTCACGTCCGAAAATGGCGACGAAATCAAGAGCGGCGAGACGCTCGTGGCGACCAAGCTACTACACGTTTCACCCTTCAACGAAGTGCGCGGCCGCTATGCGTTTCGGTTTAATTTTTCCAGCGATCGCTGGCTCGCGCGCATCGATTACGACGATGGTGCGGGGCATTTGCTGCACACCCACATCGGCGGCAATGCGCTAGCGCTCACCCGGCAGACGCTTCGGGGCGCCGCGTTCAAATTTCCACTGCAAAGTTTCGCAGTGGTCGCACGCATTCACTGGCACGCCTTGCGCTTAATGATCAAGCGCGTGCCCTTTTATGGAAAACTTGCTTCAAAAATGACTGGAATTTCGCGTTCATGAATTCGAATGAATCGGCGCTATCGGTATCGCCCTCGTTGCCCGTTGCGGCACGCATCCTGCTCAAACTCTTAACGCATTTGCGGCACGGCCATTTAACGGTCACATTGCCCGATCGATCGCGTCACGAATTTGGCGATCTCGCGAGTGGCGTACATGCGCATATCGAGCTCAAAGATTATTCGATGTGCACGGAAGTGATGACCGGCGGCGACGTTGCGTTCGGTGAAGCGTATTTCAACGGCAAATGGGACACGCCTGATCTAGTGACGCTACTCGCGCTGCTCGCAAAGAATCAACAAGAATTGATGCCCGCGTTTTACGGCAACGGCTGGAAGGCCTGGTTGTTCAATCTGCGGCACTTGTTGCGCGCGAACAGCAAGAAGCAAGCGCGCAAGAACATCGAAGCGCATTACGATCTTGGCAATGCGTTTTATCGCTTGTGGCTCGACCCGACGATGACGTATTCATCGGCGCTCTTCACGGAAGGCAACGCGCAAACCACGGTGGATGGTCAGCGCGCAAAGTACGAGCGCATCTTGAACCAGATCAATCCACCGGCAGGTGGTCACATCTTGGAAATCGGTTGTGGTTGGGGTGGCTTTGCGGAGCACGCAATCACCACACGCGACGTGCGCGTCACTGGTATCACGCTTTCACCCGCGCAACTCGAATACTCGCAAAAACGCATTGCAGCACTCGGGCTCGCAGACAAGGCGCGCTTCGAGCTGTGTGACTATCGCGATGCAGCAACGCGTTTCGGTGCGAATTTCGATGGCATCGCATCGATTGAGATGTTCGAAGCCGTGGGCGAGAAGTACTGGGCGAAATATTTCGACGTCGTTGCCAACACCTTGAAACCCGGCGCGCGCGCGGCGATTCAAGTGATTACGATCCAAGAATCGCGCTTCGAAACTTATCGTAAAACGAGTGACTTCATTCAGCAATATATTTTCCCCGGGGGGATGTTGCCATCACCCGAGCGCTTCATCTCGCACGCACAGAAAGCAGCACTGAAACTCGTGAACCGTAAAGAATTCGGGCTCGACTACGCAGAAACCTTGCGTCGCTGGCTGCGTCAGTTTGACGACAGCGGTGCCGCGATCGCTGAGTTGGGTTACTCCGAGAAATTCAAGAAACTTTGGCGGTTTTATTTGGCCTATTGCATTGCTGGATTTGAAGCGAGAAGCATCGACGTCGGCCAATACACTTTGGAGCGGTGAGCGGCTGCGCGGGCGCATCGCTGCGTTGGATGAAAGCTCGTGTACGCACGTACACGTCGCCTACATCCGCCTTGCGCTGCATCCCGCTCGCGCGCTCAGAGACTTTGCTTAGAAGGAAACACTGATGACGACTTACGTGAAACATTCATTCATCGCAACCATCATTGCGACGATCGTTGCATCTTGCTTCATGTTCGCAACGCGCGACGTCGTCGCACAACAAATCAACGCACCCACCCTCTACGAATCGTCGACCGCTGGCATGCCCGCACTCAAACTTCGGGGCGGCGGTTTGTTGCGCATGTTCGGTTTCCAGATTTACAACTCGTATTTGTGGACACCCGACGGTGCGGCGTTCGATGTGAAAAAACCTTTCGTGCTCGACATTCAATATCTGCGTAATTTCGAAGGTAAGAAATTGGCCGAGCGCAGCATCGATGAGATGCGCGCGCAAAATGTTGGCAGCGATGCGGTGTATCCCAAATGGCTCGCAGAAATGGTTCGTGTGTTTCCCGATGTGAAGCCCAATGATCGACTGACCGGCGTGTTCACTACGAATCGCACCGCGAAGTTTTTTCACAACGGAAAACTCACCGGTGAAGTGAACGATCCCGAATTCGCCGATGCATTTTTCGGCATTTGGTTGAGCGCAAATACGTCACAACCGAAACTGCGCGCGCTGATGCTCGGCAATTCGAACTGACCATGATTGGACTTCGGTGAATTCCGCTGCACCCAACACCGAAGTCGCCCGCTATAGCCTCTTCGCCGCGCCACTTGCGATGGCGGCGTTGCCGATTTATGTGCACGTGCCGAAGCTCTACGCAGAGCTCGGCTTGTCGCTCGCCACACTCGGGGTCGTGTTGTTAATTTTGCGATTCGGTGATGCGTTCATTGATCCGCTGCTGGGGCGCTGGGCTGACCGCGCGGCGACACGTTTCTTTGCGTGCACGCTCGGCGCGGTCTTGCTCGGTGTGGGCATGATTACTTTGCTGCATCCGCATTGGTCGCCCGATTTTCTATGGGCATGGCTCATTTTTTCGCTGATCACGGTTTATCTTGGATTCTCTCTGTCATCCATTGCTTATGGGGCGTGGGGCGCCGAACTTCCTCGCGTACCGTCGCAGCGTGCAACGTACACCGGCGTGCGCGAAGCAATCGGCTTGTTCGGTGTGTTGGTGGCCGCCGCACTGCCGTCGTTTCTATCAAAGCAAAGCGGCGAAGGACTCGCGCGTTTCTCGTGGATCTTTCTTGTGATTTTGTTAATCGCAGTCGCGGCACTCTGGCGTTTGCGCGAGGCAAAGGTTGTCGCGAAAGACGAAAACGCGATCAAAGAAACGCTCAAAGATTCGCGCTTTCGTGCACTGCTTGCAATCTTTGCGTTGAACGGAATCGCGTCTGCGATTCCGGCAACGCTGTTGCTTTTCTTCATCGACGATGTGCTGAAAGAAAAAGCTTCCGAACCGTATTTTCTCGTGAGCTACTTCCTCGCAGGCGCGCTTGCGATGCCGCTTTGGCTCGCACTCGCACGACGTTACGGCAAAGTGATCGCATGGTCGATTGGAATGTTCCTCGCAGTGCTAGCTTTCGTTTGGGCCGTGAGTTTTTCCGCGGGCGATCGCGTTCCGTTTTTGATTGTGTGCATCGCCACGGGCGTTGCGCTCGGTGCCGATCTCGCATTACCGCCCGCGTTACTCGCCGATGTGATCGCGAAAGCAAATGGGCAATCGCGCACTGGGAGTTACTTCGGCGTGTGGGCGTTCGTAACCAAAGCGAATCTCGCACTCGCAGCTGGGCTCGCTCTGCCGATCGTAAGCGCGCTCGGTTATCAAGTCGGTAAAGCCGAATCCAATTTGTCTGCGCTCACGTATGCCTACACATTATTTCCATGCGCGTTGAAACTTTGTGCGCTCGCATTGCTTTGGAAATTTAGAGACTCATTCAAAGAAAACTCCGTATGAAAAAAATCTACCTCCTCCTCTTCCTTACTTTCTCGTTGTTGCTCGCGGGTTGTGCGAGTCACAAAATTTCGGACTACGCGAATGAGAAGCCGAAGTTCGACATGAAGCAATACTTCAACGGGCGCATTGTTGCGCACGGCATCGTGACCGATCGTTCCGGCAAAGTGACCCGCCGCATGATCGTCGATATGAAATGCACTTGGAACGGCGACGTTGGCACACTCGAAGAAGATTTCACCTATGCCGACGGCAAGAAAGAGCGCCGCGTGTGGACGATTAAGAAAAGCGGTGATCGCTATATCGGCACCGCGCCCGATGTGATCGGCGAGGCCATCGGCGAAGCGTCCGGCAACGCGCTCAACTGGAAATACATACTCTCGCTCGATGTCGACGGCAAAAACTATCAGATCGATTTCGACGATTGGATGTGGCAGATCGATGACAAAGTAATGATCAACCGCGCCGTGTTTTCCAAATTCGGATTCACGCTCGGTGAAGTGTTGATAACCTTCACGAAACAATAAGCAAAACAACACATGCCACTCAATCCGCCCATCACCGACTGGTCGAAACAACGCGTCTGGATCATCGGCGCGTCGACCGGTATCGGCAAAAGTTTGGCGGACGATTTGCTCGCACGCGGTGCACGCGTCGCTGTGTCTGCGCGACGCGCGCAGGTGCTCGATGAAGCATTCGGTGCGAAAGAAAATGCGCTTAGATTGCCGCTCGATATGACTGAGAGCGCAAGCGTTGCGAGCGCGCTCGAGATGATTCACGCAAACTGGGGTGGACTCGATTTAGGCATCGTCATGGCGGGTGCCTATCGCGCAATTCGTGCATGGGATTTAGACGAAGCAGCGATCAAAGACATGATGCAAACCAATGTCTACGGCGCGATGAATGCGAGCGCACTGCTCTCGAAATATTTTTTGAAGCAAGGCAAGGGGCATGTGAGCATCGTCTCGTCCGTCGCAGGCTATCGCGGTTTGCCAAAGGCTCTCGTATACGGCCCTTCGAAAGCGGCGATGATCAATTTCGCAGAAACGCTTTATCTCGATCTTTCGGAAAAAGGAATCGGCGTCTCGGTCGTGAATCCCGGCTTCGTGCGCACGCCGCTCACGGCGGGCAACGATTTCAACATGCCGCACTTGATTGAGCCCGAAGAAGCTGCGCGACAAATGATTGTGGGCTACGAGCGAGGCGATTTCGAAATTCATTTCCCGCGCGCGTTCACGCGACAACTCAAATTCATGCGCATCTTGCCGTACCGTTGGTATTTTCGACTCATCAAAAAATCGACAGGGCTTTAATGGGCGACGCTCTCATTCGTATCGTTACGTTTTACGAAACGCTCACGGAGCAAACGCTCCCGCAACTGCGCGAGCTCTACGCTGCAAATGCGTACTTCAAAGATCCATTCAACGAAGTCAACAACATCGCGGCCGTCGAGAAAATATTCGTGCACATGTTCGTCTCACTGCATGAACCGCGCTTCGTTGTCACCACGAAAATCGCGCAGGGCAGCGAGGCGTTTCTCATTTGGGATTTCAAGTTCCGCATCAAAAAATACAAACCGAACGAAACGCAAACCATTCGCGGCGCGTCACATTTGCGTTTCGATGAAGCCGGTAGCGTTGTATTTCATCGCGACTATTGGGATGCAGCAGAGGAGCTCTACGAAAAACTTCCGCTGATCGGCACCGTAATTCGTTTCGCGAAACGTCGCGTGGGATGATGTGCAGATTCGCTGAAAATGCTATTCAGCACTATGCCGAATAAGCCAAATTAATTGGGCGATACGAGTATTTTTTGTATTTATCGAAATAGTTTGTTTTCTTCTTGATCGCCCAATATTTTCTGGCGAAAACAAGCGTTGCTCGAACCGCGTAAAGCGATTGTTTTCGAACGCGCAAGTCAGCGGTAAGAAAGATTTCGAGCGACTCCTCCAATAGAAATTCGCGGCGTCCGTGCAGAGCCTAAAAAAACATGTCTATAATGGAAGGCTTTCCGGGACGTTAGCTCAGTCGGTAGAGCAGCGGACTTTTAATCCGTTGGTCGGCAGTTCGAGCCTGCCACGTCCTACCAAGAATTACATCAATAAAAACAA
>JBOFBL010000454.1:0-3143 GCA_051645545.1 Casimicrobium sp. | reverse complement strand
ACCGCACGAGCGCAATTTGAAGAGATAGTTCTCGGTCAACTATTCGCGCGCAAGCGCGCTCCCACAGGCGGAACGATCGCGGCAAGCGGGGCTCCCACCAGCGAAAAATAAAAGGCAGCGAACGCTGCCTTTTCAAACGAAAACGAAGCGAATTACTTCTTCGGCTCGTCCTTCTTGATCGCATCAAGCAGTGCCTTCGCCGGATCTTCGTCTGCCTTTGCGGGCGGCTCGACTTTCGCGGGCTCGTTACTTCCTGGCGTTGCGGGCGCATCGTTCTTGATGTTTTCTTGGTTCTGCTGCTCGCGTTTTTGTTCAAAGAGTTTCATGACGTCTTCGTCGCTCTTATTCGGCGCTTGCCCTTCAGCTTCGAGTTTGATGTTCGTTGTGTCGAGCACCTTCGTCTTGCTTTCGAGATTGTCGAGCACAAGCCCCGGCTTCCACATCACGACGCCGACCATGATGAGCTGCAGAATAATGAAGGCGATCGAGCCTTTGTAAATCTGCGTGGTCGTCACAGCCGGTATGAGTTTTCCAGTCACGCGGTCCTTGTAGTCGGCCTTGGCCGCCACACTTCGCAAATAGAAAAGCGCAAACCCAAACGGCGGCGTTAAGAACGAGGTTTGCAAGTTCATCGCGATGATGACGCCGAACCAGATCAAATCGATGCCCATTTTCTCGGCGACCGGTGCAAGCAACGGAATCACGATGAACGCGATCTCGAAGAAGTCGATGAAGCATCCGAGGATGAACACGAGAATGTTCACCACGATCAAGAAACCGAGCTGACCGCCAGGCACTTTGTCGAAGAGATGCTCAACCCATTTGTGACCGTCAGCGGCGTTGAACGTGAAGCTGAATACGGTCGAGCCGATCAAAATGAAGAGCACGAAGCAGGCGAGCTTCGCGGTGTTGTCGAGCGCTTGTTTGAGCAGCTTGAAGCTCAACTTACGCTTACCGCCCGCCATGATGAGCGCACCGAGCGCACCCATCGCACCGCCTTCGGTCGGCGTTGCAATACCGAGGAAGATTGTGCCAAGCACCAGGAAGATCAGGATCAGCGGTGGAATCAGCACGAAGGTGACCTGTTCCGCGAGTTTTGACACGAGCTTCAGCCGGAGCGCGCGGTTCAAGAGCGCAAGACCCAGTGCAACGAACGACGCCACCGTCATCGACATGATGAGCACTTCGTCACCTGGCGCGGGAAGCTCGCGCTTTACGAGTGGATTAATGATCGATTGATGCATCTTCGACCACGCGAAACCTGCGGCAGCGGCAATCGCGAGCAGCACGAAGAGCGATTTGTGGCCCGATGCGCCGTTATCTTCACGATAGATACGTGCCTCTTGCGGCAGCGCAGGCACCCACGATGGGCGCACGACGGCAACTACCATGATGAAGAGCAGGTACAAACCTACGAGGAGGAGCCCAGGGATCAGCGCACCTTCGTACATATCGCCGACCGAGCGGCCGAGCTGATCGGCAAGCACGATCAATACGAGCGATGGCGGGATCGCCTGTGCGAGCGTGCCGGAGGCGGTGATGGTGCCGGTCGCAATCGTTCGGTTGTAGCCATAGCGGAGCATGATGGGCAGCGAAATCAAGCCCATCGAGATCACGGCGGCTGCGACGACGCCGGTGGTCGCAGCAAGCAACGCGCCAACCAGAATCACGGCAATCGCAAGACCGCCGCGCACCGGACCGAACACTTGGCCAACCGTTTCAAGCAAATCCTCGGCCATGCCCGAGCGTTCGAGAATGATGCCCATGAAGGTGAAGAACGGGATCGCAAGCAGCGTATCGTTCTGCATGATCCCCGATATTCGAAGCGGCAAGGCTTGGAAGAGGGTCGAAGGAAAGAGCCCGGCTTCCATACCGATGAAGCCGAACACGAGACCGACAGCGGCAAGCGCGAAGGCGACCGGAAAACCGGTCAGCAAGAACATGAATAAGCCGATGAACAGTAGCGGAACGAAGTTCGCGGTGATGAACGCAATCATTATTTCGCTCCCCGTCCGGCTTTTTCGGCTTCTGCTGCAAGTTCTTCGAGAAGTTTTTCTTCATCCGATTTTTCTGCGGCACTTTCAAGCGGATCGTCGATTGCGCCGCGCAAGAATGCAATGCGCTTAATCAACTCTGAAATCGCCTGCAACAACAGCAAACCGAATCCAAGCGGCATCATCAAGTACACCGGCCAGCGAATAAGGCCACCTGCGTTTTGCGACATCTCGCCGCTCGAATAAGCACCCGCAAAGAGCGGCCATGAAAGGCGAATCACGATTAAACACAAGGGGATCAAGAAAACGACGATGCCGATGACGTCGATCCAATTTCGCATGCGCGCGGTGAGCCGCGACGATACGAAGTCGATGCGCACGTGCGCGTTTTTCAGAAACACATAACCCGCACCGAGCAAGAAGACGGCGGCGAACAGATACCACTGCAATTCGAGCCACGCATTCGAGCTCACGTCAAAAGCTTTGCGGATGATTGCGTTAGTCGCACTCACGAGCGTCACCACCAAAATCAGCCACATCACGGAATGCCCGACGAGCATGCTCAGTCGGTCAATCAGTCGTGATAGTCCCAGTAATCCGTTCATCGAAGAACTCCCCTAAAAGTCACAGTCATTTTGTCGTGCGGCTCCCGCGTTTCACACAAGGAAAACACTCGCGATTTCGTTTTACAAGCCGCGTGCGCTTCGATGATTGAGAGAAACTACCAAGAGCTACAAAAATACGAATTCCACATCGTGGATGTATCTTCCGAAATTTTAGGAAGCGCTAACCCCGTGTTTCTATTAGGGATTTCCTATCTGGTGTCGCAGAAACCCAATTTAATTGGGCGACACAGCCAAAAAATAGCAATAGCGAAAAAGTAATAAATTGTCGCTTAGGCTCAATTAAATGGGGCTATTGTAGGCTTGGCTGGGATCGCCTATGATCCCGCAATTTGCATCTGCTCGATCAGTAATGAACCGATCCATTTTGAGCCGCGGCGATCCACATCGTCACCAATTGCAACGATGCGTTTGTACAAATCAAGCAAGTTGCCGGCGATCGTAATCTCCGCAACTGGATAAGCGATTTCGCCATGCTCGACCCAAAACCCTGCGGCACCGCGCGAGTAATCACCCGTCACAGGAT
>JBOFBL010000453.1:0-4234 GCA_051645545.1 Casimicrobium sp. | reverse complement strand
GGCGGATCGGCGATATTTTTTCGCAATCCAACAACCAATCCACCTTCACTTGCGTCAACGCCAGCGGAAACGCGGTTTTTATGAGTGGAACCAACGTAGCGCAGTACCAAGTCTCGACCGTCGGTTCGCTCAAACTGGGTAACAAAAAAGGAACACTGTTCGGTTCGCAAGTGTGCGCCGATACGCTGCGCGATCTGGTGCGGGCCCAAGGCCAGCAGCACCTGATGCAGGCCGAACTTAGCCGCGTGATGAATCGTTCTATCCAGGCAGACGTCGATTTAACAAAGGCCTTAGCAGGGACTTTGCCGCTGAAAACCCCGTTCGACATGGCCAACCCGTTGGCAATGCAACTACAAATCGTAGCTCGCATGATCGCAGCGCGCGCGAATTTCCCCACCACACCGAGCAAACAAGTGTTTTTTGTTTCGCTCGGAGGCTTCGACACTCACGACCACCTGGTTGAAAGGCACCCGGCACTGCTGGCTACGGTCGCCAATGCAATGAAGAGCTTTTACGACGCGACTGTGGAGCTGGGCGTGGCTCAACAGGTCACGACCTTCACCGCCAGCGACTTTGGTCGCACGCTCACCAGCAACGGTGACGGCAGCGATCACGGCTGGGGCGGGCACCACTTTGTTGTCGGCGGCGCGGTGCGCGGTGGGCAGTTTTACGGAGAACTGCCGTCACCTATTCTGGGCGTCAACGACGTAGGCTCGGGTCGTCTGTTGCCCACCACCGGAGTTGATCAACTGGCCGCAACCTTGGCGAGCTGGATGGGTGTAAACAAAGATGACATCGAGCGCACGGTAGCACCCAATATCAAAAGTTTCGGATTGCAAAATCTGGGGATGTTCAACGTCTGACAACGAACCGAAATCCAGGTCGATCTGAAAACCGCGCGATGGCATTGCCATCCGCGCGGCTCGCAAGTGGGAACACTAGTTGGCCGAGAACCGCGATGCGCCCCAAGCAGTTAATTGATCGGCGGGTGGCTTTGGTCAGACTCACAAGAGTTTAGGCAAAACAGTCGTGTTCATCCAGTCAAACAGCGCTGCTTCGAAGCGCGAAAAGTTCGGCACGTGGCAACGATCCTCGATCAAGTGAATCGGCGCGGCGTTATTGAATCTTGTGCGTAGCAGCTCAGCAGACGCAAGCGGCGTGACGGGGTCGATCGTGCAATGAAATTGTTTTACGGGCACTCGAACGCGCGATGCGGCGAGGTCGGCGCGAAACTGATCGATCAACAAAAGCCGCACGGGTAACCACGGGTAGGCGCGTGAGGCGACATCCACCGCCGAATCGAAACTCGAATCGAGTGCTACTGCAGCAACCTCCACTTCGCTCGCGAGCATGACGGCAACCGTCGTGCCCAGCGACTCGCCGAACAAAACAATGCGCTTCGAGCTCACGCGTTTGACGAGTTCGTCGTACGCAGCGCGTGCGTCGGCACGAATGGCCGTCTCGGTCGGCGAGCCACTTGACCCACCATAACCGCGATAGGACAGCGCCATCAAACCCGCACCGCTTGCGGTCAATTTCGCAAATCGCGCCGCACGGTTTTCTAGGTTTGCACCGTTACCGTGAAAATACAAAAACACCGGTTGCTTTTCGTCGCGCGGCGCAATCCACCAAAGAACGATGCGCTCGCCATCACGCGTTGCAAGCGTCTCTTGCTTCGCTTGCGGAAGCGAGACGTTTGCCGGATTCATCGCCGCAGCGTTCGGACGGTATTGCATCGTGCGCTGCGTCGCGAACATATAAGCGCAGATGCCGAGATAGGCAAGCGCAACGACGGTCAGAACTGAAATGATGAGTTTTCGCATGGCATATGCGCTCGCATCGCGAGCGCACTCTTATCGTCGATCTATTTCACTATAAGGGGCGCTCACTCGCGGTAGTACACCTCTACCTTGCCCTTTAACTTAATGAGCAGCGGCTGACCTCGACGATCGCGCGCTTTGCCAGCAGGTACTTTTACCCAACCCTCGCTCACGCAATATTCTTCAACATCGTTGCGCTCTCGGTCGTTGAGGCGAATGCCGATGCTGTGTTCAAACACTGCAGCAACGTGATGCGCGCTGCGTGGATCGACGCAAAGACGGTCCGGTAAAACGGGTTTTTCAGTGGTGTCAGTCATGGTGAATTTACGCTCGGTCGTTATCGCTTAGGCGAAAGAGCTGTCGAGTGATCGATACGACGTAATGTTACGCGGACTTCAATGCGGCAATCTCGGCAGAGGCAACGCCGAAGAAACGAGATAATCGCAAAACACATTTTTGCAAGTCGAAGCGTTTTCACTTCATGGATTTTCTTCGCGTTCGCGGCGCACGTACACATAACCTCAAAAACATCAATCTCGACATTCCCAAGCACAAACTCGTGGTGATCACGGGGATGTCGGGATCGGGTAAGTCCTCGCTTGCGTTTGACACACTTTACGCCGAGGGGCAGCGCCGCTACGTCGAATCGCTGTCATCGTACGCGCGGCAGTTTTTGCAGATGATGGACAAACCCGAAGTCGATTTGATTGAAGGGCTCTCGCCCGCAATTTCGATCGAGCAAAAAGCGACTTCGCACAATCCACGTTCCACTGTCGGTACTGTCACCGAAATTCACGATTACCTGCGCTTGCTTTACGCGCGCGTGGGCGACCCCTATTGCCCCGATCATCCACACATCAAACTTGCCGCACAAACGATTTCGCAAATGGTCGATGCAACGCTCGCATTGTCGACGGATTCGCGCATCATGCTGCTCGCGCCGCTCATTGCGGAGCGCAAGGGTGAGCACGTGGAGCTCTTCGTCGAACTCAAAGCGAAAGGCTTCACCAAAGTTCGCATCGACGGCGAAGTGGTAGAGCTCGATCCTTTGCCGAAACTCGCGAAGAACACCAAGCACACGATTGAAGTCGTGGTCGATCGCATCAAGGTACGTGCCGATCAGAAACAGCGACTCGCCGAATCGTTCGAAACCGCGTGTCGCATGGCAAGCGGCCGCGCGCTCGTGGTCGATATGGATTCGAATAAATCGACGCTGTTTTCATCGAAATTCGCCTGCCCGATTTGCGATTACTCGCTTGCCGAACTTGAACCGCGACTCTTCTCGTTCAACTCGCCGATGGGTGCCTGCCCGACCTGCGATGGTTTAGGGGCGGTCGATGAGTTTGAGCCAGGTCGCATCGTTGCACATCCTGAGCTCTCGCTCGCAAGCGGCGCCATCAAAGGCTGGGATCGACGCACGACGTATTACTTTCAACTCATTCAAGCGCTCGCGACTCATTACAAGTTCGATGTTGAGAAACCCTGGAACGAATTGCCGCAGAAAGCGCGTGATGTCGTGCTCCTCGGAAGTGGCGATGACGAGATCGCGTTTCTGTATGTGAGCGAAAAGGGCAGCGAGTACAAACGAAAAGACAAGTTCGAAGGCGTGATTCCGAATTTCCGTCGCCGCTATCGCGAGACCGAGTCGAGCATGGTGCGCGAAGAGTTGGCGAAATTTCAATCGCGGCGACCGTGTCCCGATTGCGGCGGCGCGCGGCTCAAACGCGAAGCACGCTTCGTGAAAGTGGGCGATGGCAAACAAGCGCAAGCGATTTACGAGTTGAGCGCTTTGCCCTTACACGAAACTGCGGCGTATTTCGAAACCCTCAAGCTTGAGGGTTCGAAGAAAAAAATTGCTGAACGCATCGTGTGGGAAATCAAAAATCGCGTTGGATTTCTGAACAACGTTGGACTCGACTACCTCTCGCTCGATCGTAGCGCCGACACACTCTCCGGCGGTGAGGCGCAACGTATTCGGCTCGCTTCGCAGATTGGCTCCGGGCTCACTGGCGTGATGTATGTGCTCGACGAACCTTCGATCGGTTTGCATCAGCGCGATAACGATCGCTTGCTTGGCACGCTAAAGCACCTGCGCGATCTCGGTAACACGGTGCTCGTCGTCGAACACGATGAAGACGCGATCATGAACGCGGACTACGTGATCGATCTCGGGCCTGCAGCGGGCGTACATGGCGGCGAAGTGGTCGCCGAAGGCAAGCCAAGTGATATTAAGAAGAGTGCGAAGTCGCTCACTGGCCTCTATCTATCCGGTAAGCGCGAGATTGCGATTCCGAAGAAACGTATCGCTGCGAACAAAAAGAAACAGCTCACGATCAAAGGCGCGCGCGGTAACAATTTGAAGAACGTTGATGTGGCGATTCCGGTGGGACTGCTCACGTGCATCACAGGCGTAT
>JBOFBL010000452.1:0-1291 GCA_051645545.1 Casimicrobium sp. | reverse complement strand
TGCCGAGCGCCATCATCACTGGAACGATCGCGATGAACGCAACGACAAGCCCTGAGCTCACCGTCTGTTCGCTATACGCCGTGCCGCCCATGCCGCCCGCGCACATTAGCGCGCCGATGACGAGGCCATTGCGCCATTCGCGAAGCGTCGGCCACGCTGCCTTGCGCATGTAACGCATCCAAAGCAAAAGCACAGCGCCCGCCGCGATGAAGCGGGTACCCATCCCAAAGAATGGCGGAAAACTCACTAATGCAAATTTGATGGCGAGATAAGTCGAACCCCAAACAAGCCATGTCGCAAGCAGACAGGCAAGCAAAAAAGGGCTCATTTGAAATCGCGATGAAGCAGAAAGCGTAGCTGTGTTCATGCCCAAAATGCTACGAAGCTATTCGCTCACTTTACATACATAATCCACGGAAATCGGCTGCTCGGGCTTATTAATTTAACGGTGATACATGAACAACACTTTGAATTCGGAAATCGACGACTACGATCAATCTATTCTGCGCGAATTGCAACTCGATGCGCGGCTTTCGATGGCTGAGCTCGGACGTCGTGTTCATTTAAGCCAACCGGCCGTCACCGAGCGGGTGCGCAAACTCGAAGAATCGGGCGTGATCACGGGTTACCGCGCGACGATCAACGCCGCAAAACTCGGCTACGGCATTCGCGCCATCGTGCGCGCAAGTCGATGCGAGTACAGCGAGATGTTGAAGCTCATCGATAAGACACCGGAAATCATCAAAGCACACAGCATCACCGGCAGTGATAGCTGGGCACTCGAAATCGTCGTGCGCGATGTCGAACATCTCGACGCGGTGCTGTGGGTGCTCAAAAAACTCACCGATACCTCGACAACGGTTGTGCTGCGAACGCCACGCGAGCATGCGGTGATTTTGCCGCCGCGCGAGACGGAAACATTTGACAGAACGTCGCCCAAGTCGAAACGCGCGAAGTAATCGTGATCGCACGCTACTTTCGCGCTTAAGCGCTTCATTGCGCAACCGCACACATGCGCTATGCATCACGGAACTTCGGCTGACATCGGCGCAGCGTACGTTGCGCACGACTTTGACGAAACCAAAGGAAAACCCGAGTTTCTAGCGCCAAAATCCGTTTATTATTCTGTAATTACAGAATAATTTAGGCGTATTTCCTCATTTTTCGCTTAGAAATTAATAGGTTATGAGCACTGTCCTCCCGTTTCGCTCGCTGTCGCTGCACGATCAGGTCGCCGAGCGTTTGCGTGATTTG
This sequence comes from Casimicrobium sp., assembly GCA_051645545.1. Taxonomy (GTDB): domain Bacteria; phylum Pseudomonadota; class Gammaproteobacteria; order Burkholderiales; family Casimicrobiaceae; genus Casimicrobium. Next base: position 37 of record JBOFBL010000452.1, on the reverse strand, counting down.
ATCTTCGATCGAACGCTTGAACCAGGCTCCTTCATCG
>JBOFBL010000451.1:0-3818 GCA_051645545.1 Casimicrobium sp. | reverse complement strand
CAACTCCTTTCGCAAGTCGCCGTGCCTGACAATTCATTTGGCGATAACGGCCGACGGCTCATCTCTCCCGTCGCAGGCGGAACGAATCGCGCTTACTCCCAAGCTGGCGTACTGCTGGTGGATGGTTCGCTCGGTATCGTTGGCGAATGCTGGAATGCGCAGACCTTGTCGAAAACTTGCCTTGCATTGCTCGCGAGTAACGGCACTGACGATAAGCGCTTGCCAGCCTTGCGCGCCACGATCGATGTCACTTCAACCAGCGGACACCACAGCCGCTTGTCGGGCGCGGGAGCGATCATTCGAACCAGCCGAAGGGGAGTTGCCCTGCAGACGTTCTCAAGCTGCGGGCCGAGCGATGGCTCGAACGACCGGCCTTGCCTGGCGCGCATGGAATGGGCCTATCCACGCGGCGGCTGGTGCACACCGGATCTCGACGGTGACGGTAAGGTGCTTGCGACGACCGATGCGCTCTTGCTCGCGCGAACTGCGGCAGGCGTGCGCGGCAATGGGGTCACCAATGGCGCTGTGGGATTCGGTGGTAATCGTCAAGCCTGGGAAGCGATTCACGAGTTGCTGGTGCGAGATTGCGGGGTTCGCATTGCGCCGTAGGGCGCGGCAGGCGTTTGTTGCGACAGGTACTGGCATACTAGCTCGCCGTAGCCGCCGTTCTTGGCCGCTAACAAAATCGCAGCGCAGCGCGCCGCCATACTCGCACGGTCGATTTGTGCGGGCATTGTGATGTCGACACCGCACTTCGAGATAAGGTCGAGCGCTGATTCGTCTTCCGCACGCGCCAAGCGACGCTGAAACTGGGTTGTAACGGCGACGGCGCGGCTCAACGCGTCGCGTTGCTCGGGATGAAGCGAGCCATACCACGATGCTGGGCACACCAGGAGACAGACACCGTGCAGATGCGCGGAAAGGCTCAGGAATCGATGATGTCGCCAGAGTTCGAAGTGCAAGAAGTTAGTGATTGGATTCTCTTGCGCGTCAACTTCGCCGGATGCCACCGCTTCGCGAAGACGCGCAACATCCGTAGTAACCGGAACAAAACCAAGTGCTGCGAGTGCTGCGCGGTACACGGGTGAATCGAGTGTACGAATGCGGATTCCGTCGCAATCCTCTGGACTTCGAATCGGTCGTTTTCTGTTGCTGATGTGGCGCAGGCCGTTGTCCCAGAACGCGAGTACTTTGAATTGTGTGCGCGTTTCGACCGCAGTGGTCAATTGCTCACCGATTGGTCCGTCAAGCGCGTTCAACGCGCGGTTGGCGTCGTGCACCGCAAAGGGCAAATCAAGCATTGCGAGTTCAGGAACACGATCAACCAGGTAACCCGACGCCATGTAACAAAGTTGTCGACTGCTCGATTCCACACTTGAAAACAGGGATCTCGCGGTTTCGCGATGTGCAGTGATGTCAATGTCTAGTGCCGTTTCGAACCCTACATTGCTTGCGTTCAGGGTGTATAGCAACGATCGCATGCTGCACGTATGAACCGACGCGTCGCCTTGATAACCCGCGGCGGACAAAATGTTTGCGCTACGCATCGGAGTGCGCAGGCTAACTTGCTTGAATATTGGCAGCCTTGATTACCTTTTCCCAGCGCGCGTAGTCCTCATCCACCGCTTGCTGCAACTGTGCAGCGTCGCGCACCCAGGGTTCGAGACCGCCTTTGACGAGTTGCGATTGATAGCCGGCATCGGAGGCCGCAGCCTTCGCATGCGTACGAAGCGTTTCCAACACGTTCGCGGGAGTAGCCTTAGGCGCGAACAGTGCGATCCACGATGAATAATCGTAGCCTTTGATACCCTGCTCTTGCAACGTTGCTAGATTCGGGAATTCTGCGTGGCGCTTCGCGCCACAGTAGCCAATCAGATCGATGCGCTTATCGGGCAGAAAGGGTTGCGCAAGTGATAGAGCGATTGTCATTAGATCGACTTCACCGGCAACGAGCCCAGTGGTCGCTTGGCTCGCGCCTTTGTAGGGCACGTGCGTGAGCTTGACACCCGCGTATGACGCGAACATTTCCATTGCTAAATGCTGCGGACTGCCCACACCGCCGGTGGCGTATGTAAGTTTGTCGGGATTGGCCTTCGCGTGGGCCACCACATCGGCGATGTTTTTGAAAGGCAAGCCTTTTTTCACGCCGAAGAAAGTCGGGATGTTTGCGATGCCGGCAATGGGAATCATGTCTTTGCGCGTATCGATCTTCACTTTACCGGGTTGTAGATGCGGCAAGATGGTGACGATACTGTTGTTGAGTGCGGCAATGGTTTGTCCATCGTTTTTCGCTTTGCTCAAACGATCGAGCCCCAACAAACCGGCAGCGCCCACAACATTGTCAACCACCAGCGGCGCTCCGACCTTCGAGGTCATGATTTCGCCCAGTTTTCGCACGGCAACGTCCGACGCACTGCCCGCCTGCAGCGGCAGCACGACAGTGATGGGTCCATTTGGAAAGCTCTGCGCGTACGTGCGCCCTGCCCAACACAGTAATAAGGCATTGCTCAATTGCAAAAAGTCTCTACGTTTCACACTACTCCTCCTTTTGTTCCATGTCACCTACAGGTTGTGATGTCGCTCAAACAACCGATGTGTGTAGTTCGCCGACGTTTTCTATCGTTGCTTTAAGTTTGTCGCCGCGTACGACTGGTCCGACGCCTGCAGGTGTGCCGGTAAAGATCAAGTCGCCCGGCTGCAGCGCGAAAAGCGTCGAGAGGTACGCGATCGTTTCGCGCACATTCCAGATCAAATCGGCAAGGTCGCCGCGTTGACGAAGCTCGCCATTGACATGTAAAGTAATTTCGCCGTGCTCGGGATGGCCGATATCGTTCACGCGAGCCAATGCCCCGCAAGGCGCGCTATGGTCGAAGGCCTTGCCTGTGTCCCACGGACGGCCAAGTTTCTTGGCTTCGCTTTGCAAGTCGCGTCGCGTCATGTCGAGCCCAACCGCGTAACCAAATACATGTTTAAGCGCGTCGTTCACCGCGATGTTCGAACCACCCGTTGCGAGCGCAACCACGAGCTCAACCTCGTGATGAACATCCGACGATTGACTGGGGTAGGGAAAATTTGCACCGTCGGTCACTAGCGTGCTGCTGGGCTTCATGAAAAAGAACGGCGGTTCGCGATCGGGGTTATGCCCCATTTCTCGCGCGTGATCCGCGTAGTTTCGTCCCACGCAGTAAATACGATTTACTGGGAAACGAAGCTTGCCGCCGCGAATCGGAAGACTTTGCACTGTAGGCGGAGCAATCGCAAATGTAGCGATGCGGGAATCGAAGTCGACCGGACTATTCATACGGGCGCCTTGTCGAACTGCGATCGTTTAACTTGTTGTCCGTCGGTCACTGTGACTTTAGCGACGGTTTCCTGATTGCTACCCTCGTCCGTCCAACTTGGAACGCGTCCGAGTGCAACTGCCTCCTCCCACGCGAAGTTAAGTTCGATCTTGATTCCGTTCACCGGTTCGCGCATAAAGAGTTGGTAGAGGCGCGAGTTGTGCGCCTTGCGTTCGCTGAATTCGACGCCGTTCTTGGTGAGCCGCTCGATGAATTCGGCCATGCCGGTGCTGTTGAAACACATATGATCGATGCGGCCAGAGCCGAGCGCAAAACCACCTGAATAATCGATGCCTTGTTGATCGCTTGGCGTCTTCAAATAAATGTCTTGATGTTGTGAGTGTTTTGCCTTTGCGATATGCACAACGTCTTGCTCGCCTATGTAGAGCCAGTACACGGGAAAGCCGAATTCCGGGTGGTCGCCATTGCGAAAACCAAGGTTATCCACAAACCAATCGCGCGTGGCGTCGGGATCGT
>JBOFBL010000450.1:0-6693 GCA_051645545.1 Casimicrobium sp. | reverse complement strand
CGTGTGGAGCTTGCGTGGCTCAAATCGCTTGCTGCGGAAAAAGGTATCGAAGAATTGCCACCGCTCTCTGCAAATGCGATCGCTTTTCTCGACAAGATCGTCGCGGAATTTTCACCCGCCGATGCGCTCGCGGTGAAAGCGATCGAAGCGACGACCAATCACGATGTGAAAGCCGTCGAGTATTGGATCAAAGAGCAGTTCAAGAAACTGCCCGAGCTCGCGGCGCATGGCGAATTCGTGCATTTCGCATGCACGTCGGAGGATATTAATAACGTCTCGCATGCGTTGATGCTCAAGCGCGGCGTGATGGATACCTGGCTCAAGCAGTTCGACGCGGTGCTTGCAGCTCTGAGTCAAGTCGCAATCGCGACCGCCGCAATGCCGATGCTCTCGCGCACGCACGGGCAAGCCGCAACCCCGTCCACGATGGGCAAAGAAATTTCGCTCTTCGTCGATCGCCTTCGCACAGCGCGCACGCGTGTCGCGAACGTACCGCTGCGCGCCAAGATGAACGGCGCAGTCGGCAATTACAACGCGCATCTCTCAGCCTATCCCAACGTCGATTGGCCGGCGCTCTCGAAGTGCACCGTCGAATCGCTCGGCCTCACCTGGCAACCGATGAGCGCGCAGATCGAGCCGCATGATTACATGGCGGAGCTCTTCGACGCGATCGCGCGCATCGATACGATCATGGTCGATTTCTGTCGCGATACCTGGGGCTACATCTCGCTCGGGTTCTTCAAACAAAAACTCAAAGCGGGCGAGATCGGTTCATCGACGATGCCGCACAAAGTCAACCCGATCGATTTCGAAAATGCCGAGGGCAATTTCGGACTCGCGAATGCGTTGTTGCGCCATCTCTCAGAGAAGCTGCCGATCTCGCGCTGGCAACGCGATCTCACCGATTCGACCGTGCTGCGCAACATGGGCGTTGCCGTTGGTTACAGCTTGCTCGGGCTCGTCTCTGCGTTGCAAGGCATCGGCAAACTCGAAGTCAATGCCGATGCGATGCTCAAAGACTTAGACAACAATTGGGAAGTGCTCGCCGAACCGATTCAAACGGTGATGCGTCGCTACGCGGTCGCAGGTGCGTATGAGCAACTCAAGGAACTCACACGCGGCCAACGCGTCACGCCCGAAGCGTTTGCGAAATTCATCGACGGGCTCACGATTCCAGCGGATGCGAAGGCAAGCCTCGCGCAGCTCACACCTGCGAAGTACGTCGGGCTCGCCGAGCAATTGGCGCGCGAATACGGCAAGTAAGCGCAACGATTTCTTGCTCAAAAACGCTTGCGAGCGATGGTCGCGAAATTACTCCAGCGCTATTTGCCATCGCCCGATATTAATGGGCGATAGTTGAGTATTTGATTATTTTCGAAAAATAACAAAATGGCCTTTATCGCCCGACATAATTTGGCGATAAGCGTCGATGCTGATGGTCTAAATCTGTTACTGAGTTCGTCCTTCGCGCTGTGTTGCGTTCGCGCGTAACGGATCGAATTCGCATAAACATAGGGTCGATTCGATGCGCTGCACACAAACGATGCGCCTAGAATCGTTGCAGCCATGAAGGAGGTCTCCCTATGAAAAACGTACTCGTCACTCGCGTCGCGCCGAGTGTGCTGTTCGCGCTTGCGTCATCGTTTGCATTCGCGCAAACCGCCGCTTCGGTGCCTGCGTCCGCACCTGCCGACAAACATCTCGCCCGCAATCTCGCCGCGAACTGCGCGAATTGCCACGGCACGAATGGGAAAAGTGTCGCCGAAGTGCCTTCGCTCGCAGGCGCGCCCGCGAACGTGACCATTCAAAAAATGAAGGACTATCGCGACGGCAAGTTGCCCGCAACGATCATGCACCAACTCGCCAAGGGCTACACCGACGAGCAGATCGCATTGATCGCCGACTACTTTGCGAAGCAACCAAAATAAGAGAGGGACGATCATGAACCACATCAATCAAACTCGTCGCGATTTCGTTAAAGCTGCAGGTGCGGTCGGTATTCTCGGAACGACCGCATTCGCAGGCGGCTGCGCATCGGTCGGTGGCAGCGCAAAACCGAAAGTCGTTGTCGTCGGCGGTGGCTTCGGCGGCGCAACCGCTGCGAAATACATCGCGATGTGGAGCGAGCGCTCAATCGACGTCACGCTCGTTGAACGCGGCGATGCGTTTGTCTCGTGCCCGATTTCGAATCTGGTCGTCGGTGGATCGAAATCGATGAACGACATCACGGTCGCGTACGGGGGCCTCGACAAACACGGCGTGCGTCGCGTGAAAGGCGAAGCGGTTGGCTTCGACGCGACGAAGAAAACGCTCTCACTCGCCGACGGCACAACACTGCCTTACGATCGCTTGATCCTGTCGCCAGGCATCGATTTCATGTACGAAACGCTGCCAGGGCTTGCAACGGGTGAGGCGAAAAACCGCGTGCTCGCCGCGTGGAAAGCAGGCCCAGAAACCGTCGCCTTGCGCAATCAATTGACGGCAATGAAAGACGGCGGCGTCTACGCGATTCACATTCCGAAAGCGCCATACCGTTGCCCACCGGGGCCGTACGAACGAGCCTGCCAAGTCGCCTGGTATTTCCAGCAAGCGAAGCCGAAATCGAAAGTGCTGATCCTCGACGCGAACGAAGATGTCGTTTCGAAGAAAGGGCTCTTCACCAAAGCGTGGAACGGCCAATACAAAGGCATCATCGAATATCGCAACAATCAAGAGATCACCGACGTCGACGCACGCACGCTCTCGCTCAAGATGGCCTTCGGCGAAGACGTGAAAGCTGATGTGCTGAACGTGTTGCCGCCGATGCGCGCAGGCAATATCGCCGCGATGAACGGCCTCAACAATTCGAATCGCCGCTGGTGCCAAATCGATTGGCTCACGTATGAATCAACCGCCGTTCCCGGTGTTCACATCTTGGGCGATTCGCTACAGATCGCACCCGCAATGCCGAAGAGTGGTCACATGGCCAATCAACACGGCAAAGTGTGCGCCGCCGCAGTGATCGCGCTCCTCAAAGGCGAGCCCGTCAGCCAAACGCCAATGGTCGCGAACACCTGCTACTCATTCATCGACGACAAAAACGTCGTTCACGTCGCAAGCGTGCATCGCTACGACGCCGCGCAGAAGACGATGGTCGTCGTGCAAGGCTCGGGTGGATTGTCGGCGGAGCAGAATGCGCTGGAGGGGGTTTATGCCAACTCTTGGGCTAAAAATATATGGTCGGATATGTTGACCTAGAGCTGTAGGATTACGAATGAGTGATTTGCTTGAGCACGTCGATTTTTTGTGTACTGCGCTCAGTATTCTGACTTGCGCTATAGCACTGTATCCGCTTCAGGAAATCGTCGAGCTTGACGACAATACGAAACCCTTAAACGCGCTAAAAAAACTGTTCGCAGCTGCGTCTTTGTTTGCGGTGTGCGCCGTCGCTGCATTCGTTTTGCGGTTGCTCAGCGGGCATACCGTCAACTTTTATTTTGTTGGTTTACTTTTAATAAATTTATTTTTTCTCTACGGATTTCGGCGTTTCTTTCGCGACTATGCGATTGAAGAAGAAGTAAATAAATGAAGATAGGGATTCAGGTATGACACAGTACGCTCAACCCGGCGTAATGAATGGGCATACTAGTGGCTCAGAGGTTCTGCAAAGCCGCACGGTAACTAAAGAGGTCGCAGATACAGTTGCATCTGTTGTGGCAGTTTCGACATATGATGCGTTCATACGAATGTATATCTACGAGCCCGCTGCGCGGGCGCTTTCACAGCAGGCACAAGCCTTTGTCAATCAAGGCACAATGACGTCGCGTGAGGCGGCAAGCTGGTTGAATGCGCAACGTAATGCGCTTGTGGTGAGTACACGTGATCGCTTGAATTCGCCTTTGGGTCGCGCGATCGCTGAATACTTGAAGCCGCGAGACAAAATGCCACAGCTGCCCGATCTTGAAAGAAAAATTCAAGCGCGTTCGCCTCACTTATCGGGCGATCAAATGTATGAGGCGATCATAAAGAGTGGTGCAGGTACTCGCGCCTCGGTGAATCTCCTGGCAGTCACTTTGAAATTCGCCGGGCCCACCTTGGTGGGCGTAAACATTGTCTATAGCGGCTACATCGTGATGCAGGCTCCACCACAGCAACGCGGTCAAGTCGCATCGAGAGAGGTGGGTGCCATTGTGGGCGGAGTCGGCGGCGGTTGGTTTGGAGCTAAAGCTGGTTGCGCTGGTGGCGCTGCCATCGGCGTATGGTTTGTTGGCTGGGGGTCGATTCCGGGCTGCTTTATCGGTGGTATCGGCGGTGCTTTTGGTGGCGGCTGGGCTGGCAGTCATGTCGGTGGCATGGCGGGAGAAGCGCTTTGGAGTGCAGCAAACACTGTCGTTGACTGGAAGTGATTTTGCCGGCGTTGTTTGCGTCATACGCGGCGACAGAAACAAGCTCGGATCGTTTTGTAGCGCGATCAAGTCCTGTTTTCTACTTCTTCGACGCTGGCGACAGCGTAAACCCGTTGCTATCTTTTTTCACAATCAATTCGTCGCCAAGTTTCAGGTTCATATGCGCTAGCACTTCGTCGGGCAGCGGTAGAAACGCGCCTTCGTCGCCGAGATCGATGAGTTTGATGATGTGAGTCATGTTTTGCGCTTCGCCTCTTTGCTTAATTGATTCGATGTTATCGAGCGTGTGCGCGGTCAGCAATCACTCTCGCGTTTGCTTCTTATCTGTCATCCCCGCGAAGGTGGGGACCCAGACCCTGAGCGTTGGTTGTGCAACGACTTCTGTTGTTAGTTGAGGCCTCGGTCTGGGTTCCCCCTTGCAGGGCGCACTCGCGCAAGCATGCGCGAGTCGTTCCGGCGGCGGATCGCATGCGATCCGAAACCCCGCCTCCACCCTCCGCGGGGATGACAAATTTGAGCGAACGCATCGCGATCAGCAAAAAATGCGGCAACGATGTTGCAACAGCACCACATCCCATTTCCACGCTTTTGAAATCCACTTCCGCAATGTCGCATGTTGCGTTGCACAGAAGTTGAACAAACCGTTAGTTTGTCGAACGCTGCGAGACGACATCCTCGAAGCCTTGTAAACACTAAAGTTTTTCCATTTTTCACGCAATGTGGAATGTGTTTCCATATGTTGCGATGCGAGAAATGAAACTGTTTATCACATTGTGAAAACTTGCATGATCTGCAATGCGTTTGCAAACCATTGTTTTGAAACGATTTTTTCAACCAATTGATGATTTCGTGCGTTAGTCGTTCTATGCTGCGAAGCAACAGGATTCGATTTTGATGAATTCCGCTAGTCGGAATCGCGAAATAGAAGCCGAAAAGAAGTCACCCAGATTTCGTGTTTAACCAAGCTTAGAAGGTCTCACCATGAATCAAGCCTCCCGCGACAATGTTCAAAATGCTTTCGCTACTGCCACCGCGAAGCTCGCCGATGAATGGGCGCGCAACCCGCGCTGGAAAGGCATCAAGCGCAACTACAGCGCCAGCGATGTCGTGAAGCTTCGTGGCAGCGTGGGCGTTGAGCACACGATCGCCAAGCGCGGTTCGGAGAAGCTCTTTCGCATGCTGAACGATGAGCCGTTCATCAATTCCCTCGGCGCGTTGACTGGCAATCAAGCGATGCAGCAAGTGAAGGCTGGTTTAAAAGCGATTTACCTGTCGGGCTGGCAAGTCGCGGGTGATGCGAACCTTGCAGGTGAGATGTATCCGGATCAGTCGCTCTATCCTGCGAACTCGGTGCCGTCCGTTGTGAAGCGCATCAACAACACGCTCATGCGCGCCGACCAAATTCAATGGATGGAAGGCAAGAACGATATCGATTTCATGGCACCGATCGTGGCCGATGCGGAAGCTGGTTTCGGTGGCGTGTTGAATGCATTCGAACTCATGAAAGCGATGATCGAAGCCGGCGCGTCAGGCGTTCACTTCGAAGATCAACTCGCGAGCGTGAAGAAGTGCGGCCACATGGGCGGCAAGGTGCTCGTGCCGACGCGCGACGCCGTTGAGAAATTGCAAGCGGCGCGTTTCGCCGCTGACGTGATGGGCGTGCCCACCGTGCTCCTCGCGCGCACCGACGCGGAAGCAGCCGATCTCGTGACGAGCGACATCGACGCGAACGATCGTCCGTACATCACGGGTGAGCGCACCGTTGAAGGCTTTTTCAAAACGCGTCCTGGTTTCGAGCAAGCATTGTCACGCGGTTTGGCTTACGCGCCGTTCGCCGATTTGATCTGGTGCGAAACTGGCAAGCCGGATCTCGAATTTGCGCGCAAATTCGCCGAAGGCATTCACAAACACTTCCCAGGCAAGATGCTCGCGTACAACTGCTCGCCATCGTTTAACTGGAAGAAGAACCTCGACGAAGCAACGATCGCGAAATTCCAGCGCGAACTCGGTGCGATGGGCTACAAGTTCCAGTTCATTACATTGGCTGGTTTCCACTCGCTCAACTACGGCATGTTCAATTTGGCCTACGGCTACGCGCGCAACAACATGAGTGCGTTCGTCGAATTGCAAGAGCAAGAGTTCGCCGCCGCAGAGCGTGGCTTCACCGCCGTGAAGCATCAGCGCGAAGTGGGCACCGGTTACTTCGACGCCGTCACGCAAGTGATTCAAGGCGGCAAGAGCTCGACGACGGCGCTGCATGGTTCGACCGAAGACGAACAATTCTTCGATCAGAAAGCACCGCTCAAAA
>JBOFBL010000449.1:0-1233 GCA_051645545.1 Casimicrobium sp. | reverse complement strand
TCCCTTGCAATCGAACGGACGCGACACCGCATCGTCCATATTCCAGTCGCGTTCATTCCAAAGGATCGCGAAGTTTGGGAAAATTCAGAGCGATTAATCTGAACGTTCCGAAATGGCGGAGACCACTCTTTGTCAATTAAGAAGTCTTGGTTCGGAATGGTTATCTCAGCCATTTTGACGAAGCCTATTTGCCGATTTAAGCGCCATCATTGCCCCGCCTTCCATGATTTGGGGCGTAGCATCGCGAACGACTTGCACGGCAACGTTACCTGATACCGTTCGCACCATTGGTTCAAACATTTCGCCAGCCCGCACACGAATTTCGACAACCGACCTTTGCCCTTGCCCGCCAGTCGCGTTTATCTTGGGAATATTTGTGTTGAATTGAGCAAGGCTAGGCACGATGTTGCCCGATTGATTGGGGACAAACACTTCGGGGCGCTTTTCACCGACGATGTAAGGGACGCCCGCGCGCACCGGCCCGCCAGCAGCGCGAAAGCCACCAAACAAGCTACCCAATAGTCCACCACCTCCAGATGGAGTTCCACCAGCGATTGCGCCCACGATAGCTTGCTGAATGGTAATCCTGATCAGGTCAGAGATGATTGAGTTTGCAACGTCCTTAAAAACGCTTTTCAAGCTTTTTGACTTGGTGATTACATCCGCCAAGCCATCGGAGACCTTTTGAATGCCATCAACTTGAATTCGCTCTAAATCATCAGAGGTGACTTTTGCATCTCGTTTGAATTGAGCAAGCGGCCCTTCCGCGTCTCGGCGCGTCGAAGCCTCGGCTTGCGCTCTCAACTGAGGAAGCAAGGCCAGCCGTGCCGCTGCAATCTGCTTCTCAGCCTCGGTTGACGCCTGTGATGCAAGGATCGCGTCAAGACGGGCTTTCTGTTCGTCAAATTGCAGGTCAAGCAGCTTCAATTCAATATCAAGGCGCTCTTTCGACGTTTCAGCAAGTGCGCGCTGACCTTCAAGCAAGTCAGCCTTATTCCGGTTTTCGGCTGTTGAAACATCAAGAGCCTGTTGTGCCAATTCCTGTTCAGTGGTGCGAATTGCTAGCGTCGAACGCTGCAAGGCAATCTGATCATTCAACACCTTGAGGCGCTCAACTTCGGCTGCGCTGTAACGCTTCGTTCCGCTGGGCCCGTCACGGTCAAGCTCGGCCTGGACCTGTTGCCTAGCCAAGTCGATAAGCTGCAACTCAATCTCACCGCGCAACTGTGTGTT
>JBOFBL010000448.1:0-6571 GCA_051645545.1 Casimicrobium sp. | reverse complement strand
AATAACGCTCTCTTGGCCGCAAGATCTTCAACAATGGCTTCGATAACCAGATCGCAATCGTGAAAATCGTTGAGATCTACGGCTGCGCGCATTCGCGAGGCGGCATTGGTGGCGTCCTCTGCGGTGAGTTTGCCTTTTGCCGCGAGTGTCTTGAGCGCTTCGGTGTTACGCGCGATCGCGGAGAGCGCGGCACCATCGCGCGCGTCGAATAGCTTCACGCTACAGCCGGCTTGCGCCGCCAGTTGCACGATGCCCGCGCCCATGGTGCCTGCACCTATCACGCCAAGGTGGGAAAAAGTCTGAGCTCTCACGTTTCTCTCACTGCCGGAAATGAGTCAATCGGGTCATGCTAGCGCAGCTTGTCGCCACCGTGTCGTAAAGGCCTGTCGGCTTTTTGTCATCGAAAACGTCCTTTTCTTTGAGACCTACTTTTTGTATCGTCAGCTAGCTACACTCGATAGCGCGCAAGATTCGTACGGGGGCGACAGTTGAAACTCAGCGCAGCACAGCTAAGGCAGCTTTCATCGGACATCGATGAAGTCATGTCGTTGCCGAAAAGCCAGTGGCACACGTGGATCGATTCACGTCGCGGCGCCAACGATCCGGTGGCGCAACACTTGAAGCGCATGGTCGATTCTGGTGAGCTTGAAAGCAAACTAGACAACGACGCGGCCGAGTCGGTCGAATCGCCCGGTATGAGCGCGCTTGCGAAACGCGCGATGTTCGCAAGGCCGCCGAAAGATTTCCCGCGTGGCGAGGCGATCGCCGGCGCCTTGATCGGTCCTTATCGACTGATCGAAGTTATCTCGCAAGGCGGCATGGGCAGCGTCTGGCTTGCCGAGCGTGCGGACGGCGCGTATCAGCGGCGCGTGGCGCTCAAGTTGCCGTTCGTGGGGCGACACGCGAAGCTTTTCGAAGAACGCTTTGCAACCGAGCGTGACATCCTGGCGCTTCTCGAACATCCGAACATCGCGCATTTTTATGACGCTGGGGTCGCCAATGGCACACCCTACATCGCGCTTGAATACGTTAAAGGCGAACCGATCACAACGTTCTGCGAACGCCGCAAACTGACGGTCAACCAGACGCTCGACTTATTCGCGCAAGTGCTGCGCGCCGTACAACATGCGCACAATCAGCTTGTCATTCATCGCGACATAAAGCCTGGCAATGTGTTGGTGACTGATTCGGGGGAAGTGAAGCTGCTCGATTTCGGTATTTCGAAGCTGCTCAACACGCGTGAGCCGAAGTCATGGCGTGCGGCAAACGCAATTGCGGAAACCTCCGCGCTTGCAGACGATACAACCGAGTTGCCGATCACCGAGCGCAGCGATCTGACTCGGGTGTACGGCGAAGTGCTCACGCCGCGCTACGCAAGCCCCGAGCAGTTATTCAACGAACCGGTTGCGACGACGTCCGATATTTATTCGCTCGGTGTGTTGCTCTACGTGCTCCTGACTCGGCGCTCGCCCTATGCAATCGATCCGGAGCAACCGCAAACGGCAAACATGATTCGCGATGCGATCACCGCCGAAAAAATTGCGCCGATGAACGACCCGTCGACGCATTCGCCGTCGATCGAACACGATATCGAGGCAATTGTTCGTCATGCCCTGCGTCGACAATCGCGCGAGCGCTATGCGAGTGCCAACGAGTTTGCCGAAGATATCGCTCGTTTTCGCGCGACGCAGCCGGTGCGTGCTCGCCCGCGCACGGGTGTGTACGTTGCGGGTAAATTTTTACGCCGCAATTGGTGGTCGTTGGCTACCGTAGTTGCAGGATTTGCAGCACTTTCTATCTTTGCAGCGATCATTTATCGCGAAAGCGAATTGCAACGGCGTACCAAAGAATTCGTGTTGCAAGCCTTGACGCCCACGACGTATTACAGTGATGGTGGCGGCGTGCTTTCGCACCGCGAAATGCTCAATCGCGCGGCACTTGGCGTGGAAAAGAACTTCTCAGATGAGCCGCGAATTGCCGGTGAGTTGTATCAAGTGATTGGCGAGAGTCTTTTCAATCTTGGGCAACACGCCGATGCGCATGCCGTTCGCGTGAAGGCGCAGCCGCTGGTCGACGCAACTTACGGGCGCGAATCGCGAGAAGCCGTCCGAAATGCGGGTCGTGTCGCCTACATGAATCTCACGCTTCGCCGGTTCGATGCTTTTCAAAGCACAATGAGCGATTTGCGCGCACGTTGCCCAAACCTCGACTCGGTGCCGGAGGAAAAGTGCTACGGCTACATTTGGCTGCAAACGCAATTTCACAGCTACACCGGCGAAGGGCATAAGCGCTACGCGCTTTGGCAACAGTACGACACAACGATTACGCCAACGGTGACTGCGAATAGTCGCTGGCATGGTCTGCTGAACTATTGGGGTAGTGGTGCTGCGCGACAGATCGGCGACATGAAAGCCGCAAAGGCGCGCTGGCGCGCACTGCTTGATCTTGAAAGCACGAAGAAAGCGGCTAAGGGCGATCACATGAGTGCGCTTGCGATCGCAGGTGCACTTGCCGACATGGGCTTTGCCGCAGAGGCCGCGAAACTCGCGCATGAGGCCTACGTGCAGGGCGAGCAATGGGTGCCTGGCGGTTTCGATGAGCGTCTTTTCTATGCGCCGGGACTGGCGGTGACGCAAGCGTCGGCAGGCGTCGATTTTGGCGCTGAGAAACGCCTTCGCGAATTGATCGCAAAGGCGCAGCAGCGCAAAGTCAGTGATCCGAAACTCAAAGACGATTCCAATATCGACCAAGAAGCAGCCGATGCCGAAGCTGCGCTCGCGTTAACGCTGATCGCAGGTCATCGTTATGACGAAGCCATTGCGCCAATCGATCGCGCCATCGCGCTGCATCGTGCGCGACCCGCCGCGTACAACCAGTTCGTGACGCAGTATGAAACCCATCGCATCGCGCTTAACGTATTGCGCAAGCCAACAGACGTGTCCATCCGCGTCGAAGCCGTGCGTGCACTAGAAGCGCTTCGCACGCGCGCTGCATCGATCCCCGATCAGGCGTCTCTGCCTCGAATCGATGCGTTGATCGCGGCGATTGAAACCAATGCCACGCGTGCGAACGACGCGTGGTTGCGCGCTCGCGATGCGATGCTCGCGCGCGATTTTCGCCCCGCCGACACCAGCGTGCTGCTGCGCGCACTCAATTCGCGCTTCGTAATGCCAACGCCGGTTGACGATGCGGTGGTCGCAGACATGCGTGCGCGTGCGTCAAAAATCCTCGAACTCACTGGGCGTGAAATCGCGCTACGCGCAAAGTAAGCGTGTGAGAAATGTCCATTTCTGAATAACCGCCACGTCTTCTTGGATGCGATCGATTGCGATCGCGTTTTGAGGAGTCAATCGTGTCGGGTCAAGCAGTTCAGTCGTCGTCACTTGCGAGCGCACTCGCCGATCAGTCGTTCGCCACTTCGTGGATGACCGCAGACGCGTTTGCTCAGTTTGGGCTAGCGCTCGGAAAAGGGCTTCTTACTGTCGCGATCGTCTACCTTGTGATCGTGATTTCGCGTCGCTTCAATACGCGGGTCGCCGGTGCGTTTGCTGGGCTTCCAACGACGACAGCGCCGACCTTGATCTTGCTCGCGCTGTCGTTGCCGCCGGATTATGCGATTCGCGCGGCGATTGGCGCCATGTGGGCATCGGCAGCGTACGCGGGATTTGCTTTGGTGTTTTCGTATGCCTGCATGCGGATGCGAACGGCGGCGTCGACCGCCATCTCGCTTGCTGTATGTTCACTCTTCGCGGTCGGATTCATGGCTTGGCCGTTTGCTGCGCGTGAAACCCTCGTTGCAACCCTTTTGATCTGCGTAGCGATTCGTGTGTTGTTACCCACGGAGCCGACAAAGATTGTGATTGGGTCGGCGTCAGGGGGAGGGCACAAGCATCGCTTAGTCACGCCGTTCGCCGTTGCGATATGCGCGGGGATTGCGTCGTCGGTGATCGCGTTTACGAGCGAATGGTTGCCGGCACAGTATGCAGGCATGCTCGCAGCAGCACCCGTAATCGGCGCCACGCTTGCGGCAAGTGCGAACTACAACGACGGCCCGAGCGTTGCGCGACGTTTGATGGCGGGCTACATCGATGGATGCATCTCGAAAATTGTCTTTTGCTTTGTCTTTGCGATATTGCTTCGCAAGTACGGCGTGGTAATCACCGTGCTCTCCGCAAGCTGGATTTGTTTGGGTGCGGCCGGCGTGTTGTTGTGGGTTGCAACGTGGACACAACGTCGTGCGCAACCGGTGGTCTCGCACGTTGCCGCGTTGCCCCCTGAAATTCGCCATCGCACACTGTTTCTCGATGCAACGCAGACGATACCGGTAGAGCTGCCGCGGTAAGGTTTGGCGCATGGTTTCGGCGGCTGTACTTTGCAACCGCCGGATCGCAGGCTCGCGCTTGCATGAGATCGTTACACTGCGTCTATGCGACGCGGGGTTCTTTCTGGTGTTTTTTTCTCTATAAACTCTTCGTCGCAACGCCCAAATTAATTGGGCGATAATGACGAAAATTGTTGTTTTCGAAAAATAGTCATTAAACCTTCACCGCCCAATTAAATCGGACGAATTGTTTTAGAGCTGGAACACGTTGAGCGTTGCGCTTTTCCCTATTTTGACCATTGACGGACCGACGGCCTCCGGGAAGGGAACGGTCGCCCGTGCGCTCGCGAAGGCGCTTGGTTTTCATTTGCTTGACAGCGGTGCGATCTATCGGGCGTTTGCGCTTTCTTGCATTGATAAAAAAATAAATACAAACAATTTCAATGAATTAGAGAATGAATCTAAAGTTCTTTCTCTGGTCTTTGAAGGTGAAAATTTGTTCCTGAACGGAGCCAATGCAACTGAACGGATCCGCCGCGAAGAGGTCGGGATGCTTGCCTCAAAGCTCTCGGCAATCCCCAAAGTGCGTCGCGGTTTGCACGAGCGGCAACGCGCATTTGCGCAAGCGCCAGGACTTGTCGCGGATGGGCGCGACATGGGCACGGTGGTTTTTCCGGAAGCCACGCTCAAAATTTATCTAACGACCAGCGCCTCGGTTCGTGCGGAGCGGCGTTACGGGCAGCTAAAAAAGCAATTTGATGCGGCGCGGGGAGCCTTTGCGGAGGCTCCGAACGAAGAGGCTAAGCGCTTGATTGAAAAGGGAAATTCCCTTACAATTCTAAGTTCGCTCGAAAGCCTTGCCAGTGTTGAAGCAAAGATTCGGCAGCGCGACACGCAGGATAAAACCCGCGAAGTTGCACCGCTCAAACCCGCGCTCGACGCCATCGTGATTGACAACAGTTTGCATCGTCCCGAACAGACGGTGGAAGCGGTGCTTTCACTGTGGGCATTGCGTAACGCATAAAGCGAAACACGCTCGCGACGAATAGAAGCAAGCGTTCCAGTTCGACGAGTCTCGAAAAGCCGTGATAGCAAAGCGCGCAATTGATTGCGAAGCTTTGCGTCATTCGTCTTTGGTTATTCGTTCTTATTTTTAACCCCAACCTCTACGCTGCGACAAATGGGTTGCAGAGAGAGCTCACCGAAAGTTACTTAATGTCTACAGCACAAGAATCCTTCGCCTCGATGTTCGAGGAATCCCTCGGCCGTCAAGAGATGCGTCAAGGCGAAGTCATCACCGCTGAGGTGGTGCGTGTTGACTACAACATCGTTGTCGTTAACGCCGGTCTCAAATCCGAGGCCTATGTTCCTATCGAAGAATTCAAGAATGATCGCGGCGAAGTCGAAGTTAAAGCCGGCGATTTCATTCAGGTAGCGATTGAATCCGTTGAAAACGGCTTCGGCGAAACCAAACTCTCGCGCGACAAAGCTAAGCGCCTGGCCTCGTGGTATTTCCTCGAGAACGCAATGAACCAAGGCGACATCGTCGAAGGTCTCGTAGTCGGAAAAGTCAAAGGCGGCCTGACCGTCATGACGCACGGCGTTCGTGCGTTCCTTCCAGGCTCGCTCGTCGATATGCGTCCGATCAAGGACACCTCGCCGTATGAAGGCAAAGAACTTCAGTTCAAAGTCATCAAGCTCGACAAGAAGCGCAACAACGTGGTCGTTTCGCGCCGCGCAGTGCTCGAAGTTTCCATGGGTGCCGAGCGCGATAAGTTGCTCTCGACGCTGCAAGAAGGCTCGACCGTTACCGGCACCGTCAAGAACATCACCGACTACGGCGCGTTCGTGGATCTGGGCGGTATCGACGGCTTGTTGCACATCACCGATCTGGCATGGCGTCGCGTCAAGCATCCTTCGGAAGTGCTCACCGTGGGTCAGGAAGTCAGCGCGAAAGTGCTTAAGTTCGATCAAGACAAGAACCGTGTTTCGCTCGGCCTCAAGCAATTGGGCGACGATCCGTGGGTCGGTCTCGCTCGTCGTTACCCAGCCGGTACGCGCTTGTTCGGTAAGGTCACCAACATCACCGATTACGGCGCATTCGTTGAGATCGATTCCGGCATCGAAGGCTTGGTACACGTCTCCGAGATGGATTGGACCAACAAGAACGTTGCTCCAAGCAAAGTTGTTTCGCTCGGTGATGAAGTCGAAGTGATGATCCTCGAAATCGACGAAGATCGTCGTCGTATT
>JBOFBL010000447.1:0-8618 GCA_051645545.1 Casimicrobium sp. | reverse complement strand
GTTTTTGTATTGCCCTCCACGAATCAAGAGACTTGGGGTTTAGTTGTGAATGAGGCAATGCTATTTGGAATGCCAGCAATCGTCTCCAATCAGGTGGGCTCTGCTCAGGATTTAGTCATTGAGGGAGAAACCGGTTGGACATTCGAAGGCGGAGCAATCGATCTTGCACGTGCGATGCACGTTGCGATCGAAAACCGCTCACAGTTGAAGTCGATGGGCGCTGCAGCGTGCGAGCGTGTCGCAGAGGGGTATTCGATGGACATTGCGTCGGCGAGTTTCATTCGTGCGATTGAGTTTGTAGCGCAACGAAAGCTCTCTATTTGAATTTGGATAGGCGTACCAAGAATTGATGTTCCGCTAAGCTCGATTTGATTGGAGTGGCATAGCGTCGACATTTATCGCGTGTGCGCTTTTGTGCTCGCTAGCGCGATCTATCCATTAGATCTGCAAGAACGTGTCGCAAGATTGTGACTTAATCGTTGATAGCGTAGTTTTCTTCTTACTTCCTAACGCATTAAATAGCTGATGGACAAAACAATCGTTGACTTGCTTCGGTGCCCAGTAAGTGGAGCGCCACTCTCGCTTGTAGGCGACGCTTTGGTTGCTGACACGGGATATCGGTATCGCATTGAGCAAGGGGTGCCTGTACTCTTACCTGCGGAGAGCGCAACGTTGTGGGTAGCAGATGCGTCAAAGGAGGCTCGCCTGAGCGATCAATGGAGAACGGATACGCTGGGTATTAGCGATGATGAGCGTGAGATTTTGTCTAATCTCATCGAGCAACACGAACGCCAACCATTTCCTGTGGATCCGGTTATTTCTGTGCTCGTGATGGCAACCAGCGGGTACATGTACTCTGAGCTGCAAAATCGATTGCCCAGCGTTCCGATCCCCGAGCTTCGGCTCCCAGTAGTGGAGAATCCGCAGCTACTCCTCGATATTGGCTGTAATTGGGGGCGCTGGTCAATCGCAGCGGCAAAGAGGGGCTACAAAGTCGTTGGTATCGACCCCTCTCTCGGTGCAGTGTTGGCCGCAAGTCGTCTCGCAAAAATAGAGGGGGTTGACGCAACGTTTGTCGTCGGCGACGCGCGATGTTTGCCTTTTCGTGATCAGAGTTTTGACGCGGTTTTTTCTTATAGCGTAATCCAACACTTTTCTGAGGAGAATGCGCAGCGCGCGATATCACAGGCAATGCGTGTACTCGGAGAGAAAGGGGTCTTTCGTTGCCAAATGGCGAGCAGTTATGGTATCCGTAGTTTCTTTCATATTGCTAGACGAGGTTTTCGCAAACCAAGCGACTTCGAAGTAAGGTACTACTCTCCTTTCGCATTGAAGAAAATGTTCCACAGAAGCTTTGCAACGGTCGATATGGAGGTTGATGCATTCTTCGGTCTCGGCGTACAACCATCAGACGCTGCGATGTTGACGAGTTGGAAACGACGCATTGTTGTGCTATCGAATTTGCTCACGGCCCTATCGAGGATGGTGCCGCCATTGCGTTACGCCGCCGATAGTCTCTACCTAGTCGGAAAGAGGTAGCGAGGGGATGGTCGCTCCGGTTTGGGTTCGATGAAAGTACTTCACGTCATTCCATCGCTTGCACGCGCGCACGGCGGGCCATCGAACGCGATTTGGGCAATGGTGCGTAGTGTTGAGGGGAGGGCCATTGATACCTGCGTGCTTGCAACCGATGAGAATGGGCACGGCGCAACAACCCATGAATCGATGTTTGACGCGGTCCGTGGCGGGGCGGCTGTCGTGCTGACGCCGCTTACTTTGATGCCTTACAAAGTCTCTTTTCGAGCGTTGATATGGCTTTGGCGAAACATTCGTAGCTTCGACGTGGTACATAACCATGCGTTGTTTTCTTTCATGCCCATTGTCGCCGCATTGATTGCACGAATGCGTCGTGTGCCATACGTTCTTCGCCCTTTAGGCACGTTAAACGCGTACGGTTTGCAGCATCGTCGCAGTCTCGCAAAGAAAATCTCGATTGCTCTGGTGGAGCGTCCGTTGCTGCGCCGCGCAGCGGCTGTGCATTGCACGAGCGAGGCGGAAGTGGTCGACGTAAAAGCGGTGTGCCGCGAAGCGCGCACGGCAGTGATTGCCTTATCGGTAGAGAACTTCCAGGCTGCTTCGGCGGCAGCGGTTTCGACTTTTTTGGGCGAATTTGAAGGACGACCAGCGATTCTTTTTTTGTCCCGACTCGATCCGAAGAAAAATGTGGAAGTCCTGCTCGACGCGTTCGTCGAATTAGCGAAGCGAGATGAACAGGTCGTGTTGATCGTCGCAGGCGACGGCGATGCCGATTACGTGTCGCAGCTAAAAGCGCACGTGACCGATGCGAAGACCGCGCGACGCATCGTGTGGACGGGGCGTATCGAAGGCGTACAAAAGGCGGCAGCACTCAGCTGCGCGCGCGCCTATGTGCTGCCTTCACATTCGGAAAATTTCGGGATTGCCGTTGCCGAAGCGCTTGCGGCTGGATTGCCTTGCATCGTATCGCCGGGTGTGGCCATTTCAAAAGAGATTGCACAGTACGGCGCTGGGATCGTGTGTGAACCGACTGCAACCGCGGTTGCGGATGCGATTTATCGCGTACTGAGCGACGACGCGTTTCGTACAGACGCATCGCAAGCGGCGTACGCACTTGCAGCGAACGAATTTTCGTCGGAGGCGATGGGAGCAAAGCTCGCCGCGCTTTACGGCGATATCGCTGGGAGTAGAGCATGAAACCGGGTATGCGCGGCGACATCACGCCCGTGATCCTCACCTTCAACGAGGCGCCGAACATCGAGCGAACGTTGTTGCGGCTGACCTGGGCGTTGCGGGTTGTCGTGCTAGATAGTGGGAGCACAGACGACACCGTTGCTATTTGCGAAAAATTTTCCAACGCGGAAGTGTTCACGAGGAAATTCACCGAACATGCAGAACAGTGGAACTTCGCGCTCACCCAAACAAATATTGCGAGCGATTGGGTATTGGCCCTCGATGCTGACTACGTGTTGAGCGACGAATTGATCGAGGAGATTGCTTCGCTCGATTTGGCGACAACGAATCTCAACGGATACTGGGCGTTATTTCGCTATTGCGTTCAGGGAAAGGTGCTGCGCGCTTCCTTATATCCGGATGTGGTCGTGTTGTTTCGTCGCAGATCGGGGACGAACTATGTGCAAGACGGCCATACGCAGCGTCTTGCGATCGAGGGCGAAATCGGGCGTTTGCGCGGCTCAATCTTGCACGACGATCGAAAACCGCTGTCGCGTTGGCTGCAATCGCAGGATCGATACGCTGCGCTCGAATGCGATCATTTGATTGGTGTATCCGGCGATAATCTCAGTTGGCAGGATAAGTTGCGGCGCATGATGTTCATTGCGCCTTTTTTGGTGCCGATTTATTGCTTGTTCGCTCGTGGATTGATCTTCGACGGCTGGGCTGGGTTGCACTACACACTTCAGCGCACGATCGCGGAGGCGATCTTGTCAATAAAGTTGATCGAACGTCGCATTTTTAAGAAGTAATGAATATTCTGGGTATTAACGCCTTCCACGGCGATTCTTCCGCGTGCCTCGTTATCGACGGAAAGCTCGTCGCTGCGGCAGAAGAGGAGCGCTTTCGACGAATCAAGCATTGGGCGGGTTTTCCGAGTGAGGCGATCGCTTGGTGTTTACGGGACGCGGGTCTCAAGTTAAGCGATGTCGATCATGTTGCGATCAACCAAGATTCTTCTGCGAACCTCGGAAAAAAGGTCGCGTACACGCTTGCCAAACGCCCGAGCTTGAGCCTGGTTCTCGATCGCATCAAGAACAAGAAGCAGCGCGATGGCGTTGATACGCATCTCGCTCGCGCGTTTCCGGACGAACCGTTCAAAGGAAAAATCCACGCGGTCGAACATCATGTTGCGCATCTTTCCTCCGCGTTTCATGTGTCTCCGTTTGATGAAGCTGTGGTCGTTTCCGTCGACGGCTTTGGTGACTTCGCGAGTGCAGCCTGGGGTTACGGTAACGGAACAACCATCGAGGTTGACGATCGCGTGTACTTTCCGCATTCGCTCGGCATTTTTTATCAGGCGCTCACGCAGTATCTGGGTTTCCCAAACTACGGTGACGAGTACAAAGTGATGGGATTGGCTCCCTACGGCAAGCCCCAATTTATCAGGGGCATGCGTGAAATTTTTCATTTAAATGATGATGGCTCTTTCGAGCTGAATCTCAGATATTTCCGTCACTCGAAGGAAAAGGTTGAGTACGAATGGGAGAACGGCTCTCCCTCGGTGGGAATGCTGTTTACGTCTGAGCTCGAATCGTTGCTTGGGCCTGCGCGAAAGAAGGACGAACCGCTCGAACAGAAGCATCGCGATATCGCGCGTTCGATCCAGTTCGCTTATGAAGAGGCGTTTTTCAATTTGCTCAATGCGCTGCATAAGAAGCACGGCGGTGATGCGGTGTGCGTCGCTGGCGGCTGCGGCATGAATTCGGTGGCGAATGGAAAGATTGCGCTCAATACGCCATTCAAGCGAGTGTATGTACAGTCTGCCGCGGGTGATGCGGGTGGCGCAATCGGTGCGGCGTATGCCGTGCATCACGAGCTCGGCGGGCAGCGCGCGCAGCCGATGTTGCACGCTTACCTTGGCCCCGAATACGATGACGCGACGATTGATCGATTACTCCATGATCGTCGCGACGAGATCCTTGCCGCTGGTTGCACGATGGAGAAGATCGCAGAGGAGAGCGAGCTTTGCAAACGAACAGCAGCCGCGATCGCAGATGGTTTGGTGATCGGCTGGTTTCAAGGCCGCATGGAATGGGGCCCGCGCGCATTGGGCAATCGATCGATTCTTGGCGACCCGCGTCGCGCCGATATGAAAGATATTCTGAATCTAAAAATTAAACGACGCGAATCGTTTCGCCCGTTTGCGCCGTCGGTGCTGCGCGAGGCGGTCGCCGATTGGTTCGAACAGGATGGCGATGTGCCGTTCATGATGCAAGTGTTTCAAATTCGCGAGGAGAAGCGCGCGCAAATTCCGGCGGTAACGCACGTCGATGGTTCTGGGCGTCTGCAAACTGTGGATGGCGCGACCAACGCACGCTATCACCGTTTGATATCTGCATTCAACGACATCTCCGGTGTGCCGATGGTGCTCAACACCTCGTTTAACGAAAACGAACCTGTTGTTTGCAAACCAGAAGAAGCGCTCGATTGCTTTTTGCGCACGAAGATGGATGTTTTGGTTTTGGGCAACGCCCTCATTTCTCGTCACGCTTCTCATCGCGCACAAGAAACCGCGCAGAAAAGCGAATAGAGGCCCATGTTTTCGTCTCTCATTGACAAGTACTTCATTAAGCAGCCGAAATTTCGCAGAGCATTGACCGCTCTCTTAGAAAAGGATCGGGTGCTTCGCGTCAATCTCACCGGTAGCGAGTTCACGATAAACAGTCGTCGGGAGCACGGCTATCTGAGAGCTTCGCGCCTCATCGCCGGCAGCAGTGCATTGCGCGACGAGCTGCCGACGCTTATTAACTTAGCGGCACTAGTAAACGATCTGACAACGGTCGTCGACGTCGGGGCGAATGTAGGGCTATACACGCACACGTTTCGACGGTTACGCGCGATCTACCCAGCTTTAAGTATCGTCGCGGTAGAAGCGAACCCCGACACTTTCGCACGGCTCTCCGCTGTCGCTTATGACGGCGTGACCTTCTTGAATATGGCGGCTAGCGACCACGAAGGCGTGCTCACGTTTTGCGATGGTGCTGTTTCACATGTGTTTACAACGATTGATCGAGCCAACTCCTACAACATCAATTCCGAAACGGTAGAAGTGCAAGCCCGTCGACTCGATTCACTGAGTCTGGTCGGTAACGATATCTTGCTCAAAATCGACGTGGAAGGACAGGAAATGAGCGTGCTGCAGGGGGCCAGCGCTCTTTTTTCTGCAAATCGCATTGCAACAGTCTATATCGACGGTTTTTCAGACCAGGATATTCCCGAGTTCCTAAAAAAAAATGGATTTCGTTTACGCAATGGGCGAAGTCTCGAAGCATTTCGCGAGAATGATTTTTCGCTGCTCGCCACTCGCACTAATCCGCCTGCGTAGTGTGTGCGTTTGCTCGACTTTGTGGAAACGTCCGTAGCATGAAGCGGCGTCTGAGGTGGCGTCGTCCTGTGCGGTGCCTGCGATGAAAATCTCCGTCATCACCGCCGTCTACAACAACGCGGGCACAATCGCACAGGCGCTGGAATCGACGCTTTCACAGAACTATCCCAATGTTGAACTGATCGTGATCGACGGCGGGTCAACGGACGGCACGCAAGACGTTATCGCGCGCTATCGCGATCGAATCGCGACGTATGTGAGCGAGAAGGATCGTGGCATCTACGATGCGCTCAACAAAGGCGTTCGAATGGCGACGGGCGATGTCGTGGGTTTTTTGCACTCGGATGATTTGTTTGCTGACCGTGAGGTGCTCATGCGCGTTGCGAGCGCGATGGCCGATGACTCGGTGGATGCGTGTTACGGCGATCTTCGCTACGTGCGCAAAGAGGACACGAATTCGATCGTGCGGCACTGGCGCGCCGGGGAGTTCTCTCGCTCAAAGCTTGCAAGAGGGTGGATGCCACCGCATCCCACCTTTTACGTGAAACGCCCGATTTATTTGGGCGAAGAGGCATTTAATACAAATTATCGAATAGCGGCTGACTATGACTGTATGCTCAAAATATTGAGGCGATCGAGGAATATCCTATATATTCCTCACGTGCAGGTTTTGATGCGGGTAGGCGGTGCAAGCAATCGATCGCTTAAGAACATCATGCGCAAGTCGCGTGAAGATTTTCGCGCGTTGCGCGCGAACGGATTTAGTCATGTCGGCGCAGGGTTTGCGTTGTTCGGCAAAAATGTGAGCAAGCTGCCGCAGTTTTTTGCGAGATGACATTGAAGCGTTTGGATTGAATCAATGAAAGTATTGATCGCAGGAGTCACGGGGCAAGACGGCGCGTATCTCGCGGCGCACTTGCTTGCACGTGGTGATGACGTGGTGGGTACCACGCGTGACGCGGCATCCGCAGATCGGTCGCGACTCGCATTGCTTGGTATCGATCAGCGCGTTCGTGTCGCGTCGATGTTGCCTTCGGACTATCGCAGTGTGCTGCGAACCATTGCAGACGTTCGACCGCAAGAGATCTACTTTCTTGCGGGACAAACCTCTGTCGGCTTGTCGTTCGATCAACCGGTTGAGGCCATCGAGAGCATTGCGACTGGGGTGTTAAACGTGCTTGAAGCGATTCGCTTTGTCGATCCCACGATCCGGCTGTTTAACGCGGGTTCGAGCGAATGCTTCGGCGACACTGGACGAATTGCTGCTACCGAAGATACGCCGTTTCGGCCGTTGAGCCCTTACGCAGTTGCCAAAGCCTGCGCACATAACCTCGTTGCGAATTACCGTATTGCGTACGGCTTGTTCGCCTGCACCGGTATCTTGTTCAATCATGAATCCCCACTGCGCCCATCGCGATTCGTGACGCAAAAAATTGTGCTCGGCGCGAATGCGATTGCCAACAAGAAGCTCGACAAGCTCTCGCTCGGCAATCTCGACGTATCGCGCGATTGGGGTTGGGCGCCGGAGTACGTGCAAGCAATGGCAACAATGCTCTCGCAAAGCGCGCCCGACGATTTCATTATCGCCACGGGGCGCACCGTGTCGCTTTCATACTTTGTAGAAAAAGCGTTCGAATATTACGGACTTGATTGGAAGCAGCATGTCGAGACGGATGCGTCGCTGAAGCGGCCCTCGGATATTTCGTTTGGTGCTGGTAACCCTGCGCGAATCGAACAGCAGCTCAAATGGAAAGCCAAACACGACGTCGATTTTGTCGTCGCCGAAATGTGCAAAATGGCGGAGAAGCGCTCGCAAGCGCAGTAACAAGGTAGTCAATTGAAACGAGCACTCATTACAGGCATTACGGGACAAGATGGCGCGTACCTCGCGGAGTTTTTATTGGGCAAGGGCTACGAGGTGCATGGCATCAAGCGACGCGCTTCGTCGTTTAACACCGATCGCATCGATCATCTCTACGAAGATCCGCACGTTGACGGCCGCAGGCTCAAGCTGCACTATGGCGATTTAACCGACACGGCGAATCTCACGCGCATCGTCGAAGAAGTGCAACCCAACGAAATCTACAACCTGGGTGCGCAAAGCCACGTGCAAGTTTCGTTCGAGATGCCGGAGTACACGACAGACGTGGATGGTCTGGGGGCGCTGCGATTGCTCGAAGCGATTCGCATGTTGAAGTTAGAGAAGAAAACGCGCTTCTATCAAGCCTCAACCTCTGAGCTCTTCGGCAAAGTGATGGAGATTCCGCAGACGGAAAAAACACCGTTTTATCCGCGCTCGCCCTACGGCGTCGCAAAGCTCTACGCTTACTGGATTACCGTGAATTACCGTGAGGCGTACGGCATGTACGCGTGCAATGGCAGTCTCTTCAATCACGAATCGCCGTTGCGAGGCGAAACTTTCGTAACGAGAAAAATCACTCGTGCGATTGCGCGTGCGTATGTGGGGCTTGATCCTTGTTTGTACTTGGGCAATATGGATGCGCTTCGCGATTGGGGGCAT
>JBOFBL010000446.1:0-5280 GCA_051645545.1 Casimicrobium sp. | reverse complement strand
GTGTTGGGATGTAGCTGTCAAGCGCTTCGGCCAAACGGTCGATGCAGGGCTCGCCCAAGTCAGATTTGTCGCCTTCGAGGGCGAGCTTGGCAGAGCCTTTGACGATCGGGATGTCGTCGCCTGGGAAGTCGTACTTGCTCAGAAGTTCGCGAACTTCCATTTCGACGAGTTCGAGGAGTTCGGCGTCATCGACCATGTCGCATTTGTTGAGGAACACGATGATGTACGGGACACCGACTTGACGCGACAAGAGGATGTGCTCGCGGGTTTGTGGCATGGGGCCGTCGGCTGCGGAACATACGAGGATGGCGCCGTCCATTTGCGCGGCACCGGTGATCATGTTTTTGACGTAGTCGGCGTGGCCGGGGCAGTCAACGTGCGCGTAGTGACGGTTGGCCGTCTCGTATTCGACGTGGGCGGTGTTAATCGTAATACCGCGGGCTTTCTCTTCCGGCGCTGCGTCGATCTGGTCGTACGCTTTGGCCTCGCCACCGAACTTGCGCGACAAGACTGTCGTGATCGCCGCCGTCAACGTGGTCTTGCCGTGATCAACGTGCCCAATCGTGCCCACATTCACGTGCGGCTTCGTGCGCTTAAAGGTCTCTTTTGCCATTATCGTTTCCTTAGTTGTTAATTGCTTAAAGTGTGTTTAGCAACGGCCGCTTCAATTGGCGGCCATTTGTTCTTCAGTTAACCAGCCTTAGCTTTCATCACCGCTTCGGCGACGTTCTTCGGCG
This sequence comes from Casimicrobium sp., assembly GCA_051645545.1. GTDB lineage: Bacteria > Pseudomonadota > Gammaproteobacteria > Burkholderiales > Casimicrobiaceae > Casimicrobium. Next base: position 4,543 of record JBOFBL010000446.1, on the reverse strand, counting down.
CTTCGGAGTAATGCTTGAATTCCATCGTGTAAGTTGCGCGACCCTGCGTCGCGGAGCGCAACGCGGTCGAGTAACCGAACATTTCGCCGAGCGGAACTTCGGCTTTGATGATCTTGCCACCGAGCACATCGTCCATGCCCTGAACCATGCCACGGCGTGACGACAGATCGCCCATCACCGTACCAGCGTAGTCTTCCGGCGTTTCGACTTCGACGGCCATCATTGGCTCTAGAAGCACGGCGCTGGCTTTGCGCATACCGTCTTTGAACGCCATCGATGCAGCCATCTTAAACGCGTTTTCGTTCGAGTCAACCTCGTGGAACGAACCGTCGAACAAGGTGACTTTCACATCAACGACAGGGAAGCCTGCGAGGACGCCATTTGGCAACGTGTCCAACAAGCCCTTCGCCACTGCGGGGATGAACTCGCGAGGCACCGTGCCGCCTTTGATTGCGTCAACGAACTCGTAGCCTTTGCCCGCTTCTTGCGGATCAAGCTTGAGCCAAACGTGACCGTACTGACCGCGACCACCGGATTGCTTAACGAACTTGCCTTCGATTTCGCAGGACTTGCGGATCGTTTCGCGGTACGCCACTTGTGGCTTACCAACACTTGCTTCAACACCGAATTCGCGTTTCATGCGATCCACGAGAATCTCGAGGTGCAATTCGCCCATGCCCGAGATGATCGTTTGACCCGATTCTTCGTCCGTGCGAACACGGAACGACGGATCTTCCTGCGCCAAGCGATTGAGTGCGATACCCATTTTCTCTTGGTCGGCTTTGGTTTTTGGCTCGACAGCTTGCGAGATCACCGGTTCCGGGAACACCATGCGCTCGAGCGTGATGAGCGCGCTCGGATCGCACAGCGTGTCGCCCGTGGTCGCTTCTTTCAAACCGACGGCAGCAGCGATGTCGCCTGCGCGAACTTCTTTGATCTCTTCGCGTTGGTTCGCATGCATTTGAAGCAAACGACCGATGCGCTCTTTCTTGCCCTTAACCGGGTTGTAAATCGTATCGCCCGTTGCCACAACACCCGAATACACACGGAAGAAGATCAACTGACCCACGAATGGATCGGTCATGATCTTGAACGCAAGCGCAGCGAACTTCTCTTCGTCGTTGGCTTTGCGAGTTACCGGTTTCTCGTCGTCATCGGTACCACCGACCGGCGGAATATCCGTCGGCGCTGGCATGTACTCGATCACGGCGTCAAGCATCGCTTGCACGCCTTTGTTTTTGAACGCGGAGCCGCAGAACATTGGAACGATTTCGCTGGCGATCGTACGCAGACGAATGCCCTTCTTGATGTCTTCAGCAGAGAGATCGCCTTCTTCGAGGTACTTGTTCATCAAGTCCTCGTTGGCTTCGGCGGCGCTCTCGACCATCTTTGCACGCCACTCTTCGGCTTTCGCTTGCAGCTCAGCTGGAATGTCGCGCGCTTCGTACTTCATACCCTGTGACGCTTCGTCCCAGAAAATCGCTTTCATACGAACGAGATCGATGACGCCCTGAAAATTTTCCTCGGCACCAATCGGCACTTGCATCGGCACCGGATTCGCCTTCAAGCGAATCTTCATCTGGTCGTAGACCTTGAAGAAGTCGGCTCCGGTGCGATCCATCTTGTTGACGAACGCAAGACGGGGCACCTTGTATTTGTTTGCCTGGCGCCAGACGGTTTCCGATTGCGGCTGAACGCCACCCACCGCACAGTAGACCATGCACGCGCCGTCAAGCACGCGCATCGAGCGCTCAACTTCAATCGTGAAGTCGACGTGGCCCGGGGTGTCGATGATGTTGATGCGATGCTCAGGGAAGTTTTTGTCCATTCCCTTCCAGAAGCAAGTCGTCGCAGCGGAGGTAATCGTGATGCCGCGCTCACGCTCTTGCTCCATCCAGTCCATGGTGGCAGCACCGTCATGCACTTCGCCAATCTTGTGCGAAACACCGGTGTAGAAAAGGATGCGCTCAGTGGTCGTGGTCTTGCCTGCGTCAATATGCGCAGAAATACCAATGTTCCGGTAGCGATCGATAGGAGTAGTGCGGGGCATAGTGAAATCTCTTTGATCGCCCAATTAAACAGGGCGATCAGCCAAAAAGTTAGTCTTAGAAGCGGAAGTGCGAGAACGCCTTGTTTGCTTCTGCCATGCGGTGAACTTCTTCACGCTTTTTCACGGCACCGCCGCGACCTTCGGCGGCTTCCATCAATTCGTTCGCGAGGCGCGCGCCCATCGATTTTTCGCCGCGCTTACGGGCAGCGTCGCGGATCCAGCGCATCGAAAGTGCTGAGCGACGTGCAGGACGCACCTCAACCGGCACCTGGAAGTTCGCACCACCAACACGGCGGCTCTTCACTTCGACCATTGGCTTCACGTTATTGAGCGCAGTCGAGAAAATGTCGAGTGCGTCTTTGCCGCCTTTATTGGCGATGATGTCGAGTGCGCCATAAACGATGCGCTCAGCAACGGCCTTCTTGCCGGCTTTCATGAGCACGTTCATGAACTTGGACACTTCGACGTTCCCGAATTTAGGATCAGGAAGAATGTCACGTTTCGGTACTTCGCGACGACGGGGCATGATGTAACCTCTGAAAAAAGCTTATGGCGCAATGCGCACCGCTAAGCATGAACTCGAAAAAACTGTTGAAGAAGCGCTACGCTTTCTTCGGCGCGTAAATACGCAAGGCGTTAGGCCTTCTTAGGTGCCTTCGCACCGTACTTCGAACGCGATTGCTTGCGATCTTTCACGCCTGCCGTATCCAGCGAGCCGCGAACCATGTGGTAGCGAACACCAGGAAGATCTTTTACGCGACCGCCACGGATCAAAACGACCGAGTGCTCTTGCAGATTGTGGCCTTCGCCGCCGATGTACGAAATCACTTCGAAACCGTTGGTCAAGCGCACTTTAGCGACTTTACGAAGCGCGGAGTTCGGCTTCTTCGGCGTCGTCGTGTACACGCGTGTGCAAACGCCACGCTTTTGCGGAGCTTTTTCGAGTGCCGGACTCTTGCTCTTGGAAACGACCGGCGTGCGCCCTTGGCGCACTAATTGATTGATGGTTGGCATGCTTTGGCCTTTTGTGTTCAACCCAAACCGCTACTGTTGGCAGTCGGGCTCCGCTGAAAACGCGCTTTACGCGACCAGCGATTTCGGAAAAGACCGCGATTATAAGCCGCGGTTCGTTTAAGCGTCAACTCAAGGCGAGGTTTTCGCCTAGAGTTTTTGCATCAGTTTTCGCGAAACGTGCCGAAGCACGGTTCGTTTATAGCTCGATCAAGCAGCGTCCGCTTGTTCAGGGGCTTCTTCGGTTTTTTCTGCCAATATCGAGGTGTCGATCAAATCGGCAGCAATATTCTGCTTGCGCAGGCGATGGTAAGCCAAGCCGGTGCCCGCTGGAATCAGGCGGCCGACGATGACGTTTTCTTTCAATCCACGCAACTCGTCGCGCTTGCCCATGATCGCAGCCTCGGTGAGCACACGAGTGGTTTCCTGGAACGAAGCGGCGGAGATGAACGAATCGGTCGACAGCGATGCCTTGGTGATGCCAAGCAGCACATATTCGAACGAAGCAGGCGCTTTGCCCTCGGCCTTAACGCGATCGTTTTCAGCAAAGAGTTCGGCGCGCTCGACCTGCTCACCAATGATGAACTTGGTATCGCCGCCTTGCGTAACAACAACACGACGCAGCATCTGGCGAACGATCACCTCAATGTGTTTATCGTTGATCTTCACGCCTTGCAAGCGATACACCTCTTGCACCTCGTCAATGATGTACTTTGCGAGCGATTCGACGCCGAGCAAACGCAGGATGTCGTGCGGATCGGCGGGGCCGTCCACAATCGGTTCGCCTTTGTTCACAACCTGTCCGTCGATCGCCATGACGGCTTTTTCTTTCGGGATCAAATACTCGTGCGAAACGCCTTCCACGTCTTTGATGACGAGGCGCTGTTTGCCCTTTGTATCTTTACCGAACGACACCGTTCCAGTGACTTCTGCGAGCATGCCCGCATCCTTCGGCGAACGTGCTTCGAAGAGCTCTGCAACGCGCGGCAGACCGCCGGTAATGTCGCGAGTCTTCGAGGTTTCCATCGGCATACGCGCGAGGATGTCACCGGGTGCAACTTCCTGGCCGTCTTTGACCACGATGATCGAGCCGATTTGGAACGTGATCGTAAGCGGCGTGTCGGAACCCGCTGCTTTGATTTCGTTGCCCTTAGCGTCGACCAGTTTCAACTGTGGACGAACGCCTTTAGCCTGCGAAGTAACGCGACGTTTTGCGTCGATCACAACCAAGGTCGAAATACCAGTCACGTCGTCCGTTTGTTTAGCAACGGTAACGCCTTCCTGCACGTTCTCGAACTTGATGCGGCCCGCAAATTCGGTGAGGATTGGACGTGCTGTTGCATCCCATTCGGCAAGCACTTGACCAGCCTTAACCGCTTTGCCGTCCTCGACCAACAACTTCGCGCCATAAGGCACTTTATGACGCTCACGCTCACGCGAACCGTCCATGATGACCACTTCTGCAGAACGGGCGATGACGAT
>JBOFBL010000445.1:0-4131 GCA_051645545.1 Casimicrobium sp. | reverse complement strand
CGCCTGCAGCGGCGAAATTTCTCTCAACCCCGACGCTGCGCGAGGCAAGTGCAAAGCAATATCCGCTGGGCACGATCGGCACAGCCGATGAAGTTGCGGAGCTCATGCTCTGGCTTCTCTCCGACGCGGCAAAGCGAGTAACAGGGCAAATATGGGCTCTCGACGGTGGTTTCACTGCTGTTCGGCCTCTCGTGCGATAGACCAATTCAACTGGGCGATCAATGTTTAAAGGGAATAAATCAACATTGCCGCAGAAAGTATGCATTGCCTGTGGAAAAACGATGGTATGGCGAAAAAGCTGGGCGAAGAATTGGGAGCAGGTGAAGTACTGCTCCGAACGGTGTCGTAAGAGCAAACCGGGTAAAGCATCTTGACCTCCTGTGGGAGCGCGCTTGCGCGCGAATGGGTTCGTCGCGCTAACGCCTCTTCGCGCGCGAGCGCGCTCCCACAGGTAGTTTTTTTGAAAGTAGTTCTCTGTGCGTAATCTCGTATTGGTGCTCGGCGATCAGCTTGATCGCGAGTCCGCAGCGTTCGACGGATTCGATGCGAAGCAGGACCGTGTGTTGATGATTGAGGCCATCGAAGAATCAACGCATGTGTGGTCGCATAAAACGCGCACCGCGTTGTTTCTCTCGGCGATGCGCCACTTCGCAAAAGAGATCGAGGCGCGCGGTTGGCCGATTGACTATCGCGCGCTTGACCGTGAGAGTGATGCAAGCCTCGCGAGCGGCCTTGCCGCTGCGATCGAGAAACACAAAGCGAAGCGCGTCATCTGCGTTGAGCCTGGCGATCTGCGCGTGCGTGCGTCGCTCGAAGCCGCATGCGCGGAAGCGAAATGTGACATTGAGATACGGATAGATCGCCACTTCCTGTGCACGGTCGATGAATTCAAACAATGGGCAGGAAAAAATAAGTCGCTGCGCATGGAATTTTTCTATCGCGAGATGCGAAAACGTCATCGCGTGTTAATGGATGGCGACAACCCGATTGGTGGGCAATGGAATTTCGATGCGGACAATCGCAAGAGCTTTGGCAAGAGCGGACCGGAGAACGTGCCGATATCGCCTAAGTTCGCGCCCGATGTGATCACGAAAGAAGTCATCGCACTGGTTGAAGAAAAATTTGGAGACCACCCGGGGTCAACCGCGCATTTCAATTGGCCTGTGACACGCGAGGATGCGCTGCGTGCGCTCGATGATTTCATCGAAAAACGACTCGGCGATTTCGGTCCGCATCAAGACGCAATGTGGACAGGCCTCGTGTTCGCCTGGCATTCGCTGCTTTCGAGTTCGCTCAATTTGAAGCTGCTGAATCCTCGCGAAGTAATCGAAGCGGTAGAACGGGCTTACAAAACGCGAAACCTTGATCTCGCGAGCGTCGAAGGCTTCATCCGGCAAGTGCTCGGTTGGCGCGAATTCATGCGCGGTGTGTATTTCACTGACATGCCATCGCTTAAAACCGCGAATCACTTTAATCACAAAAACGATTTACCGAAGTGGTATTGGACGGGCGAGACGCAGATGAATTGCTTGAAGCAATGCGTCGATCAAACGCTCGAGTACGGTTACTCGCATCATATTCAGCGCCTGATGATTACTGGCATGTTCGGCATTACCGCCGAAATCGAGCCGCAACAGCTTTGCGATTGGTATCTCGCGGTATACGTCGATGCGGTTGAATGGGTCGAACTGCCGAACACAGCAGGTATGGCGCTCTTTGCGAACGGTGGTCGCTTCACGAGTAAGCCGTACGTCGCAAGCGGCGCCTACGTGAAGCGCATGAGCAACTATTGCGATGGTTGTCGATACAAGCCGGACGTGAAAATTGGCGCAAAAGCATGCCCGCTTACAACGTTGTATTGGAATTTTCTCGATAAGCACGAAGCGACGTTTTCATCAAATCCACGTACATCGCTGATGGTGAAAAACTTGCAACGTATGACCGATGAAGATCGCGCGGCGATTCGCACAGATGCGAAACGTATGTTGAAAGACTTAAACGCGCTATGAGCGACGACTCAATCCGCGAGGTCACGCTCGCGAATACGCGCGGCGAACGCCATCAACAGGTTCGTGAATGGTTTCCTTCGTTGCGTGGTGCAGACTGTGTCTTCGAAGGTGGGCGTCGTGCCGCGCTTCAAGCGCTTTCGCGTGTTGATCCCGTTTCTTACAGTCGAACACGCAATCACCTCGGTGGAAACGTGTCGCGACTGTCGCCGTATTTTCGACATGGTGTGCTCACGCTTTCCGAAGCTGCACGCTACGCGATCAAGCGTTCTGGTTTTGGTGCCTACAAGTTTGTATTCGAGCTTGCGTGGCGAGATTTTTGGCGACGTGTGTGGGCGCGCGATGGCGACGCGATTCAATCAAATGTCGAAGCGCCAAAAGTGCCGCTTGGTAACGCAGCAGTGCCAGACGATATTGCTAGCGCAAATACTGAACTCGCGTGCATGGATGCGTTCGTTCGTGATCTTCGCGAAACAGGTTATGTGCACAACCATGCGCGCATGTGGTTCGCGAGTTACGTCGTACATCATCGAAAAGTGAGCTGGATGGCCGCTGCGGATTGGTATTACGGCGAGTTGCTCGATGGCGATCGGGCGAGTAATCATTTGTCGTGGCAATGGGTGGCGTCTACCTTTTCGAGTAAGCCGTATTTCTTTAACCGAGAGAATCTGGAGCGCTACACCGATGGCTCCCTATGCGCGCAATGCACGCAACGAAGTACGTGTCCTTTCGATGCGAGCTACCCGTCGCTCGAAAAGAAACTGTTTGGTCGTACGGAGTTCTCACAATGAAACTCGTGTTGATTCACGACGAAATGCTCAACGATACGCTGCCTGTGTTTACGGCGCATGCTGATGCTTCACGAGTGTTCGTGCTCGATCCCGCGTTTATCGAGTGCGAAGGCTGGACGTTAAAGCGGGTTCAGTTCATCGTCGATTGTGTCGCTGAGATGCAGCAGGTGCGAGTGTTTCACGGCGCGCTTTCTGACGTGTGCCACGCGCTCAGTGCAACGAGTATCGTGACGCAAACGACGCCCAATCATGCGATTCTGCGCTGGCTCGACACGGTATCGCCATTACCGCTCGCTTGGCATGAAGCGTCTCCCTTCGTTCAATATGACGGCAAACTCACACGCTTCACCGCGTATTGGAAAACGATCGCGTCGCAATGGTTCTCCAAGGAAGACCTTGCGGCGGAGAGCGGACGCGTAGGCGAAAAACGATCGCGCGACGCAAGCGCTGCGAAGCATCAATGAAAAAGACGGTCGTCTGGTTTAAACGCGATTTGCGATGGCGCGATCACGCGCCGCTCGTCGAGGCCGCGAAGCACGGATCGATCATTGCGCTTTGGGTCTATGAGCCACAGCAGTGGACACAGCCCGACGCGGCGGCACAACATCTTTGTTTTGCGAACGAGTGTCTTCGCGAACTCGATCAATGGTGTTGTGAATCCGGCGGCTCGCTGCTTCGCATGCAGGGCGACATGATCGAGTGTTTACAAAGATTACGGGAATCCGTCGGGGAATTCGCCTTGGTCAGCCACGAAGAAACAGGGAACGGTTGGTCGTACGAGCGCGACAAGGCGGTCGCACGGTGGTGTGCTGCAAATGATGTGCGGTGGACAGAGTTTCCAAACAATGCCGTCGTGCGGCGACTTGACTCGCGCGATCGCTGGACGCAGCATTGGAATCGCCGAATGTCAAACCCGCCGCTCGACGAGCCAGCGCGTGTTCACTGGGCACCGCTACCGTTTGCAAGCGTGAACGAGTTGTCGCCGCACCAACTCGGTATAGACGGTGAAGACAAAGCGCTACGTATGCTCGGCGGTCGCAGTGTTGCGCTCGGGTTGCTTGCGTCGTTTCTTGAAGCGCGCGGTCAGCACTACCGAAGCGAAATGTCTTCGCCAGTCACTGCCGCGACGTCGTGTTCGCGATTGTCGCCGCATATCGCCTGGGGCACGGTATCAATTCGCGAATGTGTATACGCTTTGCTCGGGCGACGCGACGAATTGCGAGCGTTGCCGCGCGAGGAACAACCGCCCGGCTTCCTAGCATCGATCAAAAGCTTCGAGGGTCGATTGCATTGGCATTGCCATTTCATTCAGAAACTTGAAGATGAACCCGCGA
>JBOFBL010000444.1:0-8425 GCA_051645545.1 Casimicrobium sp. | reverse complement strand
TCGATTTTCACAGAATCGATCTGCTTGGTGCGATTGGCTGGAACGCTATTCGCTTAAGCACGGGCATGGAAACGCTCGAACGCGACATTCTCGATCCAAATCCGCCGACGCCCGATCCGCTGTGGCATCAGCAATTGGGGCTGCTCCTCGAATCGACCGGCGAGGGGATTTTCGGGATCGATCTTGAAGGGCACTGCGTGTTCATCAACCGCGCCGGCGCGCAAATGCTGGGCTACGCTGCGGACGAAGTGCTCGGCAAAAACATGCATTGGCTGACGCATCATTCGCATCCGGATGGCTCACACTACGCCGACACCGATTGCCCGATTTTCAATGCCTTTCGGCGCGGGCTGCCGTGCCGTATCGACACCGAAGTGTTTTGGCGGCGCAATCGCACGGCCTTCGCGGTTGAGTATTCGAGTTATCCGATCATGGAAGGCGCGGCGGTTCGCGGTGCGGTGATCACTTTCGTTGATATCACCGAGCGCAAACGCGCGGCGGATGCATTGCGCGATGCGAAAGAAAAACTTGAAGTGCGCGTGGCCGAGCGCACACAGGAATTGCAAAGCGCGCTCACACAATTGCGCGAGCTTTCCGCCTACACGCATGACGTGCGCGAGGAGGAGCGCACGCGCATCGCACGCGAGGTGCACGATGAACTCGGCAGCTTGCTAGTTGCGCTCAAGATGGATGTGAACTGGCTCGATAAGCGGCTTTCCGAGCAGGCGCAGCGCGATGGCGAAGCGGCGCTTGCGATGCGCGAGACGATGCGTTGCAAATGTCAACACATGAGCCGTTCGATTGAGCGCGCGGTGGACAATGTCGGCCGCATCATCACCGATTTGCGACCGAGCATTCTCGATCATCAAGGCTTGTGGGCCGCGCTCGAATGGCAGGCGCAGGAGTTCGCCTCGGGCGCCGAGCTTTCCTGCGATTGGGCGATGGACGTGAGCGACGCACCGCTCTTGCCGGAGCCGATGGCGATTGCGGTGTTTCGCATCTTTCAGGAGATGCTTTCGAATGTGGGACGTCATGCGCGCGCGAGTGCGATCGTTGTGCGGATCGCTGCTGATGCATCGACATTGCGTGTGTCGGTGAAAGACGATGGCATCGGAGCGAACGCGGCGGCGTTCGAATCGCGAACCTCGTACGGCGTGATGGGCATGCGCGAACGCGCGCGACACTTCGGTGGCGATTTGCGCATTGAGAGCGCGCCGGGTGCGGGTTCGTTATTCGAATTGACGTTGCCTCTCGCGTTGGTGGAGGACGTCAAGGCATGATTGGCATTCTGCTTTGCGACGATCATCGCGTGGTGCGTGCGGGCATTCGACAAATGCTCTCGGACGCGCCGGAAATGCAGGTGCTTGCCGAGGCGAGCACGGGCGAAGAAGCGATTGAACTCGTGCGCATACATCGCGATGCGCTGCATGTGGTGCTGCTCGACATTGCTTTGCCCGGTCGCGACGGGCTTGATGTGTTGCAAACGCTCAAACGCGAACATCCGAAACTGGCCGTGCTTATTCTCTCGACCTATCCCGAGAAGCAATACGCCGTGCGCTGCATCAAGCTCGGCGCGGCGGGCTATCTGAACAAAGCGGCGGACCCGGACGATATGCTCGCGGCCGTTCGCAAGGCGGCTGCGGGCGGTGTCTACGTTTCGGCGGCGACGGCGGAAGCGCTCGCGACCTCGTTTACGAGCAAAACTGGTGCCGAAGCGCTCTCGCATCGCGAGCATCAAGTGTTCCGGCTCCTCACATTGGGGCATAGCGTGAGCGAAATTGGTGCTCGCTTGCAATTGGCGCCAAACACCGTGAGCACTTACCGCGCTCGCATTCTGGAGAAGACGGGCACCAAGAACGACGTGGAGCTTGCGCTTTGGGCGCAGCAACAGCTCATAAGCGCAGAACATCGCCGCGATTTGTAGTGCTAGCACTACACGGCCTCGCACTTCCCACAACGATTTTCATTTGCGCCTCGTTCGTGCAGCTCGTCAGGCGCGACGATTGCATTGCTTCGTTCATCACGAGAACGAAGAGGTGCCACGATGTCCGAGACGCATGTCACAGCCCGCGCTTTTACGGCGGGCCACGATCCGTACAACGCCGATCGGCCGCTGATGGTGCGATGTAGTTGCGGCGAAGATCATTCGCCGACTGAGCACGCCGACGCTGCGAGCGCAGCCATTCGCGACGAAGAATCGCTCTCGCGCAATTTCATCGAAGCGACCGTGATGAAGGCGCTCTTCCCGCAGGACAAGATGCGTCGCAACTTCTTGCGCTCTGTGGGCAGCAACACGGCGCGCGCTGCGCTGGCCTCCCTTTTCCCTCTATCAGCCTTGGAGACCATGGCCCAGACTTCTGGGGCGCTCGAGAAAAAAGACCTTAAAGTTGGGTTTATCGCAATTACCTGCGCTTCCCCAATCATCATGGCCGATCCGCTTGGGTTCTATAAGCGCCAAGGCCTGAATGTGTCGCTCAATAAAACGGCGGGCTGGGCGCTGATTCGCGACAAGATGATCAACAAAGAGCACGACGCGTCGCACTTCTTGGCGCCGATGCCGATCGCGATGTCGATGGGGCTCGGCTCGAATCAAGTGAACATGAATGTAGCGACGATTCAGAACACGAATGGTCAAGCGATCACGCTGCATGTGAAACATAAAGACAAGAGGAATCCCAAAGATTGGAAGGGCTTTAAGTTTGCCGTGCCGTTCGAATACAGCATGCACAACTTCTTGCTGCGCTACTACCTTGCAGAGAACGGCATCAATCCCGACACCGATGTGCAAATTCGCGTGACGCCGCCGCCGGAGATGGTCGCGAACCTGCGCGCTGGAAATATCGACGGTTTCTTAGGCCCCGATCCATTCAACCAGCGTGCCGTGTATGACGAAGTGGGCTTCATTCACATGCTCTCGAAAGAGATTTGGGATGGCCATCCGTGTTGCGCGTTCGGTGTGAGCGATGAATTCATCAAGCAAAACCCGAACACGTTCGCCGCGCTCTATCGCTCGCTGATTGCTGCGGCCTACATGGCGCGCGAACCTGGCAATCGTGCATTGATTGCGAAATCGATTGCACCGACGGCCTATCTCAATCAGCCAGAAACGGTCGTCGCGCAAGTGCTCACCGGCAAATTCGCCGACGGCTTGGGTGGTGTGAAAAACGTGCCGGATCGTGCGAATTTCGATCCGGTGCCGTGGCACAGCATGGCCGTGTGGATTCTCACGCAGATGAAGCGCTGGGGCTATATCAAAGGCGAAGTGAACTACAAACAGATCGCCGAGAAAGTCTTCATGATTACGGATGCGAAGAAGTACATGAAGGAAGCCGGATGGGAAGCGGACGCGGGCAATTACAAACGCTTCAAAGTGATGGGCCGCGACTTCGATCCGATGAAGCCCGAGGAATACGTGAAGAGCTTCAAGATCAATAAGCTCGCGGCATAGCGGATTCGTAGGGTGGGCACCCCGTGCCCACCAATGCGTAAACGGCAAATGCCTCTCGGATGACAACGACACGGTGGGCACGGGGTGCCCACCCTACGCAAACAATGAACACTTCTTTATTCAAATCTCTCGGATTCCGAGCGGGGCTCGTCTCGGTCTTAATCTTCGTGTTCATCCTCGCGGTGTGGCACGCAGTGACCTTGCCGAGCGCTGCGCCACCGGCGCCCGCGACGGCGGTGTCTGCCGAGCAAGCGGAGTACGACAAGCTGATGGGCAAGAGTTCCGCCGCGACGCCCGGCGAAGCTCAAAAGACCACTGGTTTCCCCACGCTCGCGCAAATGGGCGAGACGATCGTGAAGCAGCTCTCCAACCCGTTTTACGACAATGGACCAAACGATAAAGGCATCGCGATTCAGCTTGCGTACTCGCTCGCTCGCGTGGGTCTCGGTTTCTTGATCGCGTGCGTTGTTGCGATTCCGCTTGGGTTTCTGATCGGCATGTCGCCGCTGTTGCGTCGCGCGTTCGATCCTTACATTCAAGTGTTGAAACCGATTTCGCCGCTCGCATGGATGCCACTCGCGCTTTACACAATTAAAGATTCTTCGATCAGCGGCGTGTTCGTGATTTTCATTTGCTCGGTGTGGCCAATGCTGATCAACACTGCGTTCGGTGTGGCCTCGGTGAAACGCGAATGGCTCAATGTGGCGAGCACGCTGGAAGTGAAGCCGCTGCGCAAAGCGCTGAAAGTGATTCTGCCCGCTGCGGCACCAACGATTTTGACGGGCATGCGCATTTCGATGGGCATTGCTTGGCTCGTGATCGTTGCGGCAGAAATGCTCGTGGGCGGTACGGGCATCGGCTATTTCGTGTGGAACGAATGGAATAACTTGTCGCTCACCAATGTGATCTTCGCGATCTTGGTGATCGGCGTGGTCGGCATGCTGCTGGATCTGTTCTTCGCGCGGTTACAGCGCGCGGTGACGTACGCGGAATAAATCAACAAATAGAAAAAGAAGACACTCGTGGACGGATTCCTTCGTATCGAAAAATTAAGCAAAGCCTTCGCGGCGGATCGCCCGGTGTTTGCCGACGTGAGTTTCCGCTTAGAGCGCGGCGAATTTGTGTGCATCATCGGGCATTCGGGTTGTGGCAAGACGACGATCTTGAATGTGCTCGCAGGGCTTGATACCGCGACGAGCGGGCACGTGTTCATGGATGGCCGCGAAGTAACTGGGCCAAGCCTGGAGCGTGGCGTCGTGTTTCAAAGTCATGCGCTTATGCCTTGGCTCACGGTGCGCAAGAACATCGCGTTCGCCATTGAATCGCGCTGGCCGGATTGGTCGAAAGAGCAAGTTGATTCGGCGGTGAAAGATGCGGTTGAACTCGTCGGGCTCACGCAAGCGATCGATAAATTGCCGTCGCAACTCTCGGGTGGCATGAAGCAACGTGTCGGCATTGCGCGTGCGTTCGCGATCAAACCGAAGATGCTTCTGCTCGATGAGCCCTTCGGCGCGCTCGATGCGCTCACGCGCGGCACGATTCAGGAAGAACTCATTTCGATCGTGCGAAAAACACAGCAGACCGTGTTCATGATTACGCACGATGTCGATGAAGCAATCTTGCTCGCCGATCGCATTTTGCTCATGAAGAACGGCGGCGACACCGATCAGGGTTACGTACCCGGCGGCATTGCGGAAGTCGTCGTCAACACCTTGCCGAAAGATCGCAAACGCAGCACCCTGCATCACCTCGATGGTTACTACGAGCTGCGCAACAACATCGTCGATTTCCTAGTTTCGCGAGCGAAACACTAATTCACACACAAAGGAGCAATCATGAATCGCAACGACGTCACTGAAAAAATCATGACCGTGAAGGTCAAAAAAGACATCAAATGGGCCGATGTCGCCAAGAAGGTCGGCGAATCGAAAGAATGGGTCACTGCCGCGTGCTTGGGTCAGATGACGCTGACCGCAGCGCAGGCGAAAGCCGTCGGGAAAATTTTCGGGCTCAACGAAGAAGAGCAGCAGTGGTTGCAAGTCGTGCCGTATAAAGGCTCGCTGCCAACGCCGGTGCCGACCGATCCGCTGATCTATCGTTGGTATGAAATCGTGATTGTGTACGGCACGACGATCAAAGAATTGATTCACGAAGAATTCGGCGATGGCATCATGAGCGCGATCGATTTCAGCATGGACATTCAGCGCGAGCCGAACGAAAAAGGCGATCGCGTGAACGTGGTGCTCTCCGGCAAATTCTTGCCGTACAAAACGTATTGATTAAACGATGAGCGAAGCGCCTCGCCCACCATTGCCGCCGTTCACACGTGAGACGGCGATGCAAAAGGTTCGGCTCGCAGAAGACGCGTGGAATGCGAAAGATCCGGTGCGCGTGTCGCTCGCCTACTCGCCCGAGAGCGCGTGGCGCAACCGCGCTGAGTTTTTCTCGGGGCGAGGCGCGATCGTCGAATTCCTCACGCGCAAGTGGGCGCGCGAGCTTGACTATCGCCTGATCAAAGAGCTTTGGGCATTCGCAGAGAACCGGATCGCCGTGCGCTTCGCCTACGAATGGCACGACGATTCGGGTCAATGGTTCCGATCGCATGGCAACGAGAACTGGGAATTCGACGAGCTCGGTTACATGCGTCGCCGCATTGCGAGCATCAACGATTTGCCGATTGCCGAAAAGGATCGCAAATACTTTTGGCCCTCGGGTCGCAGGCCCGACGATCATCCGGGGCTTTCCGATTTAGGGCTTTGACGCCCTGCGCGTTCATGCCGCCTTGCGCACTTTCTGTTTGCTTAGCCGAAGCCCTTCCTCGAACGGGGCGTTGAGCACATCGTCGGCGTAGTCCTCTGCTTCCATCGCGGCTTTGAACTCTGCGCGTACTTGCTCGACTGTTTTATTTTCTCTCTTCGCGATCATTCTCGCTAGCGAGTCTGAAAGGCCCAACTTGCCTTTCGTTCGTTTCGACCAATCGACAAACGCGTCAGTGAACACGCGGAAGACGAAAAACACCGCGACCACACCCCACGGCGACTTAGTGATCGCAGTAGCGAACATGCCGAAGATGATACCGAATTGGGTGATCAGAGCTCTTAAACCAAGTGTGCCGACCGTGTTCTGCAAACGCATGAACGGCCAACGCCGCAACGTGAAGAGATCGATAAAAAACGCGCCGAGCGGCACGCCTGTGCCCCAGATCGTAGCTGCGTAAACGTCCTGCGGTTTGACCGGCCCGGTCACCTTGAATACGAAGACAATCAGCAGAATGAACAGGCCATGCGCAATCGTGATCAGCGCGACCGCTGGAACAAAACCGGTGAGAAAGGCAAAGCGCGAGGCGTTCGCCGAAACCTTCGCCGTCTTTCTGCTTCGCTTAGAAGCATCATCGAGAAAACTCGGGTCTATGCGATGACCGGTCGCATTCGTCCACATCTGATGCAACACGATGCGCGCGGGATGCAGGATCAAGAGCGCGAACGATTCGACCCAGTAGAGATAGAGCAGCGCGCCTGGTGAGCGATTGTTGTAGAGCGCTTCGGCGAGCGGCAGAAGCAACATCAAAAACGCATACAGCAGCGATAAGGCGAATGCCATGTGATCCCCCGATCAGCAAAATCATCGTGTACTGAAAAGGACGGATTCGCTGTCGAATTCAGTTCACGACTTCATTCCGGCTCATCGTTTCATCGCCCAATTTGTCTGGGCGATGAAATCATTTTTTGTTATTTTCAATAAATACCGTTTTTTATCTGTTCGCCCAATTAAATTGGGCGTTCATCATATGAGCTGATGCGTAGTTTTCTCAGCACTGCTCGAATGCAACGTGAACTACGCGTCGGCCGTGAATCCGATTTGCTTCACGAGCGGGGCCCACTTATCGGTGTCGGCTTTGAGCGCGGCAGCCAATTGCTCGGGGGTTGAGCCGCGCGCTTCGAGACCAAATGTCGCGAGGCCGTCGGCGACGTCTTTCGATGCACAGGCTTCGCGCACGGCAGCACTCATGCGCTGCACGATCGGCGCGGGCGTGCCAACCACCGTGAAGAAGCCAAACCATTCGGTGAAATCGAAATCTTTATTGCCTTGCTCGATGTAGGTTGCGACGTTCGGCACGAAGCGGCTGCGCGCTTTGCCCGAGGTTGCGAGGATGCGAATGCGTCCTGTGGGAAGATGTTGCAGAAAGTCGCCGACCGGTCCGCTCACACTTGAAATATTGCCACCGAGCAAATCGACCACGGCGGGTTGCGTGCCGCGATAAGGAATGTGTTTGAAATCGATGCCTTGTGCGCGGCCCCAGAGTGCGCCGACGAAATGCGGCTGCGATCCTGCGGCGGGCGAGCCGTAGTTTGCTTTATCCGGGTTAGCTTTACACCACGCTGCGAACTGTTCGAGATTGGTGACGCTCGCGGGTACTGCGGGGCCAACGGCAAGACCGTATTCGAATACCGCGCCGATCGACACTGGCACGCAATCCGCGACGGGATCGTACGGCAGTTTTTTGTACGTGTGTGGATAGATGCCCAAGATCGACATCGGCGTCAACACCATGAGCGAACCATCGGCAGGCTGACCTTTGAGCGCTTGAACCGCAATTTGCCCGCCGGCACCCGTGCGGTTTTCAACGACAGCATTCTTCGCATAGCCGGGCGTCATCTTGCCCGAAATACGGCGCGAGGTTGCATCCGCGGTGCCGCCCGCTGCGAAACCGAGCACGACCTTGAGAGTATCGACTTGCGGGGTTTGTGCGAATGCGCGCGCGGAAATGCCAAGCGACGCGAGCGTTGCGACCGCAGCGGCCGATTGCGAAAATTGACGACGGTTGAAATTCATGAGTTCCTCCAAAAACGGTTTGCCGAATTATCAGGCAGCCAAGCGTGTGCCGCATCGGGTTGTTACTGAGTCACTAATATTTGTTGCATTATGCAACGATCAAAGTAACAAGCGCATTTCCATCTCGCCATCGTCGATCTTTCC
>JBOFBL010000443.1:0-12224 GCA_051645545.1 Casimicrobium sp. | reverse complement strand
ATTCGGATGGATTCCGCGCGACGCAGCGCGCTAAGTGTGGGAGCGCGCTTGCGCGCGAAATGCCGATACGTTTCTATAAACCGAGCACAAGCCTGAGCCCCGTTTCGATTTCGACGAGGAGTTTCGCGGGCAGGGCTTTGACTCGCTGGGTCAGCAGTTCGCGGGCAATCGTGATCAGTTACGACACATTGACGACCGATGGCTTGGGCAAACCGGATTCGGATTTGCCCAAGCGCACATTGCACGGTGCGTTTTCTAGGAATAAATTTGACGTGATGACTGCGACGATGACCGTGGCGATTCGACTCTCGTTAAACGCGTTCGCCTAAACAACGAGTACCGGGCGACGCAAGTCCGGCCCAGAGCAAATGGGATCGGGCTAATCTGCCCACCACACCTCACCACGCTTCACGTGCGAGTACCTTGCTTTGCGTGCAAGCGAAACTTGGTTTGATCGCGGAGTTTTCTCGGCCATACACATCGTTCAGGCGACGCGTTACATCGTGCGCCATGCGCGACGAGATGAACGATTGCAAAGCATCGGAGTAAAGCTCGCTACGCGACTTTCGAAGCGACGTAGCGAGCGATTCGGCGGCATTGAACACGGGATCGGGAACGGAGATCGCGACTTTCATAATGCGATGGTATTACCGCGGTCATACCGGGTCAATTCAATTGGGTAGGCTGGGATGAAATCCCAGCCTACGGCCAGCGATTAATGGTGTAGCGGCTATCGCGAGCACTACTTCAAAGCAATCGCGCCTTCACCGTTTTCCCCTTAACCTTCCCATTGTTAAGCGCCGCAAGCGCCTTCTTCGCGACACCACGCGCAACAGCGACGTAAATCGCAAAGTCGTTCACATTGATCTTGCCGACTTGATCTTTCGTGAGTCCGCCTTCGCCAGTGAGTGCGCCGAGCACGTCGCCTGCGCGGATTTTTTCTTTTCTGCCGCCTAGGATTTGCAGCGTGGTCATTGGCGGCGCGAGTGGGGCGTCGCTGGTCGCGGTGAGTTCAGCAAGCGGGTGCCATTCGCACTCGCGGCCTTGAATGTCTTCGATCTTGGTGATCCAGTGCATTTCGTTGAGGCCAACCAAATTCAAGGCGAGTCCTTGTTGATCGCCGCGCCCGGTGCGGCCGATGCGATGGATGTGGAGTTCGGGCTCGGGCGTGACGTCAATGTTGATGACGGCATCAAGCCCTTGGATGTCGAGTCCGCGTGCGGCGACGTCGGTCGCAACGAGCACCGAGCAACTCTTGTTTGCGAACTGAATGAGCACCTGATCGCGATCTTTTTGTTCGAGTTCGCCGTGCAGCGCGAGCGCGGAAAAACCATCGGCTTGCAAACGCTCCAACACGTCTTTGCACTTCGCTTTGGTGTTGCAAAACGCGAGCGTGGAGACGGGGCGAAAGTGACGCAGCAGCATTGACACCGCAGGCAATCGCTGATCCTTTTCAACTTCGTAGAAGTATTGCCGAATCTTCGTGTCGTCGTGTTGCGATTCGACCTTCACTGATTTCGGCGCGCGTTGAAACTGCTTCGCGAGTCCTTCAACACCGGGCGGATAGGTCGCAGAAAACAGAAGCGTTTGCCGATCGCGTGGGCACTGCGAAATCACTTTCGCGATGTCGTCGTAAAAACCCATATCGAGCATGCGATCGGCTTCGTCGAGTACGAGCGTTTTCATCTCGCGCAGATTGAGCGCGCCAACGTCGAGCAAATCCATGATGCGACCCGGCGTGCCGACCGCGATATGCGCGCCATGTTCCAAACTCGTGCGCTGCGGGCGCATCGGAATACCGCCGCAGAGCGTCAAGATTTTCACGTTGTCTTCCGCGCGTGCGAGGCGACGCAGCTCTTGCGTGACTTGATCGGCCAACTCGCGCGTCGGGCAGAGCACGAGCGCTTGCGTCGCGCGATTGCTCGCATCGAGTTTCGCGAGCAGCGGTAATGCGAACGCGGCCGTCTTGCCGCTACCGGTTGCCGCCTGTGCGATGAGATCGTGACCCGCAAGCGTGATCGGCAAACTCGCCGCCTGAATCGGCGTCATCGTTGCGTAACCGAGCCGTTCGAGGTTTGTGAGCATCGAAGGTGAGAGCGATAACGATGCGAATTGGTTTGACATGGAGCGCGTTCTTGAGAGTAAAAACTGATTACAACTTAACCGGCTATTCCCAAATTTAATTGGGCAATAGCGTATTTTTTGATATTTATTGAAATAAACATATATTTCAATGATCGCCCAATTAAATTGAGCTGCAAAGTAAAGTGCTGTGAAGTGATTGCGAGGTGTTGAAAACGCTTCGTGGCCACGATGATCTCATCAGCGCTGACATTGCGTGCAAACGACGGTTGCGCGCCCGCCGTGTCGCATGAGTTTGAGCACGCCACCACATTGTTTGCACGACTGCCCTTCGCGGCCGTAGACAAAATAGTTGAGCTGAAAATAGCCGGGCTGACCGGTTGCGTTCACGTAATCGCGCAGCGTGGAGCCGCCGGCAACGATGGCCTCTTGCAATACGATTTTGATCTCTGCGACCAATCGTTCATAGCGTGCAAACGAAATGCGATTGGCCGCGCGATTGGGATGAATGCCTGCACGAAACAGCGATTCGTTTGCATAAATATTGCCCACGCCCACGATCAGTGTGTTGTCCATGATCGCTTGTTTGATTGGCCCCGGACGCCGACGCGTGTTGGCGTAGAGATAGTTCGCATCAAACGCGTCTGTCAGCGGCTCAGGCCCCAAATGCGCGAGCAGCGGTTGTGCAATATCAATTCCTTCGTAGGTATGCATCGAACCAAACCGGCGCGGATCGTTGTAGCGAAGTAGCGTGCCGTTCGCGATCACAATGTCGACATGATCGTGCGGTTTCACATCTGGGACGTGCGCTCGGTCGTACACAACAAAGCTGCCCGTCATGCCCAAATGCGCGAGCAGCGTTGCGCGGTCGCGCGACAGGCGAAACAGAAGATACTTGCTGCGTCGATCGATTCGATCAATGCGCTGCCCGATCAGTGAAGTTTCGAAGGTGGGCGGAATTGGCCAGCGCAATCGGCGATCGCGAACGACGACTTGTTTCACGGTTTGGCCGACGATTGCGGAACTCAATCCACGGCGAACGGTCTCGACTTCAGGTAGCTCGGGCATGGCGTGAAGTGTAGTCGCCATGCCGAGCTCGGCACTCGTTGCAAACCGCGCTCCGCAATCGCCTCGTTCACGTTGTATGCTCACAAAATGATGTTCAGAAAAACATATCTCGCCGTTAGTGTTGCAGCCTTAGCGCTCACGATCACACCGCTGCACGTGCAGGCGAACGATCGTGTCCATGTGATGGGCGTGCTTGCCGCCGAATTCGCGCTGCAAAATGGCGACCTGGCGACCGCTGCGTCGACCTATGCCGAAATTGCACGCCGCAGCCAGGACGTCAAAGTCGCGGAGCGCGCCGTGACGTTGCTTGCGCAGCAACGACGTTTCGATGAAGCCAAAGAAATGGTGGCGATTTGGCAGCGAAGCGACGCCGCATCGACGCGCGCTAATCAAATTGCCCTTGCACTCGCGCTCAGCACGAAAGACGAGGCGCTTGCTGAACGCGCGGTGTCACAGGTGTCTAAGTTTCCTGCTGAATCGCGCGCCGCTGCAATCGTCGATCTTGCGCGCCAGCTCGCGCAGCATTCCGATCGCGATCACGCGGTGAAACTCGCGAGCACGCTAACCGCGCAAATGCCCGAGCTCGCCGAATCGCATTACGCGCTCTCGGTAGCGAGTACGGGCACTGACAACTCGCGCATCAGCGAATCCTTGCTCGCGATCGACAAAGCGCTCGCGATCAATCCGAAATGGCCGCAAGCCATCGCCGTGAAAGCGCGCCTGCTTGCTGCGCGCTCCGCGAAGGCGTCTACGCCTGGCGCGCGTGCGCTCGCAAGCGAAGAGAGCGTAAAGCTCCTCACCGATGGCGTCGCTGCAAATCCCGATTCGCGCGAATTGAAGCAAACGCTCGCGCGCTTGCAATTCGATCTGGAAAACTATGCTGAGGCGCGCAAACTCTTTCTGGATTTGGCTGATGACGGCAAAGAGGATGCCGAAGAGATGCGGCTCGCTGCAACGCTCGCGGCGTTCTCCGGCAAAGAATGGGACGCCGCAGAAAAGGAATTCTCGGAAGCGCTTGCCAGCGAGCGTGGCGACGGCAACGCCATTCGCTATTACCTCGCGCGAATCGCTGAAGCACAGAAGCGCTGGAATGAAGCGGCGCAGCGCTACGCGCAAGTGGAGCGAACGGGGCAAGGCGATCGCTATTGGGAATCGCAATTGCGAATCGCTGGCGTGCTCTCCGCAGATAAGCGCACCTTGCAGGCGATGAGTCATCTCAAGCAAATGCGACCCACTAATGCGTTCGAGAAAAACACGCTGGTGCAAACCGAGGCAAATATCTGGCGCGAAGCGGGCGAGTATGCAAAGGCGTTCGATGCGCTTGATGCGGCGCTAAAACAAGACGTGAACAATGCCGATCTGCTCTACGAATCGGCAATGCTTGCCGAGCGGCTGGATCGTGTCGCCGAGGCTGAGAAACGATTGCGTCGTGTGATCGAAATCGATCCGAAGCGTGCGCATGCACACAACGCACTCGGCTATTCGTTTGCCGATCGTAACGAGCGACTCGATGAAGCGCGTAAATTGATCGAAACCGCGATCGAGCTCGCGCCGGACGATCCTGCAATCATCGACAGTATGGGCTGGATTGCGTTTCGACAAGGTCGCTTGAAAGAGGCCGAAGAGTATCTGCGCCGTGCCTATTCGAAATTCAAAGACGGCGAGATTGCCGCGCATCTGGGAGAAGTGCTCTGGGCGCAAGGGCGCAAGGATGAAGCACGCTCGATTTGGCAAGCGCAGTTGCAGCAGCAACCCGATAGCGACATTCTGAAAAAGACGATGCAGCGATTGGATCGCAAGTGATTCGTGGTGTGGTGATGACGTGTGCGAGTCTCGCGCTTGCGGGTTGCACGACGTTTGCGCAGGCTCCACTGCAAACAGACGCTGCTGAGGCGACAGTCGCAAAGGCGTTTGAGCGTTTTAGTGTCGCTGGGCGATTTTCCGCGAAGCGCGGCGATCAACAAGGTAGCGGTCAATTTCGCTACGAACAAAATGGTGCGATTCGCACGCTCGATTTATTCACGCCTGCCGCGACGCAACTTGCGCGTATCGAAGCGAGCGAGCGCTCCGCGCGCGCGACGCTCTCTAACGGTGAAGTGCGCGAAGCGGCCACGCTTTCCGAACTCTTGCGTCAATTCATCGACATCCCGCTGACCGATGCCGAATTTTCGAGCTGGCTTCAAGGCGTTCCGCGCTCGGCGGTGGTGCGGCGCGCCAGCGACCAACAAGTGGAATCGTTTCGCGAATCCGGCTGGACCATTGTGGTGAATTCGCGCTTCGATGGCGATACAAAATTCGTGCGGCGCATGCGCTGGTCGTTCGACGCGGGTGGCAATGCTAGCGAGGATGCACAAGTGACCTGGGTGTTCGACGAGTTTTCGACACCGTAAATCCTGTTGATATTGTGAAACTCACGCTTCCCGCCCCCGCAAAAATCAACACCTTTCTGCACATCGTCGGTCGACGCGACGATGGCTATCACTTGCTTGAATCGGTGATGGTGTTTGTCTCGCTCGCGGATACGGTCGAGCTTACGTTGCGTGACGACGGCGTGGTTCGTTTGCTGGATCCTCCGCCCGGAATTACCGAAGCCAACGATCTCGCATGTCGCGCGGCGCGCGCGTTGCAAAAAGAAACGGCAACAAAGTTCGGCGTCGACATTCGACTCACCAAACGCATTCCGCAAGGCGCAGGCTTGGGTGGCGGCAGCTCCGACGCAGCGACAACGCTGCTTGGACTCAATCGATTGTGGAATCTTTCGCTCACGCGCGAACAACTTATGCAAATCGGCCTCGCGCTAGGTGCTGACGTACCGTTTTTCGTATTCGGGCGTGCGGCGTTTATGTCTGGCATTGGTGAAACGCTTCGCACAATGCACGTGCCGCGCGCAACGCTCGTGCTCGCGCATCCGCGCGTCGGCGTTGCGACGGCTGAAGCGTTCGCACATCCAAATCTTGAACGAAATACAGCTAAATTGCAGATTGCCCAATTTAATTGGATGTTCGGTAAAAATAACATACAAAGCGCTTCAGAAGCTATTGAACTTAACGCCCTTAGATTATTTGGCGAAATGAGAAGTAGCTCGTTAGATGCACGAATGACTGGATCGGGGAGCGCTTACTTCGCTCGAACCCGAGACTTTTCGACCGCTTCACGTGCCGCTACGGTACTTCGCAAAAAGGGCTACAGCGCGTGGGCGGTTCACTCTAGCGAGCGTCATCCGCTTCACGATTTCGCCAAAATCGCTATAATTTAGGGCTTCACTGAGCAAACATATTCTTTATCGAACATGTTTGCGATGAGAGCGGCGGCGGTGCAAATCGCTGTCGTGTGTAGGGGAGTCGCCAAGTGGTAAGGCACCGGATTTTGATTCCGGTATACGTAGGTTCGATCCCTTCCTCCCCTGCCAAAACTACTCGCCCAAAGGGTAGAGTACACGCCCAAAGGGCACGCCGCCCAAAAAGGCAGCATTACTGAAAAAAGCGGTCTTCGATTTTCTAAGGCCGCTTTTTTTTCGATTCACACGACCGTTCACAGAGTTCGCGCCATGAGCTTTCACGACATGATGGTGTTTACCGGCAACGCTAACGCGAAGTTGGCGCAATCGGTGGCGGAACACCTCAAATTGAAGCTCGGAAAGGCGAAAGTCTCGGCATTCTCGGACGGCGAATGCGATATCGAAATTCTCGAGAACGTGCGCGGCAAAGATGTGTTCGTGCTGCAATCAACCTGCGCGCCAACCAATCAAAACTTGATGGAACTGGTGATCATGGTTGACGCGTTGAAGCGCGCATCGGCCGGTCGGATCACTGCCGCGATGCCGTACTTCGGTTATGCACGTCAAGATCGTCGTCCGCGTTCGGCTCGAGTGCCGATTTCGGCGAAGGTAGTGGCCGACATGCTCTCGGCGGTTGGCGTTGATCGCGTGCTCACGATGGATTTGCACGCCGATCAGATTCAGGGCTTTTTCAATATTCCGGTTGACAATATTTACGCGACGCCGATTTTGCTCGCGGATATCTGGAAGCAGAAATACGAAAACCTCCTGGTCGTGTCGCCCGACGTCGGTGGCGTCGTGCGTGCGCGAGCGGTTGCGAAACGTTTGGATACCGATCTTGCGATCATCGATAAGCGTCGTCCGAAAGCGAACGTCTCGGAAGTGATGAACATCATCGGTGATGTTGAAGGTCGTACCTGTTTGATTATGGACGACATTGTCGACACGGCGAACACGTTGTGCAAAGCCGCACAAGCGCTTAAAGACAATGGTGCCGTGAAAGTGATCGCGTATTGCACGCACGCGGTGCTCTCAGGCGAAGCGGTCGCGCGCATTGCAGGCCCGTCGCTCGATTCGCTGGTGGTCACCGATACGATTCCGCTTTCGAAAGAAGGCGAAGAGCTATCGAAAACAGGCAAGATTCGCCATATTTCGAGCGCTCAACTGATTGCAGAGACGATGCAGCGGATTTCGAATGAAGATTCCGTTTCGTCGCTCTTCACAGAGTAAAGAATTTTTCGCCTCGCAAAGTCGCGAGGCGATTTTGATGCCGCAGTGGTCGCGCTGTCGCAACAAAACCAATCGAGGTGCCGCCGTTCAATCGGTGACCGCCTCAAGTAAATGGAGTTATTACTATGGCAACTGAATTCACCGCCTTCGCGCGGACGCTACAGGGCACCGGAGCGAGCCGCCGCCTGCGTCACGCTGCGAAAGTCCCAGGCATCGTCTACGGAGGCGAAGCCAAACCTGAAATGATCGAACTCGATCACAACGCCCTCTGGCACGCGCTCAAGAAAGAAGAGTTTCACAGCTCGATTCTTTCGATGACGCTCGGCAACGCGAAGAGTCAGGTGCTTTTGCGCGACGTGCAATACCATCCGTTCAAGCAACAGATTCAGCACATCGATTTTCAGCGCATCGAAGCGAACAAGAAACTGCACATGAAAGTGCCGGTTCACTTCGTCAATCAAGACATCTCGCCAGCGGTGAAACTCTCCGCTGCGATCGTCAACCACGTATTGGCTGAAGTCGAAATCACCTGCTTGCCAAAAGATCTGCCGCGCTTCATCGAAGTCGATCTGAAAGATCTCAAAGCTGGCGAATCGGTTCACGCGAAAGACGTGACATTGCCACCTGGCGTTGCGCTCGTATTCCACGGCCGCAACAAAGATGCAGTGTTCGCGACCGCGTCGATGGTTAAAGAAGAAGCCGCTCCTGCAGAAGGCGCGCCGACGGCTGCCGCTGAAGTCGCCGCATCCAAGCAAAAAGCGCCTGCCGCACCTGCAGCTGCGCCAAGCAAAGAGAAGCAAGGCGTCAAAGACGGCAAGAAATAACCGTTTGGCGTTTCAAGAAAGCCCGCAATCGCGGGCTTTTTTTTCGAACATCGTGCACGTGCGACGCACGTCGGCGCGGCATGTTAATCGACGCGCTTCATCACGAGTTCGGTCGCATCGAGCGCGGCGACCTGGAAACGCTGCTCGCTTGTGGCAGATTGAACGATGTGCAGTTGATCGTCTTTCACGTACCAACTCACCGCAGACGCAGTCGGACGATCGTCCGCAGACGGCGCAACGATCCTCGCGTTTGCATCCGCAAGATCTATCACGCGACGTCCGCGCGACGGCGGCATTGCCGTCCCAAGCGGACGAAATACTAGTAAGCCATCGTGATCCGCTTCATGCGCATGCACCCACGTGCGCGCGAGGAGTTTTGGATCGATGATTGTCATGCGTTGGAACCTTCGACAGGCTCAGGACGAACGTGTATTACCGCGCGCAGATGCGCGAGCAACACCCTGCCAGAGTTTTTTACGTGGCCCATCGAGCGTCACCTGCATACGCTGCACTTGTTCTTTGGTGAACATGAACATTGCCGCGTCGTCAACATAATCCATGTAATTCATAAACATGTCGCCATACGGTCCATTGCCGCACGAAATTTTCGGGTAGGTCGGCGAGCCATAGTTCGGCCCCTCTGCGTTTGGCGTGTCGACGACGAAATCGGTACCCGAACAATCTTCGGTGTCGCCCCAAATATGGCGCAAATTGAAGTAATGACCGACTTCGTGTGTCGTTGTGCGCCCTTTATTGAATGGCGCTTTAGCAATGCCGCCAGTGCCAAACGCGGTATTCAAAATCACGACGCCATCGGACCACGTAGGCCCGCCCGGAAACTGTGCATAGCCCAGTACGCCACCTGCAATCGAGCACACCCAGATGTTGAGATAGCGGTCCGTCGGCCAGGCATCTTTGCCGCCATTCGCAGATTTCTTGATTTGCTCGTCATCGATGTCGAATGCAGTGAGTGTCGTTCGCGTTCGCGTGATGCCCGTGCTTGCGTTACCCTTCGGGTCCTTCGTTGCAAGAACGAATTCAACCTGCGCGTCGCTCACCAATCCTTTCCACACAGCGGGCGTTTTACTGCGATCAGGATTCGTCGCGCGAAAATCGCGATTCAACACGGTGAGCTGCGATTTAACTTGCGCAGTGCTGATATTTTCTTTTGCCGCGTTGTAGAGCACATGAACGACGACTTCGACACGATACGACGTTGCGCGCTCGCGCGCCGCTGTGCGGCGTCGCTCGATGCATTGATGTTCGAGCGTGTTCAAGCATTTTCGATACGACGGATAGAGTTCAAGCAAGCTGTGATGCACTTGCATCGTGCCACAGCGTCGCTGGGCAGCAATATTCTTTAATGAACGCGTCGCCATCGCCGACTCCTTCAATGCGTGTTGTTGCTATTTTGACCTCAACGCGGCGCAAACGTTTCACTCGACGTTGTGTGCATTGCAGTCGATACTGGCACGCTATGTGCTGACACATCGCTAGCACTTGTTTTCCGATTGAAGGGTTTTGGGGTTTATCTATGCGCTTGTCAATCGCACGTACTTTTATTGCGCTATGTCTTTTCGTTGGTTCGAGCTGCATTGCCGCGCCAACCGCAAAAAAATGCCTCACTGAGTGTACTCAGCGAATCGGCATCGTCTCCGCATTCGGCGCTGAGGCCGACATCTTGATCGAGCAAACGCAGAAGAAGCGCACGTACTTTATCAACGGCAATCGCTACACCACGGGTGTGTTGCGCGGCAATCCGGTCGTCATCGTGCTCTCAGGGGTGAGCATGATCAATTCGACGATGGTGACGCAATTGATGCTCAATCATTTTCGTATCGAGCGGCTCATCATGAGCGGGATTGCGGGCGGTATCGATCCTGCGAATCACGTGGGCGACGTGACAGTGCCCGATCGTTGGGCGATGCCGATGGAAGTGTTCTGGAATGCTGACTCGAAGTTGCCTGCGCCGTGCGGCAAACCGGCGGATGTGAGTTGCTTGGGACTCGAACTAGCGTTGGGTGACGATGGGAAAGTGATTCCGCCATTTGTGATCGATACGCCGCAAGGCAAAGTCGAAACCGGCCTTTATATGCGCAAAAACTATTTGCTCAACGCGAAGAATTCGCCGAAAGGCACCTATGTTTTCGATTATCCGGTTGACGAGCAAATGCTTGCCGTTGTGAAGACGATCAAACCAGAGCTCGCGCGTTGCGGGCCGAAAGCAAAGCGCGCCGATGGCAGTGTCGACGAGAAGCAATGCGTGAAACAACAACCGCGCATGTTGATCGGCGGGCGCGGCGTTTCGGCCACCGTGTTTCTTACCAATGCGCAGTATCGAACCTATTTGCACAATGTGCTCAAAGCGCAAACCTTCGAAATGGAAACGGCGGCGCTCGCGCATGTGGCGTATGCGAACGGTGTGCCCTACATCGCGTTTCGTTCGTTGAGCGATCTTGCTGGCGCTGAGGGCTTCGATGAAGATGTGGGCGCACTCTTTAGCAGTGGGCTTGCCGAGATGAACGAAGCACGCGTCACACTTTCGTTTCTCGAAGCATGGAAGCAACATCAATCGACGATGAAGAAGAAAGGATCGCGCAAATGAAGCGTTTGTTTACTCTCGTAACGTGCTTGCTCGCGACGCAGGCGTTCGCACAAACCCCTGCCGCACCTGCGTCGTCGCCACGCGCGTTGAAAGCGGTGATCATCAGCATGTTCCCGCCGGAAGCTGCGCCGTGGATTGAACCGTTTCAACTGAAGGAAGAAATCAAGGTGCCTGGCTTATCGCTTGATCACCCAACGATCAAGTGCAACACCGATGACGTGTGTTTAATGATCGCAGGAATGGGGCACACTAATGTTGCCGCGTCCACAATGGCGCTCACCTTCGATCCGCGTTTCGACTTGCGCAAAACTTATTTTCTGATTGCCGGGATCTCGGGTATCGATCCTACGCGCGGCACGACGGGCTCAGCCGCCTGGGCGCGCTATCTCGTTAATTTCGGGATCGCGCACGAAATCGATGCGCGCGAGATGCCGAAAAATTGGAAGTTCGGCTACATCGGCATCATGACCAAAGGCCCTGGCGAAAAACCGAAGTTCGAGTATCGTGCGGAAGTAGCGCAGCTCGACGAGTCGCTTCTACAAAAAGCGCTCGCGCTCTCAAAGGGTGTGACACTCGCCGACAGCGATAAAGCAAAAGCCTATCGCGCCAACTACAAAAAAGCGCCTGCCAATCAACCACCACAAGTGATTCAATGCGACACGCTCGGTGGCGATACCTGGTGGCATGGTCATAAACTCGGTCAACACGCACGCGATTGGACCAAGCTGCTCACCGATGGCAAAGGCGTTTACTGCACCACGCAGCAAGAAGACAACGCCACCTACAACGCTTTGGAGCGCGCCGCGGCTGCTGGCAAGGTGGACCTAAAGCGTTTGGCTGTGCTGCGCACCGGTTCGAACTTCGATCGCCCCTATCCGGGGCAAACGGCTTACGCATCGCTTATTGCGTCCACTAACGGTGCATCCGGCGGCTTCGAGCCAGCGACAAAAAATCTCGCGATTGTGGGCGGCGCTCTCGTGCGTGACATCGTGAAGAACTGGACTCAATGGGAAGCTGGTGTACCGAAACCATAGGGTGCATACAGCGGGCGTTCGGCTTAGTTTGTGGGAGCGCGCTTGCGCGCGAAATAGCGTATCGCGAGCGCGTACATTTGAAGCGCTATTCGCGCGCAAGCGCG
>JBOFBL010000442.1:0-14444 GCA_051645545.1 Casimicrobium sp. | reverse complement strand
TCCTGTGACGACGAGAAAACAAGCTCTGGATCACATCAAGAAACAAAGACTTCCCTCCTCCACTTATGAAAAAAGGAAACTGAAATGAAAACTTTGAATGCAACCCTTCTCGCAGCTTTGATCGCAATCCCAGCCGTGTCGTTCGCCGATGGCGGCAACGAGCCATTCGTGAACATTCATAGTCAAGCCACTGCAAGCGATGTTCGCAATCAAGCGTTCGGCGCACGTACGAGCTTCGGCGCGACCGAGGCAAATTCGGGCCTGATCGCCATCAACGATGCGACACCGAAAACTCGCGCGCAAGTGCTCGCGGAACTCGCCGAAGCACGTCGTTTGGGATTGACACAAGGCGGTGATCAAATCGTCGTACCAACAATTGAGCAACAAATCGCGGTGAGCGAAGCCGGTCTGCGCGCAGTGGCCTCTGCTCCGGCGCCTGTCAACGCCGCGGTTGCTGCGTTAATCGCGAGCCCGAGCGTTGCGCAATAACGCAACTGTAATCAACCGATGTTGAGTGATCGACGTTCGTCATCGAAACCGTGAGAAATACGCGATGACAACGTCGCGCTCACGAGATCGGCGCTGCTTATTTGCGCAGATGTCGTGAGCGCTTAATTTTTGAGCATCCGATCGTCATCGAACTACGACGAGTATCGCCCAATTTAATCGGGCGATAGACAGATTTTTATCTGTTATCGAAATAGATAATTTCTGCCGTGATCGCCCATATTAATTGGGTTATCTTCGGAATAGCTCGGTGGCTATTTTTTGACTCTTGCGAGGATGCCATCAAGCTGATCCAAGCTTGCGTAGCGAATGATGAGTTCGCCCTTCCCCTCTTTCGAATGCACGATTTCCACATAGGTGCCGAGCGCATCGGCCAGATCGTTCTCTAGGCGATCAAGGTCACTGTCGCGCACGGCGTCCGCCGGATCGATGCGTTGCGATTTCGAAGATTTCTTTGCGCTGCCCGACGCACTACTTGTCGATGGTTTCGCTTCGAGCTCGTCTTTCACGAGCGCTTCGGTCGCGCGCACTGAGAGGGCGTTGATCGCAATCTTTTCGGCAAGCATCACTTGCTTGTCATTCGGCAAACTCGCGAGCGCGCGTGCGTGACCCATCTCGAGCGTTCCGGCAATCACACGATCTTTCACCGGTGGCGCGAGTTCGAGCAGTCGCAACAAATTCGACACCGCGCTGCGTGATTTGCCCACCGCTTCTGCCGCTTGCTCATGCGTGAATTTGAATTCGGCAATCAGGCGCTGGATACCTTCGGCTTCTTCGATCGCGTTCAAATCTTGCCGTTGCAAGTTCTCAATCAGCGCAAGCGTGAGCGCGGTTTTGTCATCGACTTCTTTGATGACCACTGGCACTTCGGTGAGCCCCGCAAGTTGAGCCGCGCGGAAGCGGCGTTCACCCGCGATGATTTCGTTTTTTCCCGACGCGGTTTTGCGCACGACGATCGGCTGCATGATGCCTTGCGATTTGATTGAGGCCGCGAGTTCCGCAAGCGCAGCATCGTCGAACTTGCGACGCGGCTGATACTTGCCCGCAACGATCTCCGCGATCTTCAACATCGGAATGCCGGACGACGCAGGTGCGTTCACCTTCGCCGGTTCCGGCATTAAGAGTGCATCGAGTCCGCGGCCGAGGCCTTTTAATTTAGTTGCCATAAGTCATCTCGTAGGGTGGGCACCCCGTGCCCACCATTTTTTCGATTAAGGAATCTGTGTTGTGCAACGGGTGGGGGGGCACGGGGTGCCCCCCCTACGCGGCGGCGCTCGCCGCCTCATGCTTCGCAATCAATTCCTGCGCTAGCTGTACGTAGGCCTGCGCGCCCTTGCTCGCTTTGTCGAGCAGCAACGCAGGCACGCCGTGCGACGGCGCTTCGGCCAATCGCACGTTGCGCGGAATTATGGTTTTGAAAAGCTTGTCGCCGAAGTGTTGTTCAAGCTGCGCGGCGACTTGTTGCGACAGGCTCATGCGATTGTCGTACATGGTGCGCAACAAACCTTCGATGTGCAGCTCGGGATTCAAATGCTGTTGCAACTTGCGCAGCGTTTGCACAAGGTCACTCAAACCTTCGAGCGCGTAATACTCGCATTGCATCGGAATCAACACGCTGTCGGCCGCGCAAAGCGCATTTAGCGTGAGCAAATTCAAAGTCGGTGGGCAATCGATCAAGATGTAATCGTATTGATCGGCGACGGCTTCGATCGCCGCTTTCAACGTGTGAATTGCGTCCTTCAACTTCGTTTCGCGATCGGGCATGTTGACCATTTCGATTTCCGCGCCCGCGAGTTCGCGGTTCGCTGGGATCAAATCGAAATCGCCTTGCGCGCGTACGCGCGCGTCGATCAAACCGGATTCGCCAAGCAGCACCGTGTACACGCTCTGCTCAACACCGTTTTTGTTCACGCCCGCGCCCATCGTCGCATTGCCTTGCGGATCAACGTCGATCAACAGCACGCGACGTTTTTGCGCGGCGAGTGAGGCTGCGAGGTTGACGGCGGTGGTCGTTTTGCCGACGCCGCCTTTTTGGTTTGCGATGGCTATTGTTCTAATCATTTCTCGACTTGTAGGAGCGGTTTACCGCGACCTCTTTCCTCATCCAAACGTTGGTCGCGGCAAGCCGCTCCTACAAAAATCACTTTTGCACCGCAAATTTGATCGAAAAACCGATCAACGCCGCCCCCGCCCCACGCTTCAACCACACGCCCGCTTCGGGATAGCGCTTGAACACCCGTTTCGCCACCTGCGCAACAGCGATCAACCACATGCAATACAAAAAACAAATCGCGAGCACGATGGCGATCATCGTGGCGTAAGTCGTCACACCTTGAAAGTTTTTCGTATCGATGAAGAGCGGAAAGAACGCGACGTAGAAACCGATCACTTTCGGATTCGAAAGCGAGACCAGCATCGATTCGTAAAACCATTCTTTACCGCCGCGCCCGATGCTTTCATTCACCTTGCCCTCGCCGAGCGCAGCGCGCGATTGGCGAATCAAGTTAAAGCCGACCCAAGCAAGATAAACAGCCCCCGCATAACGCAACACATCAAACGCTTTCGGATACGCCGCCGCCAGCGCCGCCACACCCGAGAGCGCGAGCACCATCCACACCGTATCGCCCGCCATGAGCCCGAGCGTGCTCCACACACCCGCGCGTGCGCCACCGTTTTTCTCCGCCATCGACGCGAAAAGTTTGATCGTTCCGGGGCCGGGGATCGCGAGGAAGACGAGGGTTGCGAGGGCGAGTGCCCAGAGGTCGGTGATGCCGTTCATTCGTCTTTGTCGCCTCTTAAAGCTTTTCCATCATCGTGGCTGTATTCGGAACGATCAAACGTTCGATCTAGCTTCTCGGAAGCGCCGTTAACAGTTCGATGAACGACATGAATAATCATCGCCCCAATAACGGGAACGACGATTGCAATCGCCGATTGTGCGATCAATTGACCGCGCTCATATTTGCCTGATCTAACTATCAAGCGAATGACATAAGCCGCGTAGCAAAGCCAAATCGCGACGAATGCAGCCGACCCCCAAAAACTGCTAACTCCGCTCATGCGTTCGAATTACCTCGTAGCAGGGTGGGCACCCCGTGCCCACAGATTATTCGCATTGCTGAATTGGTTTTTATGCAACGGTTTGGTGGGCACGGGGTGCCCACCCTACGAGATTCGTTCATGCAGATACGTCCATCGCACAACCCTGCAACGTCGCGAGCGCTTTGGGCAAATACGTCGCAACAAATTCATCGTGCTCCGCTCGCTCTTTCGCCTTTAAAGGATGATTGAAATTCGTTGTAGCGTCATTCATTCGCGATAAACCGACCAACAGTTCTGTAACAACGTGCTCCAATTTTTGCGGTGTTTTGATGCCCGGCAAAGACGAAAAATAAACGATAGATAAAGTGCGATCAAAGAAGAACATCTCAGGCCATGGTGCATGTGGATAACAAAGATGAAACTCGCGGATCAACGCCCACTGTGGAAAGTTAAGCGCGTCATGTAGCGTCTGCACCTGCTTTCTCGACAGCGCAAACTCGCCTACGCGGTTGTGAACGACTATTTTCAAGCCCTCTCCAACCAAACCAAACACCGCTCCGCATCCAAAAACGGCACACTCAACGCCCGCTTGCGATCGACCACCCAACCCGTCCCGGCAAGCTCCGAAATTTCATCCTCGGGGCTTTTGCCTTTCATCGCAAGCATGAGGCCGTCTTCTTCGGGGACGACGCATTCGCCTGCGGTCGTCACAAAATCTTTGAGCGAGGCGTAGGCGCGCGAGATCACGACGTCGTAGGTGACGAGGTGTTCTTCAACGCGGCCGTGCACCGCGCTTAAATTGCCGAGCTTCAGGTGGGCTGCGGCTTTCTCGATGTAATCGGTTTTCTTGCGCACGGCATCGATCGAGACGACTTCAAGATCGGGGCGCATCACGGCGATCGGCAGCGCGGGAAAGCCGCCGCCGGAGCCGACGTCAAGCAGCGTCGTCGCCTCTTGCGGAATGCAATAGAGCACCGAGAGCGAATCGAGAATGTGCTGCACGAGCATGTCGTGCGGATCGCGAATGGCGGTTAGGTTAATCACCGCGTTCCATTCGGAGAGGAATGCGAGCGATTCGATCAACGTGTCTTTTTGTTTGCCGGTGGCGTTCAAGCGCAGTTGCTTCAAGCCTTCGGAGAGTTTTTCATAGAGCGCGGCGCGCAGTTCGGGGGTGTAATCGATCATTTCACGACCTGGTTTGAGCGGTCGGTCGATGACGGGGCGTAAGCCCGCGGAAGTAGTCATGCCTTGGCCTTGAGGATTGATGTTGTTTTGCACGACGGGGCGAGCGCCCAGTTTTGCTTCTTTCTTAGAATTCACGCCGTCAGCTCCACTGCTTTCGCGAGATTTCCCCGCTTAATGTGGACGAGCAGCAACGAAATTGCTGCAGGTGTTACACCTGAAATTCGGCTAGCTTGCCCTAAAGTTTGGGGCGTTGCCTGTGAGAGCTTTTGCTGAACTTCTTTCGAGAGACCACGAACCAACGAATAGTCGAAATCGGCGGGCAAACGCAGGTTTTCGTTCGCGAGTTGGCGTTCGATTTCTTCGTTTTGACGGTCGATGTAGCCGGCGTATTTGGCAGCCACCTCCACTTGTTCTGCGACTTGATCAGTGACGCGGTCGCGAAAGTCGTCCCCTCCCCCCTCGTGGGGGAGGGTGCCCGAAGGGCGGGAGAGGGGAGCGACGTCGAAGGATTGAGTGTGCTGGGAGAGATCACCCGCTCCCGTCGCTTGCGCGACACCCTCTCCCCTCAAGGGAGAGGGGCCTAGATCGCTCTTCGCTTTGAGCGAAAACTCCGTGCGCAAACCAGCAATCGTGGCGTAGGTCACCCCCGGTCGCCGCAACAAATCAAACAGGTTGTATTCCCGCTCAATAGGCGATCCAAGCGTAGCAAGCGCTCGCTCATTGTTCAAAATCTGCGGATTGATCCACGTCGATTTGAGACGTTCGGTCTCGCGCGCGATGGCATCACGCTTGCGATTGAAGGCGTCCCAACGCGCGTCGTCGACTAGGCCAAGCACCCGCCCCTGCTCCGTCAGCCGCATGTCGGCGTTGTCTTCGCGAAGCTGCAAACGGTATTCCGCGCGGCTCGTAAACATTCGATACGGTTCAGAGACGCCTTGCGTAGTGAGGTCGTCGACGAGTACGCCCAAGTACGCTTCGTCGCGACGCGGACACCAGCCGTCCAAACCCTTCGCTTTGCGCGCGGCGTTCACGCCAGCGAGCAAACCTTGCGCGGCGGCCTCTTCATACCCGGTCGTGCCGTTAATCTGACCGGCCATGAAGAGCCCGTCGAGATACTTGGTTTCGAGCGTTTGTTTGAGTTGGCGGGGATCGAAATAGTCGTACTCGATGGCGTAGCCGGGGCGCAGGATGTGCGCGTTTTCCAAACCAGCCATAGAGCGGATCAGCGCGAGTTGAACATCGAACGGTAAACTGGTGGACACACCGGCCGGGTAAATCTCAGTCGTCGTGAGCCCTTCCGGTTCGAGGAAGATTTGATGGCTCGTTTTGTCGGCGAAGCGATGAATCTTGTCTTCAATGCTCGGGCAATAGCGCGGGCCGACGCCTTCGATCACACCGGTGAATATCGGCGAGCGATCGAGCCCCGAGCGGATGATGTCGTGCGTGCGCTCGTTCGTGTGCGTGATCCAGCATGGCACTTGAAGCGGATGCATCGCGCGCGTGCCCATGAAACTGAACACGGGTTCGGGATCGTCGCCCGGCTGGATGCCGACTTTCGTGTAATCGATGGTTTTGCCATCGATGCGCGGCGGGGTGCCGGTTTTAAGGCGCCCTTGCGGCAGCTTCATTTCTTTGAGACGCGCGCCGAGCGTCGTCGCGGCGGGATCGCCCGCGCGACCGGCGGTGTAATTCTGCAAACCAATGTGGATCAGGCCGGAGAGGAAGGTGCCCGCGGTGAGCACCACGGTTTCGGCCTCGAACACCACACCCATTTGAGTTTTGACGCCCGTGACGCGGTTGCCAGAGACGCATACGTCGTCAACTGGCTGCTGGAACAGTGTGAGGTTCGGCTGGTTTTCGACACGGCTGCGGATCGCGGCGCGGTAAAGAACGCGGTCGTTCTGCGCGCGCGTTGCGCGAACGGCTGGGCCTTTTGAGGAATTCAGGATGCGAAACTGGATACCCGCTTCGTCGGTCGCGATCGCCATCGCGCCGCCGAGCGCGTCGACTTCCTTCACCAAATGGCCTTTTCCGATGCCGCCGATCGACGGATTGCAGCTCATTTGACCCAAGGTTTCGATGCTGTGGGTGAGCAACAGCGTCTCCGCGCCCGCGCGCGCAGCCGCCAGCGCAGCCTCGCTACCCGCGTGGCCACCGCCGACGACGATTACGTCGAAACGTTTGGGGAAAATCATCTTTGAATTTTAGCTTCGCAAATGCGACGGATTTAGTCCGGATGACTCTCTTTTCCGTTCGCGGTGAGCTTGTCGAACCATGAACGCTAGCTTTTGGATGTTTCACGTGAAACATAGGTGCTCGTGCATGCGCACTCACACCCTAGTCAGAGCGCTTCGCGCTCGAACATCACGTTGCAATAAGCTTGGTTCCTACGAACACCAACCGCGCGTTCATCACCCGTATGAGTTTGCCGCCGCGCTGCTCGCGCATAACTTATTCTCGACCAAAGCAGTCCCCCGGACTGATTTGTTCCACGTGAAACTTTGTTACTACATTTCCCAACCGCGCGACGGCACTTTTCTCTCGCCCCCTCGCACCTGCTCAGTGACCTCCACGAAAGCACCATTTTGCCAATCAAAAAAGCGTGCACTTCGAAGTGTTGCCAGATCGGGCGGCGGCATACGGTGTCGGTATCGAATCGTGTCCCAGCCTGTGTCCTGCTTGGGCGTACCAGTCGGTGTCGAAATTATTTGTAACCCAACCTCTGGTGTCGCGTAGTCGCGCGGGAAAGCGAATACCCATGGCGTGGTCTCAGTCATCACAAAGCACTTTGCCACGCGCGAATGCACGGCGGTTCTCGCTTTCACAGTCACATCGGCAAACATACGAAACAACGGATGCTGCTTTTGCGTTCCAAGAAACACGAGCACGCACGGCGATTGCTCCGTGATGGCCTCGGTCGCATCGGCCACCGCAGTCGCTGCCACCGAATACGGCGCGATCTCCCGATGAGTCCATTGCGCAAAGGACTTCGATAGTGGGCGCAACCACACAGCCCCCACGATTGCTAAAAGACACAAGATACCAGTCACCACGCCACGCTTCTGCAATCGCGCAAGCGCACAGGCGAACAACACCGCTAGAGCAGCAGCCGGTGCGTAGTAGAACCGCGTATAAGTGATCGTACCCAATGGCGACCCGTCGGCTATCGGTGCGGAGAGATGTCCAACGGGTGCTTGCGCCACCAAAGAAGCCATCATGACCACTGCTGCCGCCAGCGCAGTACCAACGCTGATTGGCTCCGTGCGCGCTTGTGCGCGCGCGGGCAAACTCATCGCTAGCGCATACAAGAAGAGCGCGCCAACCGCGACGAACCATATAGCACCTCGAACTCCGCCCAAAGCTTGCGACGCGAGCTGCGGTAGCATTTTTGCGAGCGTCCACAGCCCTTCCGCGATCACTAGCATCGGATTGCCGATCATCACTGCATAACCTGCGGAGAGCAAATGATGCCGCCAGAAAAACGCCGAGGCGACCGCGGCACCAATCGCGAAAAAAATTATCGCGCGACGGCGAACATCAATATCGCGTTTCGCCAACACGCAAAGCGCCATCGCCATGGACGCTGAGAACGCGTGTTCTTTGCTAAAGCAGCCAGCAATCGCAAAAAATATCAGCAGCACCACGTTTGTAACGAGTCGCTCCGCGTTCAGAGCGATCACGATTTGACGCGCAAGCAATAGCAAGAAGAGCGTTGCCCACAAGTCGAACCGATTCGAGGGCCAGAATGCTGCCGCTAAACTAAACGGTGCGAGCGCAAAGAACGCAGTCGCTCCACCAGCGACCGCGCGCTCAATCCGAAGCGATCGCAGCAGCGCAAACAACAACGCGACATTTACCAAATGTAGACCGAGGTTAATTGCCGAATGCGCCGCGTAGTACAAGCCAAATACCCGTTGCGCAAGCCACCAAGAGACGAGACCCGTCGGTCGAAAGTAATACGGTTCGTAAAAGTGGTTCTGCCAAAACGCAGCGAGCGGATTCTCCACGAGTCGCGACATAGCGAGAAAGACGTAATCGTCGATTACGAACGACGCGTGAGTGGCCGGCCAATACACCCAGCAAATCACCGCCGCAGCAAAGATCAAGCTTGATTTGAGAAGCAAATCAAGTTTACCCGTGCGATATTTAATTTTCATTGGGTTGCACGCAATTATAAGTATTGTCGCCAATAAGAATAAAAAAGCTTATCGCCCAACAAAATCTGACAACATGATGTAATGGTATTAAATGGACCATCGTCACATCCGTGAGCGAACATGCGCGATCAGTCCTTCGCTCGCCGCCTCCACCAAATCCAGCACCCGCTCAAAATCCTCACGTTCGCCATAGTAGGGATCGGGCACTTCGCGAACCCGCGCGCTGAGATCTCCTTCCGCAAACTCCATCATTCGCCGCACTTTCGGATGATGTTCGGCGGCGGCTCGGTTCAACAGCGTCGAGCGATTCAGATCGTCCATCACGATCAGCAAATCGAAATGCTCGATATCGTGTTCGGTCACCGCCCGAGCGCGCAGGGCTGAAAGATCATATCCGCGCCGCTTCGCATGCGCCTGCGAGCGCGCATCAGGCGGCTCGCCGGGGTGGTAGTTGTGGGTTCCGGCTGAATCGATCGTCAGTCGTGGCAGCAAACCCGCTGCCTCGGCCTTCGCACGAAACACGCCTTCCGCCGTCGGGCTGCGGCAGATATTGCCCATGCAGATGAAGAGAATTTTCATCGTTCAATTCTAGGGAGCAACTTGCTCTCGGCGAGCTTCCGTGCATTACGCTTGGAATAATGACCGCCCCGCGCAACCTCTCCGGCTTCGCCTTCGCATCCTTACTTTTGGTCGCGCTGTTGATGGGGGGCAACCACGTCGCAGCGCGACTCGGCTTCAATCACGGGCTCGATGTGTCGACCGCAGTTGTCGCGCGGAGCCTCGTCACCGCGGTGATTCTGTTTGCGCTCATTCGCCTGCAGGCCGTGGCGATCTCGTTCGATGCGCGACAGCGACGCTTCGTCCCGCTCGTCGGGCTGTTGATTGGCGTGCAAAGCCTGTGTCTCTACTCTGCGGTCGCGCGCCTACCTGTAGCCCTCGCACTGCTTGCCTTCAACACCTATCCTTTGTGGACGGCGCTTGCGGATTGGCTCTTCTACCGCCGCACGCCCGAGCGCGCGATGCTCATCGCGATGCCGGTGATCCTGGTCGGGCTCTCGCTCGCGCTTGATGTGTTCGGTGCGGCCTCCGGGCTCGGCGCGAAAGGGCATTGGCAACAGATTGGTGTGGGCGTCGCCTTTGCGCTCGCGGCGGCCGCCGTGTTCGGCGCAGCGCTCGTGTTCACGCAACATGAACTCGTCGCACTCGACCCGCGCGTGCGCACCGCCTGCACGCTCGCGATCGCGGGCGTGATCGCGCTCGTCGCGGGAAGCGCCAATCTCCTCGGCTCTACTCAAGGCGGCTTCGGTTTGCCGAACGCGCTACCCGGCTGGATCGGCCTCGCGCTTCTGGTCGTGCTCTACGGCGCGGGCTTCACCCTCATGTTCACCGTGCTCCCGAAACTCGGCGTCGCAGGCAACTCCGCAATCATGAATGTCGAACCGGTGTTTGCGCTCACTTTGGCTTGGCTCGTTTTAGGGCAAGCGATTGCGCCGATTCAGGTGGTCGGTGCGGTGATTGTGGTGGCGGCCGTCGTGAGCTTGGGCTTGCGGCGTGGGAAATGAAAAGCGCGTTGTTGCGACCATCATCGCGAGCGGGAAACACCATAGCAGAACAAAGGTACGCCCGATTTATTTGGGCGATTGACAGCGAAAAGCTATTTTTCGATAACACCGTTTTTTGCCGCCATCGCCCAATTAAATGAGGCTCATCTGCGTACATCAGTTATGGATTGGAGGCTTGAATATCGAGCTTCGGATTGACGATTTTTGCATCGCATCACTTTTATAAACTGATGCTAAACTGCCCACATGCGAACCACGGTCAACCTCTCCGAAACGGCTCTTGCCACCGCGCGCCGATACGCAGCTGCGCGCTCAATCAATCTGGGTGAGGCCGTTTCCCAGCTGATTGAAGCCGCGAATGACAAAGAGCTTGCGATGAAAGAAGTTAACGGCATTTGGATTGCAGATTTGCCAGCCGACAAAAAAACAGTGACCGTCGAACTGGTCGACACGCTCCTGCATGACGAATAGCGCGTACCTGCTCGATGCAAGCGTTCTGATTCCGCTACTCTGGCCGCCGCACGAAAAACACGAGATCGCACGCGATTGGTTCGCACACGAAGTGATCGAACGCTCTGACGCGGGCTGGCTTTCGTGCGCGTTTACGCAAGCCGCCTTCGTTCGCGTCATCACGCAGCCCGCGTTTCACTCACCGATCGTGAGCGTAGCTGAGGCAGCAGCGCTGCTCACGCGAAACCTGATCAATCCCAAACATCGGTACATCGATACGAGAATTGAGTTGGTCGATGTGTTGAAACACTGCACCGGCGGCGTTGTCGGGCATCGACAAATCACCGACGCATGGCTCGTCACGCTCGCGCATCATGCGAGCGCGAAGCTTGTTTCATTCGATAAACGGTTGCACACGTTGCTCGCGACGGCTAGCGAGCGGGAGCGGGATTTGGTGATTCTCGACTGAGCGCGCGGGCTACAACGCTTCAATGAACGTGTCGGCCGTAACGCCCGCCTGACGCAACACACCTGCGAGCGTTCCAACTTTCAGTTCCGCATGCATCGGCACCACGCAGCCGACCGATCCTTTGCGCATCACAACGTGACTTCCGTTTTGTCTGATCTTTTCGAAACCCAAACACTGCAATGCGCGAATCGCTTCCGCGCCCGAAACGCGCGGCAGTTTAGGCATGGGCAGCAGCGGCAGGCACGGAGAACATCGTCACGATCGGATGCCCGAGCGACGGTTGCGGAAATTCTTCGAGATAAAGCGAGGTCGCTTCGCGCAAATTCGCGAGCGCCTCTTCAATCGTTTCACCCTGCGTCGTCGTCCCGGTTTCGGGATTCAAGGCGACGAAACCGCCTTCTTCGGCGGGTGTGAGAACAGCGGTCAATTCCATCGTGTTGCTCCTGTCGAAGCGTGATTATCGAGCATGCGTGGCGAGTAGGGTGCAAATCGCGACCACAGGAGCGATTTGGTCAATTTCAAATCGAACCAAAGGTCGCAATCTCATACGCGTTCTGGACGCAACGAGGGCACGTAATGCCGATGTGGTTTGCAACGTGAACTCAGCGAGCGGCACGCGTGCCAATCAAATCGAGAGCGCGTATGCGCGAGCGATCCCGCGAAGCGATTCGTGGGGAATCGTAAGGTGCAATCTCATTGCACCACAAATTTATACCAACCCACGTGGATTGGAGAAATGCGCTTCGCGCGTGTCGAACAAGGTGCAATGAGACTGCACCCTACACACGACGCAACCGCGAATCACCGAAAACGTAGGGCGGAACTCGAAGAGGTTCCGCCATTTCGTGGCGCGAGAGGGATTCAACGATTTGGCGGAACCGCGTTGCAGCCTCCGCAAACACTCAATCTGAATACTTCCCTAAAAGCGTGTCCGCCGCAATTCCAAACAAGCCACCTGATGATCTAGTGAAGTAATCATCAGGGCCGTCTATTGTGTAAACCGGCCCCCTGTCAACACCTCCGCGCACCATGTAACCCAACGACCAGCCTTGATAGTAGACGCCAGTATCTTCAATGAGCTTCGCAATACGAAGCACGCTTGCTGTCGTATCGTCAAATGTGACTCGCAAACGCTCGCTACACGCCATCCAATGTGTTTCGCTAACTACACCAATAGCGTCGGTGGTCTCTGAAACCCAATCGCCAAGCACCTCAAACTTTGCGCTAATCAACGCGGGTTTTAGCTGCTCCAAAAGTGAGTTGTCGAAAGAAAAAAACGTATGTTGCACATCTTTAACATCGCCAACAAAATGCTCAACGGCTAGCGCATGAGCGCGATCGAAAGACTCTCCGGTGATCTGTAACACCGTCTCTTTGCTCAAGTCATCGAAATAGAACGGCATCGCAATTTATTCCCATTGACATCTGATAAGTTGCAGATCCAGATTCTGCTTACCCAACACAATCGCGAATCACCGAAAACGTAGGGCGGAACTCGAAGAGGTTCCGCCATTTCGTGGCGTGAGAAGGACTTAAAAAAACTAGTTGAACACGTTATGTTCCACCAATCCAGCTGTTAAAAAATTCTCCAGCGTTTGTCCGAATACTTACCTAACAATATGTCGATTAGGACGCCAAATAAACCACCTGACGACCGCATAAAGTATTCCTCTGGCCCGTCAGTTGCGTAATAAGACCTGAAGGTAGGTCCGCCTCGAACTTTGTAGTGGAGAGACCACCCTTCGTATTGAACGGGTTTGTTTTCAATCAATTTAGCAATCCGCAAAACGCTCGCTACCGTGTCATCAAACGTAACGCGCATTCTCTCCGAACAAGCCAAGTAGTACGTTGTGACAAACGATCCTGATTGATCTTTTTGCTTTGTTTCCCATTGGGCAAGAAACGTCATTCCTGCGTTGCAAACAATATTTCTTAACTCATTCAAATCGTCACAACTCAACGAGAAAAACGTGTGTTGCACCTCATTTTCGTTTCCGACAAACGGCTCAATCGCAAGTCGAAACGCCTTATCAAACGAGTCGCCAGTAATCTCGCGAACCGTGTCTTCGCTCAAGTCCCCGAAATAAAACGGCATAGAACTAAGAGAACTACGTGAACAACTCTATCTTTCCGCGCTGGCTAGAAGCTACACATCCAAATTCCGAACCCCCAAAGCATTCCCCTCAATAAACGCCCGGCGCGGCTCAACCTCTTCACCCATCAGCGTCGTGAAAATTTCATCCGCTGCAATCGCGTCTTCGATTTGCACTTTAAGCAATCGACGCACCTTCGGGTCCATCGTCGTTTCCCAAAGCTGTTCGGCGTTCATCTCGCCCAAGCCTTTGTAGCGCTGGATTGAGAGGTTGGCGCGGGCTTTGTCTAAGAGCCAGTCGAGCGCTTGTTTGAAGCCGAGCGCGGCGTGTTCTTCGCGATTGCCTTTGCTGTCGGTGCGCGCGACGATCGCGCCTTTGCCGACCATCGATTGCAACTCGGCGGCCTTCTTGATTTGTTGATAGTCGCCGCTGTTGATGAAGTGTTCTTCGAGCACGGTTTGCGTGGTGCGATTGTTGTGCGTGCGTTTGAGCAGGAGCACATGCGCTTCGTTTTTCTCGTCGTAGAACGGCTCGATCACGAGTTCAGGATCGGTGATGAGCGCTTGCATTGACTTCGCACTGGCAGCGGCTTCATCGGCCGTGTTGAGTGAGACGTTTGCGCCGAGTAGCAAGGCGTCCAACGCGCGACGATCGATGGTGCGTGCGTTGCGATCGATGACCGCATCGGCGAGCAAGTATTGCCGCGCGAGATCGGAGAGCGCCTTTTCCGAGAGCGGTTCGCCATCGGCGGAGGGTTTGAATTCCGCACCTTTGAGCGAGATGCGGAGCAGGAATTGTTTGAGCTCAAGCTCGTCTTTCAGATACTGCTCTTCTTTGCCAACCTTCGCTTTGTAGAGCGGCGGCTGCGCGATGTAGATGTGGCCGCGCTCGACCAAGTCCGTCATCTGGCGATAGAAGAACGTCAACAAGAGCGTGCGAATGTGCGCGCCGTCGACGTCGGCATCGGTCATGATGATGA
>JBOFBL010000441.1:0-16278 GCA_051645545.1 Casimicrobium sp. | reverse complement strand
TTACCTCGCCC
This sequence comes from Casimicrobium sp., assembly GCA_051645545.1. Lineage (GTDB taxonomy): Bacteria > Pseudomonadota > Gammaproteobacteria > Burkholderiales > Casimicrobiaceae > Casimicrobium. The sequence goes on along the minus strand of JBOFBL010000441.1, from coordinate 16,267 downwards.
GCTTTATTATCGGTACGACCTACGCCGACTTTGCCATACACCGAGAGGTAATTGCGATAGTTAAACGCCGAAACAACGTCCACATTCACGTTGCTGGTCGTTGAGGGCACTGTCCAGCGCGATGCATCGAAACGCAAACCAACGCCGTCGCGCGAAGTCGTGCCAGCCACAGCAAATGGCGACACTGAATTCGAACTATTGAGCGCCGCGCCGAGCGCAAGCCCAGAGCCAAACTGATAGCCACCAAACGCGGTCGCCACATTCGGCAAGGGGTTGGCTGAATCGGCGGGACGCGAGTATTCGAGTGCCTGGCCGAGCTTGAGGCCGGGAGGCGCAAAGCTCAAAGTTCCTGGAGCTTGCGCGCCGTTGAGCGCATTCAAACGCAAACCTGAGAAAAATCCGCCCTCCTGCGCGTGCGCAAGGGCGCCAAGCGTCGAAAAACCGAGCGCACAGGCCAAGGCGGCGACTCGTGTCGCGGCAGTGCCCTTAGCAGAATTGAGTCTCGGTTTCATCACAAAGCGTATGTTGCGCCCTTGGCTGCTCTATGTCAACGGCATGCGGCGAAACTCGCGAAAAAGTCGAACTTTCCGAGCACAAATGTTGTGCGAATGCTGCGTTGCAACAACGCAACACCTCGTCAAATTGTGGCGGCTGACTCTACGGCAAACGCAGCGATACCGGGGACATCGCTGAGACCGAAGCGCCGTCCGTTCGGTTCCTTGAGCCCCGCCGGAAGCGCATCATCCGTAGCGATCGCGCAAACGCGTGCGTCGGTCGGAAACAAGATCGGTTTGCCGACCTCGGCACGCCAGATTTCCATCTTCGGAATCGGAGCGCGTTTGAAGCCTTCAATCAGTACCAAATCGCAAGGCGCAAGCCGTGCGACTGCCTCTTGCCAGGTGAGCTCCGCGGCACCGCGATGTTCGCGGATCAATGCAAAACGCTGCGCACTCGTCACCAGCACTTCGCCGGCACCGGCCTTGCGATGGCGATACGAATCCTTGCCCGGAATGTCGAGATCGAAATCGTGATGTGCGTGCTTGACGAGCGACACGCGCGTGCCTTGCGCGGACAGATGCGCGATGACTTGTTCGATGAGTGTGGTCTTACCCGAGCCAGACCAGCCCGCGAAACCAAAAATGCGTTGTGACACTGTGTGCGTTTTCTATTTATTTTTGAAGTTCGGTTTTCGTTTTTCGACAAAGGCACGCATGCCCTCTTTTTGGTCTTCAAGCGCGAAAGTGCCGTGAAATTCGCGGCGCTCGAATTGCAAACCTTGTGCGAGCGTCGTGTCGAACGCGGCGTTGATCGTCTCTTTGACTTTCAGTACCGCAGGCAACGAGTAACTTGCGATCTTTCCTGCTGTTGCGAGCACCTCTTCCATCAACTTGTCCGCAGGCACGATGCGCGAAACGAGTCCAGCGACTTCCGCCTCTTGTGCAGTGATGAATTTTCCCGTTAAACACCATTCCATCGCTTTGGCTTTGCCGACGGAGCGCGGCAATCGCTGCGTGCCGCCCATGCCGGGAATCGTGCCGATGGTGATTTCCGGTTGACCGAATTTTGCGTTGTCTGCTGCAATGATGAAATCGCACATCATCGCAAACTCGCAACCGCCGCCGAGCGCGTAACCCGCCACCGCCGCGATGATTGGCTTGCGTGTGCTCTTCGCCGCTTCCCAGTATTTCGTGATGTAGTTTTCGTTGTAAACGTGGGCATAGGTGAATTCCGCCATCGCCGCGATATCGGCTCCTGCAGCGAAGGCTTTCTCGTTGCCTGTAACCACGATCACGTGAACATTCGGATCCTCGTCGAGTTCGCGAAGCACAACTTCGAGCTCTCTGCACAACGCATCGTTCAGCGCATTCATCACCTTCGGGCGATTGAAACGAATCAGTGCGACCTTCGCGGGATCGGTGAGTTTTTCGACAAGGATTAAAGGCTCTGACATGGTGTTATTTCGCTTTAAGTTTTTGTTTCGTAGGCACGAATAATTGCAAACGCTCAGCACCGCCGTTGAGCCCCGACTCGAGCATGCCGACGACCGTTTCCGCGAACTGTGCGTAGCTGATCGTGCCGCCCGGTTTGAGCCAGGTAAACGTCCAGTTAATCATGCCGAACACACACATCGTGAGCACCTTCGCGCGCTCGCCATCGGTGTTGTAGGTCGTTGCAATCAGGTCGGCGAATTTTTGCACGACCACGCGTTCGAGATCGAGCACGGTTTCACGTTGCTGTTCCGGCAAAAACTTCACATCGTTTAAGAGCACGATGTGTCGCGTGCGCGAGTGTTCGTACTCTCTCACGAAACGGCGCACGGTTTCGGCGAGCGCTTCTTTCGCCGCGAGCTTAAGCGGCGCCACGCCATCGACCAGTTCACGCAGCTTGAGCATGTACGAGGAGAGCATGTCGAAGAGCATCGCATCCTTCGATTCGTAATAGTGATAGAGCAGGCTCTTCGAAACGCCGCAGCGGCGAGCGATCTCTGCCATCGTTGCGCTCGGATAGCCGAGCTGCGCAAAGGTATCCGCTGCGACATTCAACATCGTGTCGCGCTGGATGATGTGTTCGGGGGAGATTCCGCGGGGCATAACGAATTGTAGGAGCGGCTCTGCCGCAATAAGCTTCTGATCAGAGGAGACGGCATTTCCACAACGCGCCGCCGGTGTTACGAACCGTGTTTTCGCGGTAGAGCCGCTCTTACAGAACAAATGATCGAGACCAGGGTCGCACCGACAAATCAACGCGCGTCGTAAGAGAGCTTCACCGTCGGCGTGATCGGATGCGATTGGCAGGTGAGCACAAAACCTCTTCGTACCTCATGATCTTCGAGCGTGAAATTCGCATCCATTTTCACCTCGCCTTCGAGCACTTGCGCGCGACAAGTGCAACACACACCGGCTTTGCATGCATAGGGTGCATCAATGCCCGCTGCGAGCGCGACTTCAAGCACGGATTCGCCATCGAATGGCACTTGCAATACACGTTCGATACCGTCAGCAATCGTTGTGACCGACGCGCTCGGTCGCCTCACGGCTTCGATCACCACTGGTTTCGCTCGCGCGCCGTGCGACGGTGCAGGCGATGCAAAAAGCTCCCGTCGGATCTCGCTATGCGGCAAACCACATTCGTGCAGAACCTGCGCGGCGTCTTCAATCATTGAATCAGGCCCACACAGATAAGCCCTATTTAATTGGGCGACTAATCCATTTTCTTTTAATATTGATAATAACTTTTTTCTATCGATTCGCCCATTTAAAACGGGCGAATCGTTCGGTTCTTGGGAGAGCACATGAAAGAGCTGAAACCTGGCGAGAAATCGATCGCGCAAATCTTCAATCTGCTCTTTAAAGATGATGTCGCGCACGCGGCGATTGCCGTAAATCAACGTCACTCGCGATTGCGGTTCATGCTCAAGCACGCTCGAAATGATCGAGAGAATGGGCGTAACGCCACTGCCCGCAGCGATCGCGATAACGTGGCGCTTGGCATCGCGCGACGGTTCGAAACAAAACTTGCCATCGGGCGGCATCACGTCAATTGTGTCGCCCGCTTTCATTTTCGTATTCGCATATTCGGAGAAGCGTCCGCCCTCCACGCGCTTGATCGCCACTCGCCATTCACCCGAATACGGTGTTGAACAAAGCGAATACGAACGACGCAATTCTTCGCTATCAACGACGGCGCGAAGGTTCACATACTGGCCGGCGGTGAATGCAAACACCTCTCGCAACTCAGTCGGCACTTCGAATGAAATCGAAACGCAATCTTTAGTTTCTCTACGAACATCGCGAATTGTTAACGAGTGAAAATGCGCCGACATCGATTCACCACGTCGCATTCGGATGCGCTCGTGCGAGCGATTGCATTTCAGCGAGGAGTGCCGCACGCGCACTACGATCGAACGAGAGTTCACAAGCCGCGTACGCCCACGCGGGCAACGTCGCCTCGTGCATCACTGCGCTAATCGATGCAAGCCACGCATCGTTCCGTTCATCGCAATCGGTGCCGTCGATTTCTGTGGTGAGCATGTCTTCGACATAGGGTGCGAGCGTCGCGATCGCCCCTTCGATTCGGCGCCGCGACTCCTTTGTTCCATCACCAAAGCGAATCGTCCACTCGCTCGCGTGGTGCAGTTGCACGCGCGAGGCTTTAACGGCTTCGCGTGCGATGGCGGACAACTCAACATCGTCGCATTCGCCCAATTGCGTCCACAGCGGCACGAACCACGCCGAGAGCAATAACGAGCGCAGAATCGTTTGTGCGTAGTCACCGTTTTCAACTTCCGCAAGCGACACGTTTTCAAATTCATGTGCATCGCGAAAGTAGGCGAGCTTGTCTTCGGTGAGGCCACGACCCTCGCGCACTGCATGCAATTTGTAGAGCGATCGCGCTTGGCCGATCACGTCGAGCGCGGTGTTAGTCAATGCGATGTCTTCTTCAAGCTGCGGGCCATGGCCACACCATTCGGATAGGCGATGCCCCCAGAGTAAACAGGTGTCGGCGAGGAGCAATATCCTGCCCTCTCCCTTGAGGGGAGAGGGTGCCCGGAGGGCGGGAGAGGGTGGTGTTTCGGTGACCATAAATTGTGGATCAACCAGCCCCCTCTCCCGCCGCTTTGCGGCACCCTCCCCCACGCGGGGGGAGGGGAACCAAGCCAACATCGCTCATCACATATGCCCGATCTCATCTGGAATATCATAGAACGTCGGATGCCGATAGATCTTGTTAGCCATCGGATCGAAGTTATCGCTCTTGAGCGCAGGGTCACTCGCCGTGATCGCGTTCGACGGTACGACCCAAATCGAGACGCCCTCTTGCCTGCGCGTGTACACATCGCGCGCGAGCGTGATCGCATGCTCGGCGTCGCTCGCATGAAGGCTGCCGACGTGTTTGTGATCAAGCCCTTGTTTAGAGCGCACAAACACTTCGAAAAGCGGCCAGTCGGTAGGCGCGTTCATGGGAGCGCCTCGCTGACTTCGTTCGCTGTCTCACGCATCGCGCGCCTTGCTTTCTTCGCCGCATGCGCACTGGCGGCTTCGCGCACCCAACGCCCGTCTTCAAAGGCTTGCACCCGATCACTCAGGCGCTCTTCGTTGCAGGGACCTTGCCCATTCACCACGCGCCAGAACTCGTCCCAATCGATCATGCCGATGTCATAGTGCCCGCGCTCTGAATTCCATTTAAGCGCTGGATCGGGGATCGTTAACCCGAGGAACTCCGCTTGAGGGACTGTGACGTCGATGAACTTCTGACGTAAATCGTCGTTACTGATGCGCTTAATGCCGTACGCCGTCGCTTGGCCAGTGTGTGTCGATTCCGAATCGTGCGGACCGAACATCATGAGCGTCGGCCACCACCAGCGGTTCATCGATTCTTGCGCCATCGCTTTTTGCTCGGGTGTTCCTTTGCAAAGCGCATGCACGATGTCAAAGCCTTGACGTTGATGAAACGATTCTTCTTTGCAGATGCGGATCATCGCACGCGCATACGGACCATAACTGCAACGACACAGCGGCACCTGATTCATGATCGCAGCACCATCAACGAGCCAACCAATCGTGCCGATGTCGGCCCAGGTTTTCGTTTCGTAATTGAAGATACTCGAATACTTTGCCTTGCCCGAATGCAAGGCTTCGATTAACTGTTCTCGCGACACGCCGAGCGTTTCTGCTGCCGAATAAAGATACAAGCCATGACCGCCCTCATCTTGCACTTTTGCGAGGAGAATTTCTTTTCTTTTGAGCGAAGGCGCACGCGTGATCCAACCGCCTTCGGGCAACATGCCAACGACTTCCGAATGCGCGTGCTGCGAGATTTGACGAACAAGCGTTTTCCGATAGGCCTCGGGCATCCAATCTTGGGGTTCGATTTTTTCGTCGCTGGCGACACGCGCGAGGAAACCAGCATCCAGCGCATCGCTCGCCGCAGCGGAATGCACGCGTTCGGTATCAATGGCTTGGGTATACATCTCACACTCCCTTTGAAGCCAGAATAGTATTCCCGACCGACCGGTCAGTCAATTATGAAAATCGCGGATGTGAAAACGTCTCACCCGTTCGGGTGGGAGCAGACAAATCGCCTTTCAAGAAGCTGACAGGCACGTTACTATGTCGATATTGACGTGTGCATGGCATAAAACCTGCCCTTACTGCGTCATTACATAAGACGCTGTCGCGCATTTTTTCGCGCTCACGGGAGTGTGTTCTTGATTTCACGCATCGCGCAACTTACAAAGATTCCGTTCGGAGCGAACGAACCTTTGCTTCAGCGCGCGCTGACCGCCGGCGGTATCGGGCTGTGGGATTATTTGCCCGGCACCGGCTTTATCGACCTCTACCACAACGTAATGGCGTTTCGTCGCCTGGGGCCGGGGCGCTACTACGGCCCGGTGGACGAGTTCATTGAATACGTCGTTTCGCACGATAAACCGAAGCTCCAGCGCCTGCTTGCGCAATGCGAACAAGGCGTCGAGAGCGTCGAGCTTGAATTTCGCGTGCTCACAAGTACCTCGCGCGCCATTTGGCTTTCGTGCCGCGGCGATCGCACGACGCTTGAAGACGGTCGCACGCGCTATGTCGGCACGCTCGCCGACGTTACCGATCGCACCGAGCGCGAATTGCGCTCGCTTCAGTATCACGAGTCTCTTTTCGCGCTTGCACGCAGCCACGAAGTCGTTAACGCAGAAAACTTCGGCGTTGCCGCCTCTGCCATTCTTCGCGAAGCGGCTACCAAGCTTGTCGTAACGCGCGCCAGTCTGTGGCAATTCGTCGATGCCGAATCGAACACGCTTCGCTGCAAATATTTGTTTGACGCACGAGACGCGAACGCGAGCACCGACGGTATGGAGCTCACCAACGCGAGTTATCCGATCTATCTCGCAGCCATTCGCCAGCGCCGTGCGCTTGCGGTTGACGATGCGCTTGTCGATCCGATGCTCGAAGAATTTCGCGCTGCGTATTTGCCGCAAACCGGCGTGCGCGCGCTGCTCGACGTGCCCATTTTCAGTCGTGGCGCGCTCTGGGGCGTGGTCTGTTTCGAGGATTGCGTGAAAGCGCGTCCGTGGCATCAGGAAGAGCAAACCTTTGCGTCCTCTACGGTGGATTTGCTCTCGCTCAGCCTCGAGGCCTCGCAGCGCACGCAGACCGAACGTGAACTTGCGCAAACGCGCGAGCGACATCGCGCATTTGTTCAGGCCGCACCGGATCCTATCTGGTGTATCGACATTGACCCGCCGATCGACATCTCGGAGTCGCCCGAGCGACAAATCGAATTGTTGCGCGAAGTCGGTCGCATCACCGATGCGAATACCGCATTCATGCGCGACTATGCGACGACCAATGAACGCGTGATCGGCACGCCGATCGGGCAATCGATGCCGGAGCTCTTTCGCGGCTCTTCCCTGCGCGATTGGATCGAGCGCAGTTATCGCTTGGTTGAGCGCGAGTTAGTGCAGCGTGGGCGAGCGCAGATGCCCGCAAACTGGTTGTCGCTGTCGCTCATGGGCGTCGTCGAGAACGGCAAACTCATTCGTGTGTGGGGCGCGCGTCGCAACATTACCGATCGCAAACGCTATCAATCGCTGCTCGAACATCTTGCGTATCGCGATCCGTTGACCGGGCTTCTTAATCGCCAGCGCATGGTGTCTGAGATTACCGACCTGTGCGCGGTGCGCATGCGCGAGGGAGATCCGAAGCCGGCGACGCTGTTGTTGATCGATCTAAATCTGTTTAAAGACATCAACGACACCTTGGGTCATGCGGCGGGCGATGAAGTGCTGCGCCAGATGCGCGCGCGGCTCGACAATGCCATTGCCGACAGTAACGCCGTGTCCGCTCGACTGGGCGGCGACGAATTCGCGATCTTTGCGCGCGACATGGGCACTGCCGAGAGCGCGATGAAACTCGGCGAAGCGGTGGTCGAATCGATGAAAGAGCCGTTTGTAATTGCGGGTGGCAAGTTTCATCTTTCAGCAAGCATTGGCGCCGCGATTTTCCCGACGCACGGATCAACGTTCTCGGATCTCTCACGCGCCGCAGATGAGGCGATGTATCACGCGAAGAACACCGGCGGTGGCGCACGGCTTTTCAGTCGCGCAACGGTCGTGTTCGAACAGCGCAAGTTAGGGCTTTTAGCGAGATTGCCCGCGGCCATCGAGTCCGGTGAGCTCACGCTTGAATTTCAGCCGATCATCAACGTTGCCACTCGCAAGCCGGTCAAGATGGAAGCGCTTGTGCGCTGGAATCATCCAGAGTATGGCCGCCTTGAAGCAAAGGATTTTGTTCACAAGGCCGAGATGTCGGATTCGATTCGACAACTCACACGCTGGGTGATCGACAACGCCACACGTGCCGGGCGTGCCTGGCAGGCGATTGCGCCGGGCGTCGGCGTGTCGATCAACGTCTCGCCACGACTGTTGAGCGACACGACGATCATTTCGCACTTGCAAAATGCAGTTGCACAAAGTGGCATTCCCACACGCTTAGTCGATCTTGAAATCACCGAGACCTCGTTGATCCACAATCAGGATCGCGCCGCGCAAATCTTGACCGATTGCCGCAACCTGGGCTTCACCATTGTGATCGATGACTACGGTGTCGGCTATTGCTCGCTCGCGTATTTGCGGCGGCTACCCGTGCGCGGACTCAAGATCGATCATTCGTTTGTCAATCGCATCGCAAAGAACGCGGAAGACGCGATCATCGTGCAATCGACGATTACGCTCGCACACAATCTTGGGCTCACGGTTGTTGCTGAAGGCGTGGAAGAAAGTGGTGCGCTCTTGCAATTGCAGAACTACAGCTGCGATTTCGCACAAGGCTACGGTATCGCAACGCCGATGAGCGAAGCGGATGCCCACGCGTGGTTGAAAGAGCGAAGCGGCTCGTCGCCGACGCTTAAGGCAGTCGCTAACTAAGCGTTTGCAGCAGTCTGGCTAAACTCTCGCGTACGAATTTTTCTTTCGGCGCGATATGCACTACGAAACCATCGTCTTTTCAATCGATCGCGCGATTGCGCGAATTACGCTCAATCGTCCCGAGCGACTCAATGCGTTCACGACTCAAATGCATATCGAATTGCGCGATGCGCTCGCGCGTTGCGAGCGCGAGGGCGCGCGCGTCCTCGTGATCACGGGTGCGGGCAAAGGCTTCTGCCCCGGTCAAGATTTGAATGATCGTGCAGTGGCGCCCGGACAGAGCGCTGTCGATCTCGGCGAATCGGTTGAAAAGAATTACGCGCCGCTCGTGAAAACAATCCGAGCGCTACCGATGCCCGTGATCGCTGCAGTCAATGGCGTGGCGGCGGGTGCCGGGTGCAATTTCGCGCTCGCGTGTGACTTGGTGATCGCGACTGAGAGTGCGAGCTTCTTGCAACCGTTTTGCAAACTCGGATTGATTCCCGACACGGGCGGCTCGTACTTTTTGCCGCGGCTCGTCGGCACGCAACGTGCGATGGGGCTCGCTCTGCTCGGTGAGAAACTAACAGCGAAACGCGCTGCGGAGATTGGGCTCATTTGGGAATGTGTCGCCGATGATGAATTCGCCGCTCGCGTAGAAACCGTTGCTACGCAATTCGCAAACGGCCCGACACTTGGCTACGCGCGCACGAAGCAAGCGATTTACGCGAGTGCGAACAACACGCTCGACCAACAACTTGCACTCGAAGGACAACTCATGCGCGAATGCGGTTATTCCGAAGACTATCGCGAGGGCGTTGCTGCGTTTAAAGAAAAACGCGCGGTGCAGTTTGTGGGACACTAGTCGTCTCGTCTATGGCTCATTGAACAACGCCAAAAATAACATTGCACCACACTCAGGAAAGCCACGATTTATTGAGAGATGCGATTTATTTTTAACTAAATCGATAACTTTAATTTATTGCCTTGTTACCCACCTTAATTGGACTTCATACAAAATTGCTGGGAAAAAAATTTGCGAAAAACTGTAATCACGTCACTGTCATCTGCGGAATGTAGGACGGGCAATTGAAGTTAAACGCTTCAACGCGGAACTCGATCCAGCGTGGCGCGATTGCGCGATCGACGTCTGCTGTCACCTCTTCTGCGCACAACACGCGCGCGCGGCCCCAAAGTTTGAGCCGACGTCGTTCAACGTAATCCATCAGAAGCAGCATGCACTTCGATTCGCTGGTGAGATTGCCGACCGTGAGCATCTGCCCGTTGCCTTCATGATCGGGCATGAGCAAAGTCTTCTTATCGAGCACGCGAATGAAGCCGCGTTCGCCGCCGCGATGTTGTACATACGGCCAACCATTGCTGCTTACGGTTGAGATGAACGCCGTGTTCACAATTGCGACAAACGCGGCGGCTGCTGGCACGAGTTCACTGTGCGGATCGATGTCGTGGCGCAGCGCTTGTGCGCAATCCTCGGCTGTGCCCCAGGCTTCCTGCGCGGCAATGACTTCGCGAGTGAACGCAATTTCTGCGTAGGCGCGTGTCATAGCACCGCCGGCGTCGGCGAAAGAAAACTCTCGACACGTTCGCGCTCCAACACACGACGCACAGCGGGAATCGTTTCCGCTCGCGCAACGAGCGCGCTGTAGCGCGGGTACGCGTTCATTGCTAGCTCAAGCCGCAAACCAAATCGGTAGAACGGCAGCAAATTGACGTCGGCAAGACAAGGCTCCGTACCGCCGGACAACCATCGCCCTTCTGGCAATCGCGATTCGATTAGCGCGAAATGGTTTTGCATATGTCGCATCCCGTCAACCTCAAGCGCAGCATGCGTGGCTTTGTCATTAGTGAAACGTTCGGGTCGCCAAATCGTCGCGAGCGAAATGTGCACGTTGCTTGAGAGAAAAGCCATCATGCTCATCGCGCACGCGAAAGTAACAGTCTCCGTCGGCATCAATCGCGCCTGCGGAAACGCGCGATCAACGTAGAGCAAGATCGCAGGCAATTCGGTGATGATCGTATCGCCAACGACAAGCGTCGGCACTCTCCCCTGCGGATTGATCGCAAGGAACTCGGGGGACATGTTCTCGCCTTTCATGATCGCGGCGCGAATCGGAGTGAATTCTGCCCCCGCCATTTCGAGCGCGATATGCGCGGCGATCGAGCACGCGCCGGGCGAGTAATAGAGTTTCATTATCACGGTCTCCTGCTTGGCTTTTCGGTGTTTCGCATTTTCTCGCCGAATCCGCCGCAAAGAGAATCGACAATCTGACGTTTTCATCAGAAAATCTGATGAATGAAAACATTCTCTCGACTGCCTCTCAACGCACTTCGCGTGTTCGAAGCAGTGGCACACTACGGATCGATGGCTCGCGCCTCGGAGGCACTGCACGTGCAACCCTCGGCGGTCAGTATGCAAATCAAAAATCTCAACGAATATGTCGGTGTCGCTCTCTTCGAAACGCGCGGCCGGAAACTCGAATTGACTACGGCAGGCTTCGCCTTGTTGCCTGCCGTTCGCGCTGGGTTGAACGAGATTGAGGCGAAAATCCGTTCACTGCAATCCGCTGCGCAGACGCGTCCGTTTACGCTCTCGGTGCTACCAAGTTTTTTGCATTGCTGGTTGCTGCCGCGTCTGCCGGATTTCGAAGCGCGCTATCCGGATTTCAAACTGCAAATTCTCACCGGTCGCGAATTGGTCGATCTCGCCGCAGGTGCGGCCGACGCTGCCGTGCGATTAGGCGGCGGAAAATGGCCGGGATTATCGTCAACGAAACTGATGAATGAACGACTCATTCCGGTCGCCTCGCCAACGCTAGCGAAGCAGATCGGACGCTTTGCGCAGGGACGCGTTTCGGCGAAAGCGCGACTGCTTCACAGCAGCGTCGATCCGTGGTCGCTGTGGACCGGCGAAGCGCTCGAACGCGAAAGTCATCGCGTACAAGTGGACGATACGTTCGCGTTACTCACCGCAGCCGAGGATGGTCAAGGCGTCGCGCTCGTGCGCGAGAGCCTTTGCGCGCGCGCCTTCGCGACGGGGCGTTTGGTAAGTTTGGGGGAGGCGATTCCCTATCGCTATGCGCACTACTTCGTGCAAGCGCGCGGCGCGACCTCGTTGGAGCGAGGGCGCGTTCTATTGCGATGGCTGAAAGAAAAAGTGAACGAAGCGAACGCTTCGCGCAAATGCTAGCAAGCAATTGATTCGATCAAAACGGCGAATCGCCACCAAACTTGGGCGCATTTCCTGAACCGGAGCGCGCCGATTGAATCGCACCAACGTTCATATAGTTTTCGCTCGCCGCGTAATTTTCAAAGCGCGTATGTTCGCCACGGAACGTTAAGTTCACCGTGCCAATCGGCCCATTACGCTGTTTACCGATGATGATTTCGGCCACGCCTTTGTTCGGCGAATCCTGGTTGTAAACCTCATCGCGATAGATGAAGAAGATCACATCGGCATCTTGTTCGATCGCACCGGACTCACGCAAATCGCTCATCACTGGACGTTTGTTCGGACGTTGCTCCAGCGAGCGATTCAGTTGCGACAGCGCAATCACTGGCACTTGCAATTCCTTGGCAAGCATCTTGAGCGAACGCGAAATTTCGGAGACTTCGGTCGCGCGGTTCTCGCCACTCGATGCGCTGCTCATGAGCTGGATGTAGTCGACGATGATGAGTCCGAGCCCGCCGACTTGTCTCGCCAAGCGTCGCGCGCGTGCGCGAAGCTCAAACGGATTCAAGCCCGCTGTTTCGTCGATGTACATCGGCGAGGTGTCGAGCTGCGAAAGTGCATCGGTGAATTTGTTCCAGTCACCGTCGGTGAGTCGCCCTGTTCTCAAGACGTGTTGATCGAGTTTGCCGACGGAGCCGATGAGACGCATTGCAAGTTGCAGCGCACCCATCTCCATGGAGAACACAGCGACGGGTTGTTTGAGGCGCAACGCAACATGTTCGCCAATGTTGAGCGAGAACGCGGTTTTACCCATCGAAGGGCGACCGGCGACGATGATGAGATCACCGCGTTGCAAACCGGCCGTCATGCGATCAAGATCGGTATAGCCCGTGGCAATGCCCGTGACATCGCTGGGATTGTCGCGGCGATAGAGTTCTTCGACCCGATCAATCGCCTGCGCGGTCAAATCGGAAAGCGAAACGAAGTTCTGTTTCGAACGATCGCCCGATTCGGCAATTTGAAAAATTTTGCCTTCGGCCTCGTCAAGCAATTGCTCAGCGTTCTTGCCCATCGGATTGAGCGCAGCCTCTGCAATGTCGGTCGCGACCCCAGCGAGACGACGCATCACTGAGCGGTCGCGCACGATCTCGGCGTAACGACGCACGTTTGCAGCCGTCGGTACCGCATTCGCAATCGCACCAATGTAGGCCAGGCCGCCCACGTATTCGAGTTTGCCCTCGGCGCGCAAACTCTCCGAGAGCGTCACCGCGTCGGCGGGATTGTTACTCGCGGCGAGTCGATTGATGTGCTCATAGACGAGACGGTGACCTTCGTTGTAAAAGTCCTCCGCTTTCAACACGTCGGCGACTTTGTCGATTGCGTTGTTGTCTAGGATCAATGCGCCCAGCACGGATTGCTCCGCCTCGATCGAGTGCGGTGGGGTGCGCAGTTGTTGGATGTCGGTATCTACAGCCATTCGCTCTGGTCTTCTCGTTCGCTAGTAATGAGGCGCGGAGTTCGCCTAAATGTTCTTATCGATTAAGTTTTGCATTTCAAGCGCTTCATTGATCGCGGTGCGTGCGTCATCAACGCTTTCAAACGGCGACGTGCCAAGCGGCGCTTGTTCGACGACATCGGGTTCGTCCTTGACCACGCCGAATCCAGCGGGTGTGCCATCCGCATGAATCACATCGAAGATGTGATAACCGCGATATGTCTCTATCGGTTGCTCCGACCACAGCTGTTCAGGCGGATCCAAGTCGTCGTCAAACGGGGCTTCATTAGTAGACATCGGCACTCTCCTGTCAGCATTCTAGGCCGATCGCCCCTGTGCACTCAGGAGGCACCCGTCGCCATCAATCGCTGTGCGCGCAACACGTTCGGTGTCTGAGAAGCAAATTCACCCAAGCCAAGAAACGCGTTTCTTGGCCCGTAGAGCCGATAGGAAGCACTTTGAATCGCGACGACGACGTCCGCTATCAGTTTTCCGTTTCGAATGGCTCTGGCGTCGCTTTCGTCGAGATCGATTCGAGGCAGATCGGCGACGAGCGAATCGACAGGTAAGAGCCACGCGGCACGTTCGTCTTTGCTTGCATTCATCCATGCCTCAAGCGGTTTCGCCTGCTCGAGTGTGAAGCCACCCGTCATTGTTCGGCGCAGTGCGGCGAGGTGCGCTACGGTGCCAAGCGCCTCACCGATATCCACCGCGAGCGAGCGAATGTAGGTGCCCTTGCTGCACACGACTTCGATGTCGAACGCTGCATCTGCAGGACGATGCGCGAGACGTTTGATCGAATGAATCGTGACTTCGCGCGCGGCGAGTTGCACTTCCTTGCCCGCGCGCGCGAGTTCGTACGCAGGGCGCCCGTCGATTTTGAGCGCAGAAAACTTAGGCGGTGTTTGCGAAATTTTTCCAGCAAAGCGATTGAGCGCTGCATCGATTTGCTCCGCGCTGAAATCGGTCGAGCCTGTAGCGATGATTGCGCCCTCGCGGTCGCCGCTTTCAGTGGCAGCACCCAGTTTGATCGTTGCGAGGTAGCCTTTGTCCGCATCGAGCATTCGCTGTGCGAATTTTGTGGCTTCGCCGATGCAAATCGGGAGTAATCCGGTAGCGAGGGGATCAAGCGTTCCGGTGTGTCCGACACGACCAGCAACTTCTTCTTTAAACACCCTGCGGATGCGGGCGACCACGCCAAATGAGGTTAAATCAAGAGGCTTATCAACTAGCGCAACGCCGCCAAACAATTGGGCGATCCTTTAGAACGTTGGAACGTGACTTTTACGACTTATTAGCGGCATCATCTGCGCCGCTTTCATCGTCTTTGATGACGCGACGATCGTCGCTGCGCGCAGCGTCGATGAGCGCAGAAAGCCGCGTGCCTTCTTCAAACGTACGGTCGTACGAGAAGCGAAGTGAGGGTACTTTGAAAATAGACAAACGCTCGGCAATGCCATGACGCAAAAAGCCATTGACGCTGAAAAAACCGGCATCGGCTTCCTTTTCACCATCGAAGCCGCGCGGGTGCACATAGAGCACCTTTGCGTGCGAGAGATCGGGTGTGACTTCCACTTGCGTGATCGTCACCCCCTTCACTCGCGGGTCGCGCACTTCGAGCGCAAGCATCTGGGCCAATTCGCGTTGAATTTGCTCAGATATCTTCAGTGCTCGTGGTGAGAAACCCTGTTTCATTTCGTTTACAGCGTCCGCTGCACTTCAACGATTTCGTAGATCTCGAGGCGATCGAGTTCTTGAATGTCGTTGTAGTTTTTAAGCGAAAGGCCGCACTCGAAGTTCTCTTTGACTTCGCGTACATCGTCTTTAAATCGTTTCAGCGAATCGAGTTCGCCGGTCCAAATAACAACGTTGTCGCGCAGCAATCGAACCATCGCGTTTCGCTTGACGATACCTTCGAGCACATAGCAACCGGCAATCGATCCGACCTTCGAAATTTTGAACACTTGACGAATCTCGACGAGACCGAGCGTGTTTTCCTTCTTCTCCGGCGCGAGCAAACCGCCCAGTGCGTTTTTCACATCATCGACTGCTTCATAAATGATGTCGTAGTAACGAATCTGCACGTCCTGCGATTCGGCCGCTTTGCGCGCCGTTGCATCTGCGCGTACGTTAAAGCCGATGATCACAGCCTTCGACGCGACCGCTAAGTTGACATCGCTCTCCGTGATCGCGCCGACCGCGCTATGCACGACTTGTACGCGCACCTCTTCGGTCGAGAGCTTGGCAAGCGCATGCGAAAGCCCTTCGTACGAGCCTTGCACGTCGGCTTTGATGATGAGCGGCAGCGATTTGGTTGCCGCCTCACCCATGTTGGCAAACGCGTTTTCGAGCTTCGCCGCCTGCTGTTTCGCAAGCTTCACATCGCGGAACTTGCCTTGACGGAAGAGCGCGATTTCGCGCGCCTTGCGCTCGTCGCCAAGCACGATGAAATCTTCACCAGCGCCTGGCACATCGGATAAGCCTTGAATCTCAACCGGAATCGCGGGACCTGCTTCGTTAACGTTCTTGCCGTCTTCGTCGTTCAACGCGCGAACGCGACCGAACACAGAACCAGCGAGCACCATATCGCCACGTTTGAGCGTGCCGCTGGTGACGATTACGGTTGCGACCGCGCCACGACCTTTATCCAGTCGCGCTTCGATCACAACGCCGCGCGCAGGTGTAC
>JBOFBL010000440.1:0-1958 GCA_051645545.1 Casimicrobium sp. | reverse complement strand
TATTGCGCACGATCGCGGTCGCCGACCCAACGAGCTACACGCGATTTCGGGCGCGCACGCATTGCTTACCAACGTAGTGATCGCGTGGAACACACTCAAGATGCAGTCCGTCGTTGATCGTTGGCGTCGAGACCATATTCCCGTCGAGGAACATTGGTTGCAGCGCATGGGGCCGGTGCATTTCGGGCACATCAATTTCCGGGGGTTGATGAGCTTTGCGATCAAGGAATACGCCGAAGTGCTGTTGCAACCGTCAGCCACACCAAATGTGAGCAAGCTCGGACGCGCGAAGTAATACCGATCGCACAAAGGCGACGAATCCCGATCTCGTATGGGATGCGTGCACAGAGGCACGGTTTGAGAAATCTTGCGCTATAAAAATCAATAACTTAGCGGTCTCACAAAAAAGCGAGCCGATGATTTGCGCGCAAAAACGTGTAAACAAGGCGCTGAAGACAAGCCCCGATGCCCTGACGGAAACTACAACAAAGGATCAACGATACGCAGACCAATCCCACGAAACGCGGCACTTCGGCTAGTTGCCAAAGTCATTCGATGCGATCGAGCAACTGCAGCTGTCATAGCGTCGAACATTGCCAAATGATTTCCTGCGCTTCGCGCATCGATAAGCACCGCCGAAAACTCTTCGGAGGCTTTATCGTCAAAGTTCAAGCAGCGTCCGTCAAACAGTGCAAAAACACGATCTCTGAGAATAGCTTGCAACGAAACCCTCCGGCGTGGCCGCAACGTTGGCTCGATCGCAGCGTAGACCTGCGCCATTGTTACCGAGCAGACATACAGCGAGATATCTGGTTGCAAACGAAGCCACTGGAGCACGCGCTCGTTTGGTTTCGTTGCGAGCGGCTCGGTGAGGATACTGGCATCAACTAAAATTGACAACGAGCGACTCCTGCGAAAGTGCTTCCAATTGGGTTGCTTCTGCTCCCGAGCTGACCGCGTGTGTTCTGCACACAAACGAACCGATGTGCAATAGCTGATCAGTGATCGTATGAGATGGTGCCGCGACCTCTCGCAGTACCGACCGCAACTCTGTCTCTAAGCTATTGCCGTTCGCCTTTGCACGAGCGCTCATAGCGACGTAAACCTCTTCGGGTAGCTTTCGAACTACAACGGTACGCATGGATGTCCTTTCGCACGTCCTACACGAGCAGTCTGGGCACAATTGCTTACTCCGCGAGGCGTAAGTAAGTGACGCACCGCCAAACGAACGTCAGCGAGCAAGTCTTTGAGCTGTGTAATCGTGCCCGCAGATTGATCTCTAACGCTCTCCCTCAACTGAACCACCCTCGCAGCGCTAGCCAATCGACTTACGTTTTTTGTATAAGAACTTAGAGAATTCTGAGCGAGTCGCCGTCGCCTTACACTGGGCAGTAACATTCTTCAAGTACACAAATCAGGCTCTGCGCTGAACAATCGGACTCGACACTTGTATATCGCGTTCGATGTTCAGCGTATGCTTCTCTAGATCGCTCTAAGGGCGCATGTTGATTTCCCCCCATATCAACGGACAGGTGAGCGTCGTATGGCTACGACGCAGGGGCATTATCGGTGAACGCCTCGCGAGGGTTATCCACGGGCCCGCGTTCGGGCTCAGTTAACAAGCAAGCGGACGCGGGCCGGTGGGTAACCCGGACGCTGAAGAGCGAGGCGTATTTCCGCTCAAACGCCACCGGGGATTTCTGGTCAATCCCCGAATGTCTTCTTCGCGGGTTGTACCAACCCTCGATGTAGGTGAACAACGCCGTGCGCGCCTCTGACTTCGTTTTGAACGCGCGACGATTGAGCAATTCGACTTCAAGACTTGCGAAGAAACTCTCTGCCATCGCGTTGTCATACGCATCGCCGACCGTGCCCATCGAAGGACGCACGCCAAACTGCTCACAGCGCTTGCCAAAGGCCAGACTCGTGTATTGACTGCCCTGGTCACTATGGTGAAT
>JBOFBL010000439.1:0-3857 GCA_051645545.1 Casimicrobium sp. | reverse complement strand
GTGAGCTTATCAAAATTGACTCTGTAGGAGCGCCGCTCGCCGCGATCTGTGTAGTTATGAGTCAATCAACTTGTGGGAGCGCGCTCGCGCGCGAATGGTCGTTGCATCAGCTCGCGTTAAATCGATTGTTATCGTCCGCTCAACGCTATTCGCGCGTGATCCCCGCTTTCGCGAGGACGCTCCCACAGGTCTCGCGCGCAGACACTCTAAAATTCAGTCTTCTCCAAGAAAAACGAAAACAATCGTGGTCCGCACCCGCTTCGCCCCTTCGCCCACCGGCACGCTCCATCTCGGCAACATTCGCACAGCGCTCTTCGCTTGGGCGTATGCGCGCCACCACAAGGGTCAATTTATTCTTCGCATCGAAGACACCGATCTTGAACGCTCGTCGGACGCCAGCGCCGACGGCATTTTGCGCGACATGAAGTGGCTCGGGCTCGACATTGATAATGAAGATGGAAAGCCGTATTTCCAAATGCAGCGCATGGATCGCTATCGCGAAGTCGTTGCGCAGATGCTCGCGGACGGTCGCGCGTATCACTGCTACATGAGCGTTGAAGAACTTGATGCGCTGCGTGAGAAACAAAAAGCGAATAACGAAAAGCCGCGTTACGACGGACGCTGGCGTCCAGAAAACATTGCGAAATTCAGATTGAAAATTCCCGAGGGCGCATTGCCGGTGATTCGCTTCCGCAATCCCGATGACGGTGTAGTTGCGTGGGACGACGCAGTGAAAGGCCGCATCGAAATTGCCAACAGCGAACTCGACGATCTCGTGATCGCGCGACAAGCGCCGGTCGGCGAAGTTGGTGTGCCGACCTACAACTTCTGCGTTGTCGTTGACGACATCGATATGAAAATGTCGCACGTGATTCGCGGCGATGGTCATGTGATGAACACGCCACGACAGATCAATATCTTCCGCGCGCTCGGCGTCGAGCCGCCGGTGTTTGGGCATCTGCCCACCGTGCTTGGCAACGATGGCGAAAAGTTATCGAAGCGTCACGGCGCCACCGGGCTCGATTGGTATCGCGAACAAGGTTATCTACCCGACGCCATCATCAACGGTCTAGCGCGACTCGGTTGGTCACACGGCAATGACGAAATTTTTACGAGTCAACAGCTCGTCGAATGGTTCAATCTCGAATCGCTCACACCGTCGCCCGCGCGATTCGATGCCGAGAAATTTGAGTGGTTGAATGGTGAACATATCAAGCGATTGCCGGTGGATGAACTAGCGAAACGGTTAGAGCCTTTTCTCGTCGCATGTGGATACTTCGATCCCGCTCATGGTTCGACAAGCTCACCACGAGCGGAGGCCGTGTTGCGCAATAACGGTTCCGTTCGTGGTGAGCCTGTCGAACCACGAACGCTGCCCAACTCTCTAGCTATCGCAGAACTCCTGCGTGAACGTGCTCCAACGCTTAGGAAAATGGCAGAGATGGCACGGTATTGCTATGAAGATCCGATGAATCAGCAATCGCTCTTTATCGACACCTACCTTGCGGATCACCTCAACGACACCAACAAACCCGCCGTCGCTTGGGTCAAAGAACAACTCGTAACCGTTGAATGGAGCAAACCCGCAATCGCGACGATCCTCAAAGAAGCGCAAACAAAGTTCAACATCAAAACCCCGCAAGTGATGATGCCGCTGCGCGTCATGCTCACGGGTAGCGCACAGGCGCCTGCGGTTGACGCGCTGTTGATGACGATTGGACGCGAGGCGTCGCTTGCGCGGATCGTTGTTTAGTAGATTCGGTAACTGCTAAAACGAAAACGGCGACTCAAGGTCGCCGTTTTTTATCGCAATCGAGCGAACTATTGCGCAATCACCATCCCACATTGCCCAATCAAATACTCGCGAATCGCGCTCCAGGTGTTTCGCGGTTTGCCGGATAGGTTGATGCCGTTTAGTACCTGTGCGCCGCTCATGCCTGCTGCGACACGGTTTGCGATCAACATATCGGTCGTAGCAAACACTTGCCCGTCGCCGTCGACATCGAGTGAGCAATAACGTCCGGGCGTTGGGCCGCCTTCGTAGCGGGAAAGACAGAACGATTTGCGCCCCTGAGTATCGACGCAGGTGCCTGCTAATACCAATTTCCCATCAGGACGCTGGAACACGCGCCGTGCCGAGCCGCTGATCGAATTGTCGATCGCAAAACCGTTGCTAGTATTGCCAAAGGTGAGGTCGGGGCGTCCGTCTTGATTGAGCCGCGCCATGCAAAGTCGGGTTGCGCTGGCGTTTGTGCAATCACCTGCGAGGATGACTTTGCCATCTGGCTGAATGACGGCGGAATATGCGAAATCGGGGCCGGTACTTGCCGCGCCTAGAAGTACCTTACCGGCCGTTCCGAAGCTGGTATCAAGCGCGTTATCCCATTGACGGGTAGCGCACATTCTGGCACTGCTTGGAGGGGAGGGTACTAGGCAACCTCCCACGGTTGCTATCACGAACGGATTGCTGTAAGACACCGCGTATTGCGGTGAATAGATCACATTACCGCCAAAATTGACGGGGTTGAAATCGCTAAAAGAGTTGGGTAAGAACTGGCCAGCACTGTTGAACCAGTAGTAAGACGCGTCAGCCGCGCTCATCGTAAGATAACGAAAGTTCCTTATGTTTTGGCCGATGTGTTCGACACGGCTAGGAACGCTGCCGTTCTCAAAGACTGCAAACTGCTCAATGGTCTTTCCATTTTTATCGATCCTTCGTTGAAAACCGCGCATCGTTGAGCTGAACCCGATCCCTCCGCCGACGTAAATCAAATCGTCAGAGTCAATCGAAAGCGTCGTCACGATTTCATTAATGATGGTTTCGAACCGTTGCACGCCGAACGATCCAAAGCTGCCGTCGAGCTTGCCGTTGGACAATAAACGAATCAAACAAACGTCGTAGCTTTGGCTTGTATCGGTTTCGACGCTAATGCCACAGTATCCCGCAACAACAATCGCCCCGCTACGTTGAAGCCCCACCCCTGTGGCGAAACTGTCACCCGTAGAAAAGTTAGTGCCCGCAATGAGTACCTCCGTGGCGCCGCTTTGCGCATCGCCAAACGTGGGGTCAAGCGCGCCATTGGCGGTGTGCCGCATGATGCAGAAGCGCTTGATACCGCTCGAATTCGCGCATTCGCCCACCGAGACGATTTTGCCGTCGGGCTGCATCACAGCGTCGCGAAGCGTTTCGTCGGTCAATAAGGTGCGAAAGCGCGAGATGGTGCGCCCGTTGGTGCCGTAACTGGTGTCAAGGTCGCCCGGTGCTGCGAGTGCGACGGGCGATGTCAGGATGCCCCACGAGATCGCGCTTACTAAGACACCGGCAAGCGCGCGACGGATGATCGATTTCGTTTTCACTCCACGCCCCCCAAACCGCATTCGAGAATTAAATAGCTGCTGAGCGCCCTCGCATTAAAAAAATCTGGATCGCTGCCGATGGGGTTGATCCCGCTGAAAAGCGCTGCGCCTCGGAAACCTAATGCAACGCGCGCCCCGATCAAGGTATCGCGCGTTGTGAGCTTGCCGTCACCGTCGAGATCGAAGGAGCACTGGCGATAGAGTTTTGGGCTGGCTTCAAGGCGCGTTAAACAACCTGTCGGCGTGTTATTACCGCCGTCGCAACGCCCCCCCAGCACTAACCGACCTTGAGCGTCTTGCGCTACGGCAAAAGTTTCGTTGTTACCGACTCTGACAAAATCGATGGATCGACCATCGACGTTGAAGGTGCGATCCGCTGAACCGTCGCTTGAGATGCGCTGCACACATTTTTTGGTGGATGAGGCATTGCTGCAGGATCCGGTGAGCACGATGTGGCCGTCCGGTTGCACGAGCACGGCGGTGGATGTGGTGCTCCAGCC
>JBOFBL010000438.1:0-4456 GCA_051645545.1 Casimicrobium sp. | reverse complement strand
AGGGATGACCCATGCGTCATTACGAGATCGTCTTTATCGTCCATCCGGACCAAAGCGAACAAGTCCCGACGATGGTTGAGCGTTATCGCTCCCTCGTGACGGGCAAAGCCGGCAAGATCCATCGCCTCGAAGATTGGGGCCGTCGTCAACTGGCTTATCCGATCGACAAAGTCTACAAAGCGCACTACGTGTGCATGAACATCGAGTGCGATGCGGAAACGCTCGTTGAGCTCGAAACCGCGTTCAAATTCAACGACGCCGTGCTTCGTCACCTCACCGTGAAGAAAGACGCCGCCGAACTCGCCCCGTCGCCCATGATGTCTGGCGAAAAAGCCAAAAACCTCAACGCGCCGGAAACGGCCGACGTGGAATAAGGAGCAGCACCCATGGCATTCTCACCACGTGGCAAGGGCAACCTCCGCAACAACAATCGCAAGCCGCGCGAAGCGAGCTTGTTCAAGCGCAAAAAATTCTGCCGCTTCACGGCTGCAGGCGTGAAAGAGATCGACTACAAAGATGTCGACACACTCAAAGATTTCATCCAGGAAAACGGCAAGATTCAGCCGGCACGCGTTTCGGGCACCAAAGCTCGCTATCAGCGCCAGTTGACGACCGCGATCAAGCGCGCGCGCTTCCTGGCCTTGCTCCCGTACTGCGACCTGCACGAATAATCGGGACGGAGAATCATTATGCAAATCATTCTGCTCGAAAAAGTAAAGAACGTTGGCCTCTTGGGCGACGTTGTGAAGGTCAAAGACGGTTACGCACGTAACTTCTTGATCCCGCAAGGCAAAGCAAAGCGCGCCACGCAAGCCAACATCGACGATTTGGCAAAGCGCCGCGCTGAGCTCGAAAAAGTCGCCGCCGAAAAACTCGCCGAACAGCAAAAGCTCGGCGAGAAATTAAACGGCATCGAACTCAAGATGACGCAAAAAGCTGGTGTCGACGGACGTTTGTTCGGCTCGGTCACCAACAACGACATCGCAGATGCACTCAAGGCCCAAGGCTACGACGTGGTTAAAGCAATGGTGTTGATGCCTGCAGGCCCGATCAAAACAATCGGCGAAACGCCAGTGAAGCTCTCGCTTCATACGGACGTTGATGCTGAAATCAAAGTGGTTGTAATCGCCGAGAAAGAGTAAATCTTCTTGCTCGCAGAAAAGCCCGCCGCATGGGAAACCACGGCGGGTTTTGTTTTTTATGAGTCGTTCTATTCTTCAGTACCGCATTGCTTTCTTCCACGCCAATGGCTACCCACCAGGCGTGTATCGCGTCTTTTTCAATGCGTTGCACGAAGCACTGGGTCAGCGCGGCGAAGTCGTCGCGGCGCCGTTTCTGGCAACACCCGACGATTGCAAGCCAACTTTTCGTTGGCCGCATATGCTCGGCATCGCGCAACAGCACGCAAGCGCGGGCGATGCGAATGTGCTGATCGGTCACTCGATGGGCGGCTATCTTGCACTGCAAACGGCTGCGACGAATCCTTTGCGATACCAACACGTCATACTGATTGATTCGCCGATTCCGCGTCGCTGGCGCGCTGGCCTGCTTTCGTTTTCACAACTCACTGGACTCGCTTATCGGTACGGCCCGGCGCCGATCGCCAACAGCCGAAGAGATCGATGGCGCGATCGCGGCGAGGCGAGTGCACACTTTGCAAGCAAAGCCTTCGTGCAGCGCTGGGCGAGCGGTGTGCTCGACGATTTCCTCGCGCATGCAATTGTCGAACGCGAGTCCGGCACCACGCTCGCGATCCCACGCGCGAGCGAGCGAGACATCTACGCCAACATCGTTCACGCACCCGCGCTCAACGCGTTACGCAAAGCGCGCGCTGCGGGCGTTGAGGTGCACTTCATTGCAGGTAGCGTTTCGGAAGAGCTTCGCCTGGCGGGCCGCGATGGCAATCGCGCACTCTTCTCTCCGAACTATCTCGAGCTCGAAGACATTGGTCATCTGATTCCGTTCGAGGCGCCCTCGCAATGCGCACGGGCCGTTCTCGATTCGCTCACGCGCAGTTCCTAGCTTGCGTGTCGGGTGGTGGGAGCGTGCTTGCGCGCGAATGCGTTTGTTAGCAGTGAGTAGCTACAACACAAGTCGCCGATCTCATAAGACCGTTTTGCGCGCAAGCGCGCTCCCACATTGAACAGCTACTCAACCCGCTCCGACGAACGAACCGCGAGCATTGCATTTGCGGCGCGCTTCTCTTGCCACATTTTGATGACGATCGGCATTACCGAAACAATCACGATGGCAATCACGATCAAAGAGAGGTTCGCTTTCACCCACGGCAGATTGCCGAACAAATACCCGGCGTATGTGAGCGAGGTGATCCAGAAAAATGCGCCGATTACGTTGTAGAAGAAAAATTTCGAATACGACATACGCGCAACGCCGGCAAGGAACGGTACGAAGGTGCGTACGATCGGAACAAATCGCCCCATCACAATAGAGAACGCACCGTATTTGTCGTAGAACGCTTGCGTTTTCACGAGATATTCTTGGCGAAAGATCTTCGAGTCCTTGTTGTCGAAGAGTTTCAATCCAACGCGACGACCGATGGCGTAGTTCACCGAATCGCCGAGTACAGCCGCGACAATCAAGATCGCAACAAAGAGATGAACGTTTACACCCGTGATTGCCGCAACGGCGCCCGCGACAAATAGCAGCGAATCGCCCGGCAGAAACGGCATGACGACCACGCCGGTTTCAACGAAGATGATGAGCGTTACTACGCCGATAAACAACCAAACGTTCTCTTGCGCCATGGCAAGCAAACGGTCATCGAGCAGCGAAAAGAATTGGATAAGTTCGGTGATCACAACTAATTTGTAGGAGCGGCTTGCCGCGACCAAACGTACCCTCTCAAATCAGATTGCGATTGTCAGCCCGCACGAGGTCGCGGCAAGCCGCTCCTACACGTTCATTAAGCAAGAATCTTCTCCGCCTCCAGCGGATCCTTTGGCTTTCCTTCCGGCTTCACCAGATTCTCACGCGACACGCCGAGCCAGCGAATGAGCGGCGCCATCACGAGTACCGACGAGTAAATGCCGAAGCAGATACCAATGGTGAGCGCGAGCGCGAAGTAATGCAACGTTTCACCGCCGAAGATCAGCATGAAGAGCACCATGATTTGCGTGGTGCCGTGAGTGATGATGGTGCGCGAAATGGTTGACGTAATCGCGTTGTCGATCACTTCTTCGACACTTGCCTTACGCATCTTCTTGAAGTTCTCGCGTACCCGATCGGCGATCACCACCGATTCGTTCACTGAGTAACCCAGCACGGCCAAACACGCGGCGAGCACCGGCAGATTAAATTCCCAACCGAAGATCGCAAAGAGTCCCAAAATAATGATGACGTCGTGCAAGTTCGCGATGATCGCAGCAACCGCAAAACGCCATTCGAAGCGAATCGCCAGGTAAATCATGATGCCAACAATCACGAGTAGAAGCGCGAGCGCGCCGCTTTCGAAGAGTTCACGACCGACCTGACCGCCGACGAATTCGACGCGTTTCAATTCGATTTTTTCCGCGCCCTCGCCGCACGCATTTTTTGCATCATTCACAGTGCGCGTCGATCCGCAAATCGCTTTGAACAAGTTCTCGCCCATCTGTGCGTTCGAAATGCTCTGCACGATCGGCAAACGCACCAGCACTTCCGTTGGCGAGCCAAAGTTCTGCACAAACGCTTCGCCCGTGTTGAGCGATTCGACGGCGGCGCGCACCGCAGGCACGTCGGCGTTCTTGTTGAAATGCAATTCGGCAACCGTGCCGCCTTTGAAATCGATACCGAAGTTCAGGCCTTTGTAGGCGAGCGCGCCAACGGCGATCAAGAAAGTGACGAGCGAAATCGCGTTGAAGATCAACGCATATTTCATAAACGGCAGGTCGCGTTTGAAGCGGAAAAATTCCATGATGTGTTTCCTTTTTCTTGCGGCTGTCGATTAGTTGGCGTCCGAGATCGCCGGTTTGGTGACGACGCTATCGGGGCGCCACACCGTGCCGATCGAAATCTTCTCGAGTTTTTTGCGGGCGCCGTAAACGAGGTTCACGAGACCGCGTGCGAAGAACACGGCAGAGAACATCGACGTCAAGATACCCAAACAGTGAACAATCGCAAATCCTTTCACAGGACCCGTACCGAACGCGAAGAGCGCGATACCCGCAATAAGCGTTGTGATGTTCGAGTCCAGAATCGTCGCCCATGCGCGATCGAAACCGGCGGCGATCGCCTCTTGCGGCTTTGCACCGTTGCGCAATTCTTCTCGTATGCGTTCGTTGATCAGCACGTTGGCGTCAATCGCCATACCGAGCGTGAGCGCGATCGCAGCAATGCCCGGCAGCGTGAGCGTTGCCTGCAACATCGACAAGATTGCGATGAGTAACAGCACGTTCATCGCGAGCGCGAGCGCCGAGATGATGCCCATCACCATGTAGTACACGATGATGAAAATCGA
>JBOFBL010000437.1:0-2042 GCA_051645545.1 Casimicrobium sp. | reverse complement strand
GGTAGTAAAGCTGCGCAGTTTCACCGTCGATTGCAGCGGCGGTGCGCGCGATGTGCGGATGATCGGGATCGTCTTGATCGACCGATTCAGGCACCGCTTGAAACAGCGCCACACGATGCAGCGCACGCGCGAGTTGCGCAAGTGCGTCGTCCGCTGCGAGTGCGTTTTCGAAACAACGATCACATTCTTCGTCGAGCGCTTTCGCGTCCTTCGCAATCACCGCATCGAGCACGCGCCAGACGAAATCGCGATCGACACTGCCGAGCATTTGTCGCACTTGCGCTTCGTCGACTTTGCCGTGACCGAAGGCAATCGCCTGATCGGTAATCGAAAGCGCATCGCGCATCGAGCCGTTCGCTGCGTCGCCAATCAGTCGCAAGGCTTTCGCATCGAACGGCACGTTCTCCGCCGTGAGCACTTTATCCAATTGCTCGGCGACGCGCTCCGGCGGAAACGCCTTCAAATTGAATTGCAAACAACGCGAGAGCACCGTCACCGGAATCTTCTGCGGATCGGTCGTCGCAAGCACGAATTTCACATGCTCGGGTGGCTCTTCGAGCGTTTTCAACATCGAGTTGAACGCGCTTTTCGAAAGCATGTGTACCTCATCGATGAGATACACCTTGTAGCGCCCCGCGGTCGGCGCATAGCGCGCGTTATCGATGATCTCGCGCATGTTGTCGACGCCGGTGTTCGACGCCGCATCGAGTTCAATCAAATCGGGAAACCTACCGGCATCGATATCAACGCAAGATTGACACACGCCGCAAGGCGATGGCGTCACACCGGTTTCGCAATTCAAGGTCTTCGCGAGAATGCGCGCGATCGTCGTTTTGCCAATGCCGCGTGTGCCAGTCAGCAAATAGGCTTGATGCAAACGCCCGGTCTCCAGCGCGTGCGAGAGCGCTTTCACAACGTGTTCCTGCCCCTTCAGATCAGCGAAGCTCTTCGGGCGATATTTGCGAGCGAGGGCGAGGGAGGACACGATGGTGTTCGATAGCGCTTAAGACACGAAGACCAATTGTAGGCGGCACACGTTGTAGGAGCGGCTATGCCGCGATAAATGATGGTGCCCACCACGGCATATCGCGGCAGAGCCGCTCCTACAAAAACAAAGCGCGCCACAGGCGCGCAATGTCGAATCAGAGACCGACTTTTGCGTTTTGCGGCGATGATCGCAAGGCGCAACCGACGAAGACAGTACGCAAGTACGGCGAGTCGGTTGCAACGCGGCGAGCGCGCCGCAAAACGCAAAAGAAAAGTGGTGAGCCGTTCCCCCGGCACTGCCCTACACCACTATGGCTGCTTCCTTCCGGACCTGACCAGGTTCATAGCTTGAACATGCGGGGCGACCCACCACTTCGAATTATAAGTCGTCACGCCATCTTGCCCCGTATACTCAATTTCCACCCGCGAGGAAGTCCGCCAGCTCTTGAAAAACTTCGTGCGCTTTGTATCGGTACTGCTGTTGGCGATCGGCGTCGTCTGGCTCCCGTTTGCGGTATTTGATGCGCTTGATCGACACGCACGTGAGCGCTCCGAGGCGGCGCGTCGTGCACTACACGCCCAATCGACGCTACGCATCGGCGTGATGACGCATCCAACGGTGTATTACACGGATCCAAACGGCGAGCGCGTCGGGCTCGAATACGATTTAGTATCGGCATTCGCCACCACGCAAAAAAGCGAAGCGCAGTGGCACACGTTCAAAACACCGGACGAAGCACGGGCAGCATTGGCGCGTGGCGAGCTCGATGTCGTCGCCATCGGCACGAGTGCGGGAGCTTCGTCAAACGAAGTGGCTACGAAAACGAAGTATCACGAAAGCGCGTGGATTTTGTTGCATGCGCCGCAGAAGTTTCAACCAAAATCGCTCGCAGAACTAGTACCGAAGCGCGTCGTTGTAAGCGCACGGATTGCGTCGCATCCATTGCTAATCGCACTTGCGGAAAAGCATCCGCAAATTCAGTTCGTAAGCGATTCGGCAGGCGACGACGAATCGATGATGGCCGCCATCGGCAACGACGAAATTCCCTATGCGA
>JBOFBL010000436.1:0-3643 GCA_051645545.1 Casimicrobium sp. | reverse complement strand
TTGGCAGCGGGTTCGGGCAGATGAAACGCACGGGCGTCAACGAAAACCTTGCGCGCGAAGCGCTCGAACTGCACACCATCGGCGACCGCAGTGTTTATTCGCAAGCCGATGTTGGTGAGTTCGCGCTCGCGCTGACTGGTTGGGGATTGAGCGGACGGAACGCTCAATTCGCGTTTAGCGTCGATGCTCACGAGTCTGGCGTGCGAACCGTACTGAGTAAGCGTTACACGCAGGAAGGAGCGGCTCAGGCAGAGGCGATTGCGACCGATCTCGCTTTGCATCCATCGACTGCGCGCCATCTCGCAAAAAAACTTTTAGAACATTTCGGCGCAGGCTTCCCGATCGACAGCGATATCGCGTTGGTCGCAAAAGCGTACACCGATAGTCGCGGCGACTTACGGCAAACCGCGATCGCGATGCTCAACACGAATGCAATTTGGCGCGACGATGCGCCCGGTCGCGCGAAACGTCCCGACGAGTTTAGTGTGGCTGCGTGGCGAACGCTTGGCATCTCGGCCCCGAACGGCGAGGCGATTCGCAGTCAACTCGAATCGCTCGGTCAAGTCACGTGGTTCGCACCATCGCCTAAAGGCTGGTCTGACGACAGCGCAACCTGGCTCGGCCCCGATCAATTGTTAGCACGCATCGAATGGTGTGAAAAGCTAGCGTCGCAATTGCCTTCGACGATCGATGCCCGCGCCTTGGCTGCGCGCTCGTTCTCGGCGCTCTTGTCGGAGCACACACAACAGGAAATCAATCGCGCCGAAACGGGGGCGCAAGCGCTCGTGCTCTTTCTTGCTTCACCGGAGTTTTTGCGCACATGAAACACCTCACCTTTTCGCGCCGTCAATTTTTGGCGTCCTCGGTAAGTCTTGCCGTGGTAGGCCCGCTTGCCGCGAGCCGCGCGTCGGCGACAAACGCGTCGAATGCAAACGATTCGCGATTCGTACTGATTCAATTACGCGGCGGACTCGATGGCTTAACCGCCGTGCCTGCAATCGGTGACCCATTATTCGAATCGACTCGCGGTGCGCTTGCGTTTCCAACAAAGGGCGCGGACGCAGCGTTGCGACTCGACAGCTTTTTTGCGTTGCATCCCGCATTGAAATCGATATACGCGCTTTATCTAAAGCAAGAAATGCTTGTAGTGCATGCAGTGGCCACACCTTATCGACAACGTTCGCATTTCGATGCACAGAACATGCTTGAGACAGGTGCGTCGATGCCGTTTAGTTTGAACGATGGTTGGTTGAATCGCGCTTTGTTAGCCGCCAATCGCGGCGATCGGGAG
Source organism: Casimicrobium sp. (assembly GCA_051645545.1). GTDB lineage: Bacteria > Pseudomonadota > Gammaproteobacteria > Burkholderiales > Casimicrobiaceae > Casimicrobium. The sequence goes on along the minus strand of JBOFBL010000436.1, from coordinate 2,352 downwards.
CTTGCTGTTGCGTTGAGCGGCAACGTGCCGCTCGTGCTACAGGGGCGTGCCCTCGTTAGCAATCGTACGCCCCACTATTTGCGCCGCGTAAACGACGACACTTTGGCGCGCATCGCACGCATGTATGCGCAGCACAGTGATCTTGCTGCAATGGCTGAGCGCGCCAATACCGCGCTCAGACAACCGCATCGCAGCGACGATGCGTCCGGTAACGCGCACCCTTGGATCGAAGCCGCCGAAAGCGCGGCGAAACTCTTGTCGATTGCTAAAGGCCCACGTGTAGCAGTGATCGACATGGACGGTTGGGATAGCCACGCAACGCAATCGTCGCCATTGGGGATTCCGGGGCGTGCGCTCAAGGTGCTCGACTCGACGATTGAAACACTACGTCGCGACCTTGGCGAACACTGGAAGACCACCGTCGTTGCGATCGTCACCGAATTCGGACGTACCGCGCGCGCCAATGGCTCAGGCGGTACCGATCACGGCACTGGCGCCGCAATGTTCTTGCTAGGCGGTGCAATCGCCGGTGGTCGCGTGGTCGCCGATTGGCCAGGTCTCGCGACCAATCAGCTCCATGAGCAACGCGACTTGCGTGGCACGACCGACACCTTCGCCGTACTCGCAAGCGCCCTTGCCGATCACTGGAAGGCCGCACCTCACACGCTTGCGAAAGCGATCGCACCCGATCGAAAACTTCAACCGATCAGTGGACTGTTACGCGCGTAACCGCGCCACTCAAATTTCCCTCACCAACAAAGGATTGACATGAAAACTCGAATCATTACCGCCGCCACTGTCTTCTTGAGCTTGACGATCGCAACAAGCGCATTCGCGCAACAGCGCGACGCGATGAAGGCCTGCGCCGACGATGTGAAAACCTTGTGCGCAGGCGTTGAGCGCGGAGATGGGCGTATTGCCAAGTGCCTGAAAGAAAACGAAAGTAAAGTCAGCGCGGCCTGCAAAGAAAAATTGAAAGCCGCCGCCGATTCACGCGGCAAAGGTGGCCGCGGCGCTCGCAATTCAGGTAGCGCTACAAGCGCTTCGAGCAACTGAAGCGAGTGACAATGATGATGCCACTCGACGCAAAACGCCGCTTACTCCTCAGCCGCTCACTTGCGGTCAGCGGCATTGGTCTCGCGACAAGCTTACTACCCGGATGCGGAGGTGGAGAGGACGCACCACCTCCTCAGCCTCCTGCTCCACCGCCGCCGCCACCTCCACCACCGCCACCGCCAGCGTCAGCCACGTTCTTGACGACGCCTGCGTCACGCTTTGCTGGCATCACCGATTTTCCGTACGCGGAGAACTATCTAACGATCAACGGCATGCGAATGCACTATGTCGACACCGGTCCGAAGAACGCGACACACACATTTCTCTGTTTGCATGGCGAGCCTTCGTGGAGCTACCTCTATCGCAAGATGATCAACGTGTTCGAGGCGGCGGGGCATCGCGTGATCGCGCCCGATTGGTTCGGCTTCGGCAAATCGGATAAGCCGATTGCCGACAGCACATACACGTTTACGTTTCATCGCGAATCGATGCTGGAGTTCATTCGTCAACTGAATTTGCAAAACGTCACATTCGTCATACAGGATTGGGGTGGTTTGCTCGGCTTGACGATTCCACCTGCGATGCCCGAACGCTTTTCGCGATTGATCATCATGAATACGATTTTCGCGACGGGAGAGCCGCTCGATCCAACCCTCTCGAATTTCGTCACGCTTTCGCAAGCGCGACGCGAACGCTGGTTACGAGTGACCGATGTGGACGTCGAACAAATCATGCGTCAAGGCGCCAAAACTGCAACGCCAACGGTCGCTGCGAACTACAACGCTCCGTTTCCCGATCTCACCTACGAAGCCGGTGCGCGACGTTTTCCAATCATCGTTCCGATCACGCCGACTGAAGAGGGCGCTGCGATCTCGCGCGATGCAGTTACCTGGTGGGGTTCGCAGTGGAACGGAAAAAGCTTTATGGCGGTGGGGGTGCAAGACGAATTGCTCGGGCCGCCGGTGATGAACGTAATGCAAAAACTCATTCGCAATTGCCCGCTTCCTGTGGAGTATCCGAACGCGGGGCATTTCGTTCAGGAAGATGCGGGCACCGAAATCGCCGAAGCGGCTTTACGCGCGTTTGGTTAACACGAATATCTATTTCAACGACTCGGAGACCGATTATGAAGCAGCTGCTTGGCGCAATTGCGCGCACGCCTATCAAATCAACTTTACTCGCAATCGCGATCGCAACCACAATGGTGGCGTGCGGCAGCGGTGGCGATGACGCGCCACCGGTGTCCACTGCGCCGCCGCCGCCAGCACCCCCACCGCCTCCGCCCCCGCCAACGGC
>JBOFBL010000435.1:0-10996 GCA_051645545.1 Casimicrobium sp. | reverse complement strand
CCGACGCTCTCTGAGGCGACGAAAGAGGCGGCGTTGGCGGTGGATAAGCGTACGCTTAATTTCTAAATTGGAACTTGACGCTTGCACGCGTTCCCCTCTCCCCTCGCGGGAGAGGGTAGGGTGAGGGGGCTCTCGGCCCTTCTCACCGCTACGAATGAACAATAGCCCTAACAACCCCCTCACCCCAACCGTCTCCCGCGAGGGGAGAGGGGGCTAGTTTGCTCGCTGCGCTCACAAAACTCTGCACCGAACGCGGTATCACACTGGACGCCGCGCAGCAGCGCGCCGCCGAACGACTCGCGCGCTTGAACGACGAACTCACCGCGTTCAAAACAAAACGCGCGTCCTTGATCGGCCGCATCTTCTCGAATCCTGAAGTGCCGAAGAGCGTTTATTTCTACGGCGGCGTTGGGCGCGGCAAGTCGCTGTTGATGGATACGTTCTACGGCGCGTCGAAGATTCGTCGCAAGACGCGCGTGCATTTCCACGCGTTCATGCGTAGCGTGCACGAGGAACTCAAAACGCTTAAGCACGAGGCCGATCCGTTGGTTGCAGTGGCGGAGCGACTCGCTGAACGCTATCGACTTATTTGTTTCGATGAATTTCACGTGAGCGACATTGCGGATGCGATGATCCTCGGGCGTTTGTTGTCGCATTGCTTTGAGAATGGCATCGTGTTTGTGATGACCTCGAATTACCATCCGTCGAAACTCTATCCCGACGGTTTGCAGCGACAAAATTTCTTGCCGACGATCGATTTGATTCTGGCGAAGATGGATGTGGTCGAAGTCGATAGCGGTATCGATTACCGTCGTCGTACGTTGGAGCAAGATCGCGTGTACCACGCGCCGCTCGATGCGGTTGCGGAGGCCGCGTTGAATCACACGTTCAATGCGCTCGTGACGAAGACCTTGCCCGACAAATCGATTCGCCTCTATGATCGCGAGATTGTGTTGCGCAAACGCGGTGAAGGCGTAATCTGGTTCGACTTTGCTGCGCTTTGCGAAACGCCGCGTTCGCAGCTCGATTACCTCGAGCTCGCACAAGCGAATCACACCTTGATTCTTTCGAACGTGCCGATGCTTGCAACGCGCGACGCGAACGTGATTCGGCGGTTTACATTACTGATCGACGTGCTCTACGATCATCGCGTGAAACTCGTGATGAGTGCGGCCGCGCCGCTCGTCGAAATCTCGAAAGTGGATGATTCAGTGAAGGATGCCGACACGCGTCGTGTGCTTTCTGAATTCGCCCGTACTGCATCGCGACTTACTGAAATGCAGAGCGCTGAGTACATGAGCGAGCAACATATTTCATCGTTAATTCGCTAATGGCTTAATTCGCTATTGCCCAATTTAATTGGGCGATACAATGATTTTTATCAAATATTGATAACTGCTATAATTCGATTTAATGCCCCATTAAATTGGGCGTCAAGTGTAGTTTCTGGAACTACGAAAACGAAGTCATCGCCCAGTACGAAATGAGTCCGAGCACGATGCAAATGAGCCCGACCATTCTCAGCTGACCATCACTGAATTGCGCAACTTTAGTGACCGTTTCCCGCCACGCTTTCGGCGCGAGAAAGGGCATCAGTCCTTCGACGACGAGGACTAAGCAGAGGGCAGCGAGGAAATCCATTGCTTCAAGGACGAAAGACGAAGGACGAATGACGATAGAGCTCGTTCTTCTGCTGTCGCATACTCAATCGTGCAAACATGTCGACTAGGTCAGCGGAACGAAAACGACAAAGCTCTGCGTTATTCGTCACGGGTCTTTCGTCCTGCGCGAAGTGCAAACTACTTCGCGCGTGAACCTTGACGCAAGAATTTAAAGAAATCTGCGCTTGGATCGAGCACCATCACATCGCTCTTGTTCTTGAATGATGCCTTGTACGCATCAAGCGAACGGTAGAACGAATAGAACTCTGCATTCTGGCCATACGCTGCGCTGTAGATTGCAGCGGCTTTGGCGTCGCCTGCACCCTGCATTTCTTGCGCTTTTTTGTACGCATCGGCCAGGATCACCTGTGCTTGCTTGTCGGCGTCAGCTTTAATTTTTTCGCCATCGGCGTTACCGGTTGAGCGAAGCTCTGCGGCAACGCGTTGACGCTCGGATCGCATACGATCGAACACGCGCGAGGTCACCGATTCGTCGAGATCGACGCGCTTTAGGCGCACGTCCACAATCTTCACGCCGATCTTGCTGGCATCGGCTTCGGCAGCCGTGCGTACGTTAGCCATGATTTTTTCGCGTTCGCCGGAGATCACTTCAAGCAGCGTGCGACGACCGAATTCTTCTCGCAACAGCGATGTCACCGTTTGCCCGATGCGTCGCTCGGCTGCGCGCTCATCGCCTTGAACCGATGTGAAGAATTCTTTCGCGTTGGAGATTTGCCATTTGACGAATGAGTCAACCTGCACAGGCTGATTCTCTTTCGTGTTGAAGCGCTCTGAGTCGGGGCTGTCGAGTGTCAGGATACGTTTTTCGTATTTGCGCACGTTTTGCACGAAAGGTACTTTCCATGCGAGCCCCGGCTTGTCTTGAATGTCTACGACTTCGCCGAACTGCGAAATCATCGCGAATTCGCGCTCGTCGACAACGAAGAGCGCTTGCGACGCTGCAAAAATACCCACGAGGATGACGGTGATGATCGGTCCGATTTTGTTCATGATCTGCTCCTCGTCTTATCTCGTCTCGCCGCGCGCTTCGCGACCGGTGCGCGTTCCGCTCTCGCGCGTTGCGGGCACACGCGAGGTCGGTGGTTCAACGGGCGCGCTTGAGCCATCGTTGGTCGTGCGCGGCACGATCGATTCTTGCGGTGCGTAGCCACCCGCCGATTCACGCGTCCCAGCGATGAGTTTGTCGAGCGGAAGGTAGAGCAGGCTCTGTCCGCCTTGCTTTTGATCGACGAGTACTTTGCTTGTATTTCCGAGCACCGATTGCATCATGTCGAGATACAAACGCTCGCGAGTCACGCCAGGTGACTTGTTGTATTCCGCAACGATTGAAGTGAAGCGCGATGCGTCACCTTGCGCGCGTGCCACGACGCTTTGTTCGTAGCCAGAGGCTTCTTCGAGCAAGCGCGAGGCGCGACCGCGCGCTTCTGGAATCACGCGATTAGCGTACGCCTGACCTTCGTTAATAAAACGATCGCGATCTTGCTGCGCCTTCACGACGTCCTGGAACGCTTCAATCACCGCTTCTGGTGCGGCGACTGTTTGCAAGTTGAGCTTGCTGATTTGAATGCCAGTGCCATAGCGAACCAAGAGCTCTTGCATGAGCTTCTGTGTGGCCGCCGCAAATTCTTCGCGCCCTTGATTGAGAAGGAAATCCATTTTGCGCTTGCCAACAACTTCGCGCATTGCCGTCTCGGCAGCTTGAACGACGGCATCGTCAGGCTTGCGATGATTGAAAACATACGCCTTCGCATCGGTCAAAAAGTATTGCACCGAGAACGTGATGTCGATGATGTTCAAATCTTCGGTCAGCATCTGCGCTTGTTTTGCATCGCGATTTTTTTGCGTACCGCGAAAACCGATGTCCACCGCGCGAACCTGATTCAAGTTCACTTTCTCGACTTTTTCAATCGGCCACGGCATATGCCAATTCAAACCAGCCGTTGTTTCTTTCGAAAATTTGCCGAAACGAAGCACGATGCCGCGTTGGCCTTCAACGATTTGATAGAAGCCACTCGCGAGCCACAGACCGACGGCGGCGAGGCCGAAGAGCAACATACCGCCAGCCGCGAATTTGGGCGAGATCGTTGGCATTTGCGGGCCACCGCTCGACGGCGGACGACGATTGCCGCTAGGCTTGCCGCCAAAAATACCGCTGACTTTATCGCTGACCTTTTTCAAGATTTCGTCGAGATCGGGCGGGCCATCGGGCTTCTTACCGCCACCACCGCTATTGCGCGGTGGCTCGGAAGGAGGCGGAGGTGGCGGCGGCGTACCGCCATCACCAGACGAAGGCGAGCTGGGTTTATCGCCCGACTTGCGACCCCATTGCGGGTCATTGAGCGAGAGCTTGATGCGATCCCAGAGCTTTGCGAGCGGGTTGCCCGAAGTAAGGTTCATGCTATGTGACTTCTGAAGATGATCGATGAGTCGCGGATACACGTCCGACGCGTTAAGCGGCTGCGGGCTCCGACTTTACGCGGCTGCGGGCTCCGATTTGAATCCACTGTCAGACATTGTAGTTTGGCGTGGGAAGTGTATTTGCAAGGCGTCGCGCAGCGCAGGAATACCCTCGCCGGTGCGCGCGGAGACGAACACGCGGGCGGGAAGCTTGCTCGTCGGATCGAGTTCGATGCGTCCCATCTCGCCGGTAAGCCCCGCCAAATCGCATTTGTTGACGACGATCAAGCGAGGCACGTCCGCCGCGCCAATTTCGTCGAGCACCATGTTCACTGTTTCGATTTGTTGCTCACGCTGCTCGCTCGCACCATCGACAACGTGCAATAGCAAATCGGATTGCACGGCCTCAAGTAGGGTTGCTTTAAACGCGTCGACCAGTTCATGTGGCAATGAGCGAACGAAACCCACCGTATCTGAAACAACGAGAGGCTGCGCATCGGGGACGAAGAGCTTGCGCACGGTGGTGTCGAGCGTTGCAAACAACTGATCCGCAGCGTACGTGCGCGATGCGGTCAAGCGGTTGAACAGCGTGCTTTTCCCTGCGTTGGTGTAGCCGACGATGCCGATCGATATCGTGCGCGAACGCTCGCGCTGACGGCGCTGCGTGCGGCGTTGGCGCTCGACCTTTTCGAGTCGCTCTTTCAGCCCGCGAATTTTGTCGCCAATGATGCGGCGATCCATCTCAAGCTGCTTCTCGCCAGGCCCGCGCAGGCCGATGCCGCCGCGCTGACGCTCTAAGTGAGCCCAGCCGCGTACGAGGCGCGTGGACATGTGCTGCAACTGCGCGAGCTCGACGGCGAGCTTGCCTTCGGCGCTGCGCGCGCGTTGCGCGAAGATATCGAGGATCAACGCGCGGCGGTCGACGACGCGACACTGCAGCTCGCGTTCGAGATTTCTCTCTTGCACGCCGGAGAGCGAATGATTGAAGATCACAAGCTCGGCCTCGCCATCGCTCGCGGTGTTCGCAATTTCGACCACCTTGCCGCTACCGGCAAAGAGCGCGGGATCGGGCGTATCGCGTTTGCCAGTGACTGTGCCGACCACGTCGGCACCGGCGGAGCTCACCAGCGCCTGCAATTCTTCGAGATCGTCGGCAACGTCGGACGCGAGCGACTTTCCAAGCGCAAGCTGAACGAGTACAGCGCGGTCGTTGCCGCGCTTGCGCTCGAATTGCAAACCGCCACGATCAGACGCACGCGTGGCGTTTGGCTCACGCGCGCTGCGAGCATTGGCGGCTGAAGTGCCGGAGGTGTTCTCCGGCTGCTCGTCACTCAGGTGTTTCGTCCCCATGCGGGATAGATACGGCTCGCGCAGGCACGATCGTTGAGATCGCGTGTTTGTAAACCATTTGCGTGACGGTGTTCTTAAGAAGAACCACGTATTGATCGAAGGATTCGACCTGGCCTTGCAGCTTGATACCGTTCACGAGATAAATCGAGACTTGAACGTGCTCTTTGCGCAGGGTGTTGAGGAAAGGATCTTGGAGGGATTGTCCTTTATTGCTCACTTCTTATTCTCCGCCAATTATTGTTGGGTTGACTCGCAAAACTTCAGGATCGCTGCAGCTTTTTGTGTCCGCTATCTCTCAGATGGTGGTGAACCGAACTAGTTCAACCATTTTTCCGAAGCTCTTTCGTTGCCGCTTTTTGGGAACGACAACGCACGAACACCCGATGTTAGCGCCTTTTCTTTCCGGTGCGAGGAGTTTCGATACCTGCGAATGGGTTGTGCCCCACTCGGGTCTCAATGCGAATCGGTGTTCCCTTGAGTTCGAAGGCCTCGGTAAAGTGACCGACGAGATAGCGCAAATAGGTCGCCGATAGCTTGTCGATTGCGCTGCCGTGGATCACGATGAGTGGCGGATTGCTGCCGCCCTGATGGGCGTAACGCATTTTCGGGCGCACGGCACCCACGCGCGGCGGCTGCTGTTTCATCACGGCATCTTGCAGCGCTCGGGTGAGCTTCGGTGTGGGTAGTTTTTTGAACGCCGAGGCGATGGCGCGGTTGGCTGCGACCATCACTTTGTCGAGCCCCTGCTTGGTGCGCGCGGAAATCGTGAGTGTTTCGGCGTAATCGATGAAATACAGCTTTCGCTCGCAATCGTCTTTGAGTTTTTTCCGAGCATCGGCGTCGGCGATATCCCATTTGTTGAGACAAATCACGAGCGCGCGACCGGCCTCTTGAATGAATCCCGCAAGCTGTACGTCGTGTTCCGTGACGCCGAGCGTCGCATCGATCATGAAGACCACGACATTCGCGTCTTCGATCGCTTGCAGCGTCTTGATGACCGAGAATTTTTCGATCGCCTCGGTGACCTTGCCGCGTTTTCTGACGCCCGCCGTATCGATCAAAACATAGTCGCGATTTTTATAAGTGAAATCGAGGTAAATCGAATCGCGTGTCGTGCCCGGTTCGTCGAACGCGATCACGCGTTCTTCACCGAGCAGGGCATTGACTAGTGTGCTCTTACCGACGTTCGGATGGCCGATGACTGCGATTTTGCTTTTGTGCGGGCGCTCCGCAATGATGGGCTCGCCGTTTTCTCCAGCGCCTTCACCTTCACCTTCGTAGGGCTCGGCAACGACGTCTTCGTCTTGGTTTTCGTCGCGCTCGGCAGTGGCCTTCGGCGCGTTCTTCGCATCCAGTTCTTCAAGTGCGAATTCGAGCAGTGCGTTGACGCGCTCGCCATGCGCCGCCGAGATGCCATAGGGCGTGCCGATGCCAAGCTCGAAGAATTCGGCGGTAACGCGTGCCTCTTGCATGCCTTCGGTTTTGTTGACGGCGAGGTACACGGGGCGACCGAGTTTGCGCAGCATGGTTGCAATGCGCGAATCCTGCGGCGTCACGCCCGCGCGACCATCGACAATGAAGATTACGATGTCGGCTTCGTCAAGCGCCTGCATCGTCTGCCGCGCCATTTCCTTGAGGATGCCTTCTTTGGCAACAGGCTCGAAACCGCCGGTGTCGATCACGACGAATTCGCGATCATCGACACGGCCTTTGCCGTATTGTCGATCGCGGGTTAGTCCAGGAAAGTCGGCGACCAGTGCGTTACGCGTCTTGGTGAGCCGATTGAAGAGGGTAGATTTGCCGACGTTGGGGCGACCGACGAGCGCGACGGTGGGTAGCAAGTTCGATCACCTTTGTTTTTTATCTGCCGCCGAAGGCGACCAATTGTCCGCCGCTCGTGAGCGCGTACGCAAGGCTCTCGCCTTGCGCTAACCCGCCTACGACTTTTGTGGTGCCGAGGCTGCGACCGGTGATGCGACCGGTGGCTTTATCGAGCGTGTGCACGTTGCCTTCATTGTCGAGCACCAGATAGCTTTGCCCAACAAGTGCAACGCCGGTAGCGATGCGGCTTGCAAGTACGTCTTGTTTCCAGATGGTGCCGCCCGTCGAGCGATCGAGCGCGTAGGCCACACCTTTGTCGTCCGTCACGTAGGCGTGTTTGTCGTCGAGCACTACGCCTGAGAGCGAACCAATGTCGCGCGACCACACTGGCGTGCCGCGTTGCAAATCGAAGCAGGCGACGCGCCCCTGGTACGCAGCGGCGCAAGCCACTTGGGCGTTAAGCGCAGGGCGACCCGCCACATCGATCAAACGCTCGAGCTCAGAAGCGCCCTTTGGGTTGGCAACCGTTGCTTCCCAGCCAATCGCACCAGTCACCAAGTCGAATGCGAGCAGGCGACCGGTGGGCGTTCCGACAAATGCGCCACCGCGTGTCGCAACAGGCGTTGAGCCCGCGCGAACTGTGAGCGCGGGAATCTGGCGCTGCACGACCCATTTACGCGAACCGTCTTTGGCGTCGAGCCCGACAATATTGCCGTCGATGGTGGGTACGACGACAACGCCGTCGGAAACGGCTGCGGGCACAATCGATTCCGTGGGCACACGTACGCGCCACTTCGGCGCGCCGCCAATGCTGCTTGCATCAAAGGCAAATACTTCTGCTTTTTGCGTGGAAACGATCACCAGGCCGCCGCCGACGCCAACACCGCCGCCGATCTTGCCCGAGCCTGCGGGCAACGAAAAACGTGCGTTTTGCGCACCGGTTTTCTCGTCCACCACGAGGATCGTGCCATCGGGATGCGCTACGTAGACTCTGCCATCGGCCACTGCTGGCACAAGCGCGCTCGTGTGCGAACCGCCCACTGAAACCGTCCACGCCGGGGTAACGGCGCTGGCGCCGTCAGCCTTAGGTAATTGGGGCTTCGCGTTTGAAGAGCCGAGCCACGGAATATAGCTACATCCGCTGATCGCCCCAGTAAATAGAGCGATAGCGGAAAAAGCTGCTAGGCGAGAAAGTCGTTGCATCGCGTGATTTACTTTTTGGTTTCGGTCGCAGGGGCGGCAGGCTTTGCGGGCGCAGCAGGCGCTGCAGCCTTCTCTGGTGCAGCGGCGGGTGTTGGCGTAGTCGCTGGTGCGGCTGCCGGCACCGCAACCGCGGCAACTGCCGCAGTCGGCAAGCTATCGAGCTTGAGCTGCGTCAACTGCTTTTGTGAGCCTTTTGCATCGAGTTTCTTGAGTGCTTCTTCGTACGCAGTTTTCGCATCCGCGAATTTGCCTTGTAGTTTGAACACATCGCCGCGTGCGTCGAGGAACAAGCCCGCAAACGCCTCGTGATGTTTGCCATCGAGCGCCGCAAGCGCGCCGTCGAATTCTTTCTTGTCCATGAGGACAGAGGCCAAACGCAGACGGGCAATGTTTTTGAGCTCGTCCTCTTTGCTATTGGCAACGACCCATTCAAGGTTTTTCTTCGCGCCGTCAAGGTCGCCCGCATCGAACGCAGCCTTCGCCGCGAGCAGCGCACCGCGCGGTGCAAAACCCGTGCTCGGGAATTTTTCGAGCAACTGCGTCGTCGCGTCTTTAACCTTCGCAGTTTCGTTCTTACCGATGCCTTCGCTAATCGCGAAGTAGAGCGTGCTCGCTTCAGCCGCTTGCTTTTTGCTCCACCACTTGTAGCCCTGCGTGCCCGCGACTGCGAGCGCGAGCACGACCACGATGCCGGTCACGATGTTGCCATTACGGTTCCACCATGCTTTAAGGTCACCAATTTTTTCTTGTTCGTCGAGATCGTATGCAGCCATGTCGGGTTTCGAAGTTCGGTTTTCGGGGGTAGTGTTAGCGCGGCGCATCGAGCGCCGCACGTTTGACTATTTCGCCGCGCGAAGGTGCGCCGCGACTGATAAACCCGTAATTATCGCTTGTTCGCCTTGAATAGGCGCACCAGACGCATCGCGCAGCGGTTTGACCGCCACCGTACCCGCCGCCGCTTCGTTGTCGCCTACGATCAGGGCGAAACGCGCACCGCTTGCGTCGGCCTTCTTCATTTGGCTCTTGAAGCTGCCGCCACCGGCGTGTTGCGCGACTGCCAAACCCGCATCGCGCAAGGCTTCTGCGAGTTTTCCGGCAGCCACGCGCGCGGCCTCGCCTGCGTGCACGAGGTAGGCGTCCAACTGCCCAAACACGACCGAGTCTTCGATCATCATGAGCACGCGCTCGACGCCCATGCCGTAGCCGATGCCGGGTGTCGGCTTGCCGCCCAACTGTTCGAAAAGACCGTCGTAGCGGCCGCCGCCGCAGACCGTGAGCGGATTTCCGAAGCGCTCCGTAACGAATTCGAACGCGGTGCGGTTGTAGTAATCCATGCCGCGAACGATGCGTGGATTCACGACGAATGCAACACCAGCTTCGGTGAGCAGCTGCTGCAAACCATCGAAATGCGCGCGCGATTCCGTTTCAAGCGAATCAAGCAAGTTCGGCGCGCCTTTGTTCACCTCGATCACACTCGCGACTTTGCTGTCGAGAATGCGCATCGGATTCGTGTGCAAACGACGCTTCGCTTCGTCGTCGAGCGCCGTCATGTTTGTTTCGTAATACGCAATAAGTTTCGCGCGATACGCGTTGCGCTCTTCGGTGTTGCCCAGCGAATTGATTTCGAGGCGCACATCGTTGATGCCAAGCGCTTTCCAAATGCGCGCCGTCATGATCATCAATTCCGCGTCAACATCCGGCCCTTCGAAGCCGAAACACTCAACGTCGAATTGATTGAACTGACGATAGCGCCCCTTCTGTGGACGCTCGTGGCGGAATACCTCGCCCATTGTGTAAATGCGAACCGGTCCGTTGTACGTGAGGTTCGCCTCAATCGCCGCGCGCACCAGACCCGCAGTCAACTCAGGTCGCAACGTGAGCTTTTCGCCGTTCAATTTATCTTCGAAGGAATACATCTCCTTCTCGACGATGTCGGTCACGTCGCCGATGGCGCGAACGAATAGCGGCGTGTGCTCAACGATCGGCGCGCGCATGTTGCGATAACCGTATTGCCGCGCGATCTTGGTGACGGTCTCTTCAAAAAATTCCCACTTGCGGGATTCATCGGGGAGAACGTCGTTCATGCCCCGGACAGACTGTAGTTTTTCCATATTCCAGCTCTATTGCGTACCGCCCAATTTAATTGGGCGATCACGCTAAATTAAATATTTTTCGAAAATACACTTTATTCATCGTATCGCCCAATTAAATGGTGCGAGAGAGAAAAGTGCTGGGATTTGCTTTTGTCGCAGTGCTTCGAGGGACGCTTGCTTAAAATTTACGCAAAAGAACGTCGAATCACGCGAACAGGGTGATGTCGTTTGTCACCCGAAGGTGTCGCGCGCGAAGAAGAAATTCCGACGAGAACATGAGCGGTGTCGGTGAAAAGCACGGTTCGAAAACCTCGATTCTATTAGGAGCCGCGCTCGTCGCGATCAAACTGTGGGAGCGTCCCCGCCTTCGCGGGGACGCTTCACAAAGTGTCGTACGATACGACTCACACAACAACACAAGGAGGCTCCATGTCATCGATCACTACGCGC